>NZ_JBKICJ010000001.1:0-483404 GCF_046569675.1 Parvimonas pharyngis
TGATGTGAACCCCTAAATCCGGACAAAGGATTTGGGGGTTTTTGAATGTCAAAATATGATAAAAAATTAAAAATAAAAGTAATTAAAGAATATGAGAAAAATAATATTAGTCAATGTAAATTATCAAAAAAATATAAAATACCACTATCAACAATCAAAAATTGGATAAAATGGTATATGGATAATGGTATTAAAGGCGTAAGTAAAAAAGTAAAAAATAAAAGTTATACTAGTAATTTTAAGCTGTTTGTATTACAATATAAAAAAACTAATAATCTAACTTTCAGAGAAACTGCTGTTAAATTTGATATAACAAATGATTCAATCATAGTTAATTGGCAAAGGAAATATGATGAATATGGATTAGAAGGTTTAAATAGTAAAACAAAAGGAAGAAAGCCTAAAATGAAAAAATCTATACCAATAGAACAAAAAAGAAAAAAAAATTTACAAGAAAGCGAAAGAGAAGAACTTTTAAGACTAAGAGAAGAAAATCTCCTATTAAAGGCAGCTATAGCTTATGAAAAAAAACTTCAAGCCTTGCTTATGGAAAAGGACTTAAAAACAAAGAAAAAGCAAAAGCGATAATTGAATTAAGCAAGGCAAAAGAATATAAATCAATTACAATATTACAATGGTTAAAAGTGGCTAAATTAAATAAAAGTTCCTTTTATGAGTGGAAAGAAAAACTATATAAACAGATAAAGTCAAAAGAGATTTATATTATTGAAAAAATAAAAGATATAGTAAAAGAATCTAAAGGAAGATATGGATATAGAAGAGTAAGTAAGGTATTAAGATTAGAATATGGACTTATTGTAAACCACAAGAAAGTTTTAAGAATAATGAAAGAAAATGAACTTTTATGTATAAAGTTTAAAAATAGAGTTAGAAAGTATAATTCATATAAAGGAACAGTAGGAAAGATAGCAAATAATATTGTTAATAGAAATTTTAAAGCTGATAAACCAAATAAATTATGGCTAACAGATATAACAGAATTTAAAATAAGAAATAGTGAAAAGAAGATATATTTATCACCGATTTTAGATACTTTTAATGGAGAAATAATATCATATTCAATAGGTTTTAGTCCTACAGTAACTTTAACAAATAAGTCATTAGAAAAAGCTTTAAAAAGAATAAAAAACAAAGAAGATTTAACAATTCATACAGATCAAGGCTTTCATTATCAACATAGTAGTTTTGTAAGAATATTAGAAAATAACAATATAAGACAAAGTATGTCTAGGAAAGGAAACTGCTTAGATAATGCACCAATGGAGAATTTTTTTGGAATATTGAAACAAGAAATGTTTTATGGAGAAAATTATTCTTCTTATGAAAAATTAATAGAAGATATAAAAGAGTATATTAAATGGTACAATACGAAAAGAATTAAGGAGAATTTAAAAGGAATGTCTCCTATTGATTATAGATTACATTCCTTTGAATAATTTATTTAACTGTCCGTATTTTTGGGTTCAGCTCAAATAAAGCTCCTTTTTTATTTGTAATTATTAAGCATCTGATCTTGAAAAACCATTTTTCATTTCACAACTTGCTGTATAAAGTACTTTACTTAGTACGTCAATTGTTTGTTTTCTAAGTTCAGTTGCAATTTCTTCATTAGCTTTTTCACAAAATTCAACAACTTTATCTTTTTGAACTTTTCCACTTAAGAATTCATTGTCGTATTTGTTTAAAATTTCTGTAGATTTTGATTGAATTGCCAATTGATAACGTTCAATATGAGAACTACATGATGCGTAATGAGCATCTGCTAGAGCGGCTATTAAACGGTTTGTCCAATAGAAGTCATCAGTTGTTGGAACACCTGTTGTATTTGCTAAATATTCTGGTGTTTTATCTATATTCACATAGAAAGGAATCATAGCATTGAATACATTTGAACCAAGAGCAAGCCATTCAATACTTCTGATTTCTTCTGGCATATCCGGTCTAATTTGAACAAGTCCTAAGAAGTTATTTCTGTTAATACCGATTGGTCTGAATTTACCTTTTTCATCTGAGAACTTTCCGTATGGATCATATGGAGTTCCTTGGAAATGATTAGAAAGTGCATATTTAATATCTTCAACTGTTATTTTCTTTTCAGGAACTCTACACCATTGAATATCATCTGATTCAGGAAGATAATCTGCATCAGGTCCATCCCAATAGTTTGTAATAGGATTGAAATATCTTTGTAATACCCAAGCACGAGGAGTATTATAAGTATGATCTGCATCTGAATGACTACCAAAAGCATCTCTAGGATTTAAAACACCATCTAGAGAAAGATCTAAATGATATCTATTTATAAATTCTTTTAAATCAGAAGAACATAAATATTCTTTTTGTTCTCCAAAAGCATCTTTTAAATCAAAAAAGTCAAGACCAAGTTGATTTGGCATAATTACATAACAGTCATCAGGAACACGTCTTGCTATCCAGTGATGACCACCAATAGTTTCTAACCACCAAATTTCATTAATATCTTGGAAAGCAATACCATTCATTTCATAAGTTCCATATTTTTCTAATAATTCACCAAGTCTTAAAACACCTTCACGAGCAGATTTAATATATGGTAAAACTAAAGTAACCATATCTTCTTCACCAATTCCGCCAACTTTTTCAGGAATATAATCTGCATCTCCTTCTTTTCCAACTGCTGGAACATATTCTACAAGAGGATCTGATCCTAATACTCTTTCATTTGATGTTAAAGTTTCAGTTGCAGACATTGAAATATTTAACTCATTAACACCACATGCACCCCAAATTCCTTCGTTATCAACTGCATTTGGCATACAAGTATAACGCATTGGGTTAGTAGGTAAATCAATTTCAACATGAGATAAAACTGATTTATATTTAACAGGTTGTTCATTAGGATGAACAACTATAAATTTCTTTTCACAAAATTGACCTGATGGAGAATCCTCATTACGAGCAACCATTGTTGATCCATCAAATGTGGCATTTTTGCCAACTAAAATTGTAGTACAAGCCATAATAATCTCCTTTCAAAAGATAATGTTTAACATAAATTGCGTAACATTTTTCATAAAAGCTACAAGTATATTATACTCCTAAAAAATTTAAAAGTAAACACAATAATAATAAATATCAATTAAGATTTTATAACACATAGAATAGTTCCTGAGTCAAAACTTATTTTTGCTAAATCGGAAATAATCACATTGCTCATGCAAAGGGAATCTCCTTTTTTTAGATTAACATTTTCAACATTATATTTAAAACCTTGCAATTTCAGATTAATAATTTCTTTTGAAAATGGAATAAATGAAATTTTAGTATTTTTAGAATTTTTAAATTCTAAATCTTTTTCTATTTTAAAAAGCATTTCATTCTCTTTTATAAAATATAAATTATCATACTTGTATATTAGATTTATATTTGTAAGTTCATGATCTATATCACCACCAAAAGCACCAACACAATAAATTTTATTATAGTTTTTATCTTTTAAATAGTTTATTATTAATTCTGAATCTGTAAAATCTTTATCCTTATTGAATTTTTTTATAATTACATTTTTTTCTGTATAATATTCTAATATATCTTTGTTTATTGAATCTAAATCTCCCCAAATTTCTAATGGGATTAAATTTAATTCATAACATAGATTAGCACCCCCGTCAGCACAGAATATATCACCTTTATTTTCCGTATAAAATTTTCTATAATAATTAGTATCTCCTAATAGCTTTCCATTAAAAAATATATAAGCAATTTTCATTATTTCACCTCAAATTAAATTATATTTATATTTTAACACAAATTAAAAATTTTTAAACAATAGATTTTAATTTATCTTGATTATTTAGGGTATAAATGAAAATAAGGTTTGATAAAAACTTAAATTAAAAATACATATTTGGAGGAGATTTTTATGTACTTAGAAAAAATAAATTCACCAGCAGATATAAAAAAATTGTCTATCGATGAATTAAAAGAATTAGTTGTTGAACTAAGAACTCATTTATTAGAAAGACTTAGTAAAAAGGGAGGACATATTGGACCAAATCTTGGATCATTAGAATTTACAGTAGCACTTCATTATGTTTTTGATTCTCCAAAAGATAAGATAGTTTTTGATGTTTCACATCAAACTTATGTTCACAAAATGTTAACTGGAAGAAAAGAAGCTTTTATGGAAGCGGATAAATACGGCTCAGTTAGTGGTTTTACTTCTCCTAAAGAAAGTGAACATGATTTCTTTACAATAGGACATACTTCAACATCAATTAGTCTTGCTTGTGGTCTTGCAAAAGCAAGAGATTTAAAAGGTGAGAATGAAAATATTATTGCAGTAATAGGAGATGGCTCATTAAGTGGTGGAGAAGCGTTAGAAGGACTTAATAATGTTTTTGAACTTAATAGCAATATGATAGTAGTTATAAATGATAATGATCAATCTATTGCTGAAAATCATGGTGGACTTTATAAAAATCTTCGTGATTTAAGAGAGTCTAAAGGAAAAACTGAGACTAATCTTTTTAAGTCATTGGGACTAAATTATATTTATGTTGATAAAGGAAATGATATAGAAGCATTAATTTCTGCATTTAAATCAGTTAAAGATATTAATAAGCCAATAGTAATACATCTTTCAACAACAAAAGGTAGTGGTTTTAAACCAGCAGAAATTAACAGAGAGAGATATCATTATGGTTCTCCTTTTGATATAGAAACTGGAGAATTTAAAACTTTTGGAAGTGGTCAAGTTGTAGATACATACAAGACTTTGACAGTTGATTATTTACTAAATGCAATTAAAAAAGATAAAACTGTTGCTGTTATAAATGCTGGTACTCCAGGCGCTTTTAGATTTTCTCCAAGTGTTAGAGAACAAATGGGCAAACAATATATAGATGTTGGTATTGCAGAGGAACATGCAGTTGCAATGTCATCAGGACTTGCAAAGAATGGTGGAAAACCAGTTTTTTGTGTATATAGTACATTTATGCAAAGAACATATGATCAACTTTCTCATGATTTATGTTTAAATAATAATCCAGCACTAATATTGGTTTATGGGGCATCTGTATATGAGGAAAGTGATGCAACACATTTAGGTATTTTTGATATACCGATGATTTCAAATATTCCAAATTTAGTATATCTTGCACCTACAAACAAAGAAGAATATTTTAAGATGTTAGATTGGGGTTTGAATCAAACAGAACATCCTGTGGCAATAAGAGTTCCAGTAGTTGATGTTGTAACTACTGGTGAAGAAGATTCAACAGATTACTCAATTTTAAACAAATCTAAAGTAATAAAAAAAGGTAAAGATGTTGCTATTATAGCACTAAGTAATTTCTATAATTTAGGAAAAGAAATAGCTGACGAGTTAGGAGATGTTACTTTAATTAATCCAGTATATATTACTGGTTTAGATGAAGAATTACTTGAAAAATTAAAAGAAGACCATAAATTAGTTATAACCTTAGAAGATAGCGTTTTAGATGGTGGTTTTGGAGAAAAAGTTTCAAGATTCTATGGAACATCCGATTTAAAGGTTAAGAATTATGGGATTAAAAAGAATTTTCCGGATAGAGTTGTTGCAGAAAAATTACTCCTTGAAAATGGAATTTCAAAAGATTTAATCATCAATGATATCAAGAAAATATTGAATAAATAGAATATAGGAGGTACATTTTATGGGTAAAAAATTAGTTGCGTATTTCAGTGCGAGTGGAGTAACAAAGAAACTTGCTGAGAGAATCTCAAAAGTTGTTGGTGCTGATTTATATGAAATACAACCTAAAGATGTTTATACAGAAGAAGATTTAAACTGGATGAATGAAAATAGTCGTAGCAGTATCGAAATGAAGAACAAATCTTTTAGGCCTGAAATAGCTAATAAGTTTGTTAATATGGGAGAATATGATACTATATATGTTGGATTTCCAATTTGGTGGTATGTTGCGCCTACTATTATAAATACTTTTTTAGAAAGCTATGATTTAAAAGGTAAAACAATTATCCCTTTTGCAACTTCTGGAGAAAGTTTAATGGGAAATACTAACGAAGAATTAAAAATTTCTTGTAAGGATTCTATACTAAAAGAGGGTAAAAGATTTGACTTAAAAGATAGTGATGATGTAATTAAAAATTGGATAGAAAATTTATAAAATTTAACCGACTTAGAAATAAGTCGGTTTTTTATAAAAAAAAAGAGATTTCATTTGAAATCTCTTAATATTTTTAATTAGCATCCACAACCGCAGCCACAGCCACAAGATTCAGGATTTCTTTTTTGGTATCTTGCTTCAACTACATCCCAGTTAACAACTTTCCACCATTCTTTTAGGTAATCAGCTCTTCTATTTTGATATTTTAAGTAGTAAGCATGTTCCCAAACGTCATTTCCTAATAAAACAACTTTACCACATGAGATAGGGCAGTTTTGGTTAGGAGTTGCAACTACATCAATATTTCCTTCTTTGTCAGAAACAAGCCATACCCAACCTGAACCAAATTGTCCAGCACCTTTTTTATTGAATTCTTCTTTGAAAGTTTCGAAATCTCCATATTTTTCAGCGATTTTTTTAGCAACTTCACCAACTGGTTCTTTTGCTCCACCTGGAGTCATGCTCTCCCAGAATAAGTTATGATTGAAAACTCCACCTACATTATTTGTAATTCCGGCTTTTTTATCTTCTGGGGCATGATCTAGATGAGTCAAGATTTCTTCTAGAGAAGCTTCTTCAAAAATTGTATCTTTAATTAAGTTATTTAAATTGTTTACATAAGCTTGATGATGTTTGCTATGGTGAATTTCCATAGTTTCCTTATCAATTACAGGTTCTAATGCATCATATGCATAGTTTAATTTTACTAATTCAAATGCCATTTTAATTCCTCCTAAAATTTTCAATTTTTTAAAAACGAAATTGTTTTTCATTTATAATTTACCCATAGGAATTTTTTTAAAACTTAAATTCTATATAATAGTAAAATATTAATTTACATATTTTTTTGTTTCTATTGAAGTTTTCTAAAAATATGATATACTATGAAATGGAGGTTTTTTATGAAAATTATAATTGTTGGAGCCGGTAAGGTTGGAGAGTATCTATTTACAGATTTGAATACAGACGATAATGATATTATTTTAATAGAAAAGAAACAAGACATATTAAACGAAATGTTATCTAAATATGATATTATGGGGATTTCTGGTAGTGGAACTAACTATGATGTATTAGAAGAGGCAGGAGTAAATGAATGTGAAGTATTCATTTCTGTAACAGAAAGTGACGAAGTTAATATTATATCTTGTATTTTTGCAAAAAATATGGGAGCAAAGTATACTATTGCACGTGTTAGAAATCCTGAATATTATGCAAAATATGATTTCGTTAAGGATGCTTTGGGAATTGACTTAGTTATCAATCCTGAATTTGTTGCTGCTAGAGAAATTTCAAGAGGATTAAAGTATCCATCAGCATATTCAGTTGAAACTTTTGTTGATGGTAGAGTAAAACTTATTGGAATTACAGTTGGAGAAAATAATCCTTTAAAGGATGTTAAAATAAAGGAATTACAACAAAAATTTAATATAAAAGTATTAATAGGAATCGTAGAAAGACATGGTGAAATTTTTATTCCATCTGGAGAGTTTGTAATCAGAGAAGGAGATAGAGTTCATTTCACCGGGACAGATGAGTACGTTTATAAATTCTATAATTTATTAAAAGTTGGAGATAAAAAAATAGAATCTGTATTTATTATAGGTGGTAGTAGAATTTCCTATTACTTAATTTCTAACTTAATTAAGGAAAATATAAAAGTTAAGTTAGTAGAAGTTAATAGAGATATAGCTACTTCATTTAGTGAAAAATTCCCTTCAAAAGTTAAAGTTATTTGTGCAGATGGTTCTGATTCAGATGTTATAGATGAAGAAGGATTAAAGAACTATGATGCTTGTGTTGCATTAACTGGTATTGATGAAGAAAATATTATGTTAGCAATGTTTGCTGAAAAATTAAATGTAAAAAAATCAATAGCAAAAGTTAGTAGAATTTCACTTTTAAACATAATTCCACCGAAGGAAAATTTCACATTTGTTACACCTAAAAGATTAGTTTCAGACATTATTATTAGTGTTGTAAGATCAATTATAAATAGTGAAGGTTCTAATATAGAAACTTTACACAGATTATCAAATAATGTTGAAGCAGTAGAAATAAAAGTAAATAAAACATCAAAGGCAATAGGAACGCCTTTAAAAGATTTAGAAATAAAAGAAAATGTACTTGTTGCTTATATAATTAGAGATAATAGTTTGATTTTCCCAACTGGAGAAGATTCTATATTAGTTGGAGATACTGTAATAGTTATTTCAAAGGCTAGTGTGATACAAAACATAGATAGTATCTTAGTATAGGTGGATTATGAATAATAAAATTATAAGATATATTTTAAGTAAAATTTTATATATCGAGGCAGGCTTTTTACTTTTACCTATAATAGTTTCTCTGATATATAAAGAAGATTCAATAAATATTTTAAGTTTTTTAGCAACAATATTTTTGTTACTATTAAGTGGTTTTATATTGGGATATAAATCTGATTCAAATGGAGAGTTTTACGAAAAAGAAGGCTTTATAATAGTTTCTATATCATGGATATTATTATCAGCTTTTGGAGCCTTGCCATTCGTATTTTCAGGTTCAATTCCAAGCTTTATAGATGCATTTTTTGAAACTTCAAGTGGATTTACAACTACTGGAGCAAGTATAATACCAGATGTTGAGGCACTTACTCATTCAATGCTTTTCTGGAGAAGTTTTACACATTTAATTGGTGGTATGGGAATTTTAGTTTTTGCGCTTGCAATTTTACCGCGTTCAAATAGAAATTCACATATAATGAAAGCAGAAGTACCAGGACCGATTTTTGGTAAGATAGTTGCTAAAATGAGTTATACAGCAAGACTATTATATAAAATTTATTTTGCAATGACTGCAATTTTAATAATAGTATTGATATTAGTAGGACATCCTATCTTTGATTCATTTGTTCATGCTTTTGGAGCAGCTGGAACAGGTGGCTTTGGAATTAAAGCTAATTCAATAGCATATTATAATAGTCCTACAGTTGAGATGATTTTAGCAATAGCTATGATTATTTTTGGGATAAATTTCAACTTGTTCTATGTAATACTAATAGGGAAAGCTAGAGAAGGTCTAAAAAGTGAAGAATTAAGATGGTATTTATTAATAGTGTTTGGAAGTGTTGTACTAATATTCTTTAACATAAGAGAAAATTACACTTCTTATTTAACGGCTGTTAAGGATATATTTTTTACTGTTTCTTCAATTATTTCTACTACCGGTTACGCAACGGTAGACTTTGGAAAATGGCCAACTTTTTCTCATACAATATTACTATTTTTGATGTTTACAGGTGCTTGTGCAGGTTCAACTGCTGGGGGCTTGAAAATTTCAAGATTTATAATTTTGGTTAAGTCTTCAATTTTACAATTTAGAAAGGCTATTAATCCAAAAAGAATTTCAAGTGTTAAGGTTGATAATAAACTAGTAGGAAATGATGTTTTAGAAGAGGTAAAGAGTTATTTTGTAATTTATATGTTCTTAATAATTATTTTTACATTTCTATTATCATTTACTGTTCCAGACTTTTTAACTGCTTTTTCAGCAGTAATGGCAACATTTAATAATATAGGTCCAGGACTTGGAGTCGTTGGGCCGACTGGAAGTTTTGCAAGTCTTACTAATTTTAATAAAATTGTTTTATCTTTTGCAATGCTTGCGGGAAGACTTGAAATATTCCCAATTTTAGTGTTGTTTTCATCAACAACTTGGAAAAAGAAATAGGGGGATTTGTTTTTGGCTAAAAAGTATTATGCAGTCAAGGTTGGTAAATCTGTAGGTATATTTAATAACTGGGATGACTGCAAGAAACAAGTTGCTGGCTTTTCAGGAGCTATTTACAAATCATTTCCATCATTTGAAGAAGCTAAAGAGTTTTTGGAAAATGGAAATGAAAAAAATGAAACAAAAATTTTAGATATTGATGAAATAGAAGAGGATGAAATCATAGCCTATGTTGACGGTTCTTATAAAAAAGATTCTTTAGAATATGGTTATGGTGTTGTTCTTATATTGAAAGATGAAATTATAGAGCTTTTTGGGAAAGGAGAAGATCCTGACGTTGCAAAAAGTAGGAATGTAACTGGAGAGCTTTTTGGAGCAATTAGAGCAATAAGTGAGGCTATTAAACTTAAAAAGAGAAGAATAACTATTTTTTATGATTATCAAGGTATTTCATCTTGGGCAAATGGTGAGTGGAAGTGTAATTTGCCTCTAACAATAGGATATAGAGATAAGATAAAAGAGTTTAGAAAGGAAATAGAGATTTTATTTGTAAAGGTTAAGGCTCATTCAAATGAAAAATACAATGACCTTGCTGACCATTTAGCAAAAAAATCTTTGGGAATTGAAAAATAATTTATGACTGAAATATTAAAACCGACAAAAGAAAATATTGAAAAATCTGCAAAATTAATATTAAATGATGAAATTGTTGCAATCCCAACTGAAACTGTATATGGTTTGGGTGCAAATGGACTATCAGATATTGCAGTTTCAAAAATATTTAAGGCAAAGAATAGGCCTCAAGACAATCCATTAATTTTACATATTTCAGATTATGAAATGATGGATGAATTGGTTTGTGAATTAAATGATGATATAAAAGAATTTTTAAATTATTTTTGGCCAGGACCATTAACTGTTGTTATGAAAAAGAAAGATATTATTCCTGAAACTGTTAGTTGTGGTCTTGATACAGTTGCAATAAGAATGCCTAAGCATGAGATTGCTATAGACTTTATAAAAGAGTGTGGAGTTCCAATAGCTGCACCGTCTGCAAATATTTCAGGTAAGCCATCACCAACAACTGCGGAAGATGTTTTTACTGATATGAATGGGAAAATTTCTGTAATTTTAGATGGTGGGCTTTGTAATATTGGAATAGAATCAACAGTTTTGGATTTGACAAAAAAACCGTATACAATTTTAAGGCCAGGATTATATACAAGAGAAGATTTTCTAAAATATGAGGATGAAATCTTAATTGATGATGCAATTGTTTCAGAAAATACAATTCCAAAATCACCAGGACAAAAGTATAAACATTATGCACCTAAAGCAAAGGTAATTGTAATTTCAACTATAGATAGAATAAAATCATCAAAAGAAATTGAAAAAATATTAAGAGAAAATAAAAACTTGAAAATTGGAATATTTAAGTTTGATGAAACTAGTTTAGATGTAGAAAATGAAAATATATTATCACTAGGTTCAGTTTCTGATTTAAAAGAGATGTCAAAAATATTATTTAAAGGTCTTAGAATATTTGATAGTAAAAATGTTGATTTGATAATTGTAGAGGGTTGTAATGAAGATGGACTCGGATTTTCAATAATGAATAGACTTAAAAAATCAGCTAGTGGAAATATAAGATATATTGATTAAACAATAGATTTATTGGAGATTATAATTTGAAAGAATTTATTATTAAAGAAATATTTGATACCAATTTGAAGGAAAGTATATCAAGAGACATACTAAATGATCTTCCTGAATGGTTTGGAATGCCAGAGAGTACAGAAGAATATATTAGAGATTCAAAAGATAAACCATTTATCGCGTGTTTTCTGGATAATGATGCAGTAGGTTTTGTGGTGTTGAATTCTACAAGTAGAGATTGTGCAGATATTTTTGTTATGGGAATCAAGAAAAATTATCATAGAATGGGAATAGGAACAAAATTAAATTATGCTTATGAAGAATTGGCAAAAAAACTTGGTTATACTTATACTCAGGTCAAAACAGTTCAGAGTGGACATTATAAGGAATATGATATAACAAATAATTTCTATAAATCTGTTGGATATAAGGAATTGGAGTGTTTTCCAACTCTATGGGATGAATGGAATCCTTGTCAAGTTTATATTAAATACATTGGAGACTAATAAAAAATCAAAAAAAGTAGTAATTATATATATTACTGCTTTTTTTATTTGAAATATGATATAATATTTTTATAAATAGTTTAATGCCTTTGTATTTGGAGGAAGTATGAAAAGAAATATAATTTTTTATCTAATTTCCTTAATATGTGGAATTTTATTTTGTTATTTTTTAAAAATTGAACATTTTACAAAATTATATATTTTTTTGATTGTTGTTTTTATTGGAATAATTATGCATATTTTTAAATTCAACAAATTAAAAATATTTTTTTTGATGTTTTCAATTGGATTTTTAGTTAGTTTTCGTTCTGAAAAAAATAGTGATTTAAGTGAGTTTTTTGACAAAAAAATTACTTTAACAGGAGAAGTACTAAGTTCTACAATTCGTTCTGATGGCGATGGATACAAATATGAAGTCAAATTAAAAACTATAGATAAAATTGAAAAAAATGAGAAAATTTTACTTTTTACAAATAATATAGAACTCAAAATTGGAGATATAATAAGAGTAAATGGAAAACTTAAAGAAATAAGATCTAATGGGAATCCAAGACTTTTTAATTATAAAAGATATAATTTAAAGAAAAATATCTTTTCAGATATTTTTTCTGATGAAGTAAAAGTTATTGGAGAACATAAAAGTCTAAAAAGCTATTTTAATTTGTATGTAGAGAATATATTTGATAAAACTTTATCTACCGAAAATTCTAATATAATGAAGAGGATTTTTCTAGCTAATAGTTATGATACAGATTTTGAAAATGATATTAGAGAGGTAGGACTTTCTCATATTTTAGCCGTAAGTGGTTTACATATTGGGATTATTTATCTAATATTGACTAGAATTTTAGTTATTTTACCAATAAGAAGAATTTTTAGAGAAATAGTAGCATTATTTTTTATATTTTTATATGCCAGTTTAATAGGTAATCCCACAAGTGTTTTAAGGGCTGAAATATTTTTATTTATATCTATTTTTTCATCTCTTTATGGTAAAGTTAAAGATAAATTAAATGATTTATTATTGACTATTTTTATTATTTTATTGATAAATCCATATATGATTTTTGATATAGGTTTATATTTAAGTGCATTTTCAGTTTTTGGAATTATAAAAATTTTACCTTATTTTTCAAAAAATAGAGATGGATTAATTAGTAAGTCTCTTAAACTCACACTATCGGTATTAATTGTAATTTTACCGATTATACTTTATGTTTTTGGTAAAGTATCATTAATGTTATTTATTAGTAATTTAGTACTAACACCAATTTTTGTGATATGTATAGTAATATCTTTTTTTATATTAATTTTTGGACTTATAAGTCTAAAACTTTCATTATTACTTGGATTTTTTGTAAATAATATTTTAAATTTAATAAGATTAAATGTTGGATTTTTAAAAGAAATTAGTGTTAATTTTACTTTTTATAATTATAATTTTGTGTTTTTAGTTTTTACATATTTGTTAATACTAATGTATTTTAAAAGACGAGATATAAAGTATCTAACAATAGACGGATTTAAATTTTTTATTATATCAATTTTGCTAGTTTGTACTTTTACGAATATTTATTATATTTATAAAAACGAAGTAGTGATAAATTTTATAGATATAGGTCAAGGTGATGCTTGCTTAATAAGAGGAAATCAAAGCACTGTTCTTATAGATACAGGAGGAATTACTTTTGGTAAAGTAGATAATGGCAAATCTGTATTGATTCCATATTTACAAAAAAGTGGAGTGAAGAAACTTGATTTTGTATTTATTTCACATTTAGATGCAGACCATTGTAAAAATTTAAGTAATTTATCAAAAGAAGTGGAGATTAAAAACTTATTTTTTAGAAAAAATGGATATGAAGATTTCTTAAAAAAATATGGAGAAGTTAAAGCTAAAAATATTTATAATGTAGAAACTAATTTAATTATAAATTCAAAAGATATAGATTTAGAAATAATTAAAGGTAAGGATGCTCTGGAGGAAAATGAAAGAGGTATAATAGTTAGAGTAACTACAAATGGAAAGAAAATTCTTTTTACTGGAGATATTGGAGCTTTTACTGAAAATCAACTTGTAAAAAATGATATAGATTGTGATTATTTAAAGGTAGCACATCATGGTAGTAAAAATTCTAGTACGAAGAATTTTTTATTAGCTTCAAGTCCAAAAACTTCTATTATTTCCTGTGGTTATAAAAATAGATATAATCATCCGCATAAAGATGCGCTTGAGAGAATAAAATCTGTAGGAAGTACTGTTTATAGAACAGACTTACAGGGGAATATAATATTGAGAATAAATAGGTTTGAAGAAAGAATTATTGGATTTAGAGATATTGATGATAATTTATTAGTATTTTTAGATTTCTATTTTATGGATATTTTTAATTGTATTATTTACTTATTAGCATTTGTTGTTTTATTTATAAAAAGAAATGATTTATTAATAGATTTATGTTTTATTAAGGAGGAACTATGAATTACATACAAGCTATGAAATTGCTTGAAAGTGGAGATCTTAATGGTATATATGTATTAAGTGGGGAAGAAATTTTTTTAATAGATAGATTTGTAGATTTGTTTAAAGAGAAAGTAGTATCAAAGGATTTTTTTGATATGAATTATATTGAGTATGATTTTTCTAAAGTTGATTTACAAAAACTAAAAATGGATTGTGAAACAGCTCCTTTTTTTAGCAATAAAAGACTTATAATAGTAAATGATGTGAATCTATCGAAAAATGGAATTTCTACATACAAAAACTTTTTTGAAGAGATGTATGATTATATTGATAAGATACCAAATACTACAGTTCTTCTATTTGTAATGAAGGGAAGCTTGGCTTTTCGTGGTAAATTTTACAAACAAATTTCTATTTTAGGACATAATATTGAGCTTATTAGATTTAATGAAAATGAACTTTTTAAATTTATTAAAAAGAGATTTGTTCAAAAAAATATTGAAATAAAAAATAATGTTTTGAAGTATATAATTGATAGAATTGGGTATTTAGATAGTAGTAGAGAAAAGAATCTCTATGATGTAGAAAATGAAGTTAATAAACTTCTTAACTCTTTTTCTAAAGATATTCTAGATTTTAAAGATGTTGATGAAATTTTAGTAGATAAATTTGAAAATAGCATTTTTAAATTATTAGATACAGTTTCTAAAAAAGATTATAAAAATTCAATTAAAGTTTTAGTTGAATTGAAGAAGTCTGGAGAGGACTCCTTTTCTACATTTTATATGATTGTTAGATACATAAGAAATCTTTTGGGAGTGAAAGTTTTGAAACAAAAACAAAAGCATATTGATTTTATCTCAAAAGAATTAAAAATTTCAAATTATGAATGTAAAAAATTATATTCTGTTTGTGATAATTTTTCTTTGAAATCTCTATGCTATTTTGTAGATCTTGCTTATTCAGTAGAAGCAGATTTAAAAAGTAAAAATAGAGATATTGATTTGTTATTAGAACTTTTAATTTCAAAAATGTCGTTAGGGGGCGATTTGAATGAGCAAAAAAATTAATATTTTTGTAGATGGAATGTCTTGTCAAGCGTGTGCAATGAAAGTTGAAAAAGGTCTTGCAAAGTTAAATGTTGTAGAAGATGTATCAGTAAATCTTATGAGTAAAACTGTTACAATTTCAGTTGCAGATGATGCAAAGGTTGAGGGTCTAATTGGGGTTATAAAAAGACTTGGATATAAGCCGAAAAGAGATGAACTAATTATAGAAAAGAGCAGTATTAAAGCAGAAGATATAGAGAAAATAGTTTCTGAACTTAAAGAAAAAGATACAGTTCTTGTTAAAGATGAAGATAATATTTTAAAAATTGAATATTTAAAAGATGTAGTTTCAGTTGAAGAAATAAATTCTGTTTTAGAAAAATATAAAATTTCTGTTAAAAAAGAAAAAGCAGAAAAACAAAATATTTATGAAGATGAAATTAAAAATTTAAGAAAAGATTTAATTATATCTTTAGTATTTAGTGTTCCGCTTATGGTTTCAATGTTTTTCCATATGTTCAATATGCATAAGTTTATGCTTAATGGTTATATTCAATGGGCATTTGCAAGTGTTGTTCAATTTTATGTAGGGAAAAGATTTTATATAAGTGCTTACAAAAATTTAAAAAACAAAAGTACTAATATGGATGTATTAATTGCTTTTGGTACTTCAATGGCTTATTTTTATTCAGTATATAAAGTTTTAATCGGTAGTGTAGATGTTTATTTTGATAGTTCAGCAATGATTATAACTTTAATTTTACTAGGTAAATATTTTGAAACAAATGCAAAGTCAAATACTTTTGGAGCCATTATGAAATTGATGGACTTAAAAGCAGATTACGCAATTGTAATTGAAGACAATAGAGAAGTAAAAAAGAATATTGAAGATGTAAAAATTGGAGATATTGTTTTAGTTAAACCTTATGAAAAAATACCTGTTGATGGGATTATAGTATATGGAAGTAGCTCTGTAAATCAAGCTATGATTACTGGTGAGTCCGTTCCTGTAGAAAAAGGTGTTGGAGATTCAGTAATTGGAGCAACTAATAATATAGAAGGTGTTTTAAAAGTTGAAGTAAAGAGTACTGTTGAAAATTCTGTACTATCTAAAATTCTTGATTTAGTACAAAATGCACAAACAAAAAAAGCTCCTGTACAAAGACTTGCTGATAAAATTTCAAGTTATTTTGTGCCTGGGGTAATCTTATCTTCATTCGCCACACTTGTAATAACATATATTATTACAAAAGATTTTACTACAAGTTTATTAAATAGTTGTGCGGTAATGGTTATAGCTTGTCCATGTTCACTTGGTTTAGCAACACCAACTGCAATCATGGCAGGAACAGGGGTTGCGGCACAAAATGGTATTTTAATAAAGAGTGGAGAAGTTTTAGAAAAAATTCATAAAATGGATAGTATTATTTTTGATAAGACCGGAACACTAACTACTGGAAAGTTAAAAGTTGTTGAAATAAAAAATAATACTAATTTATCAGAAGATGAATTTCTAAGTGTAATATGTTCTCTAGAAAAAAATACTGATCATCCAATAGCAAAATCAATAGTAAGTTATTGCAACGAAAAAAATGTTAAAGAATTAGATGTTTCAGATTTAAAAGTTATTGCAGGAATGGGTATTCAAGCTACTTATAATGGTGAAGAAGTATTTATAGGTAAGAGAAAATACATTGAAGAAAAAATAGGGAAATTAGAAATAAATATAGAAAATGAATTGTTGACTATCTTTATTTCAATAGGAAATAAATTTGCTGGTTATGTAGTATTAGAAGATGAAATTTCAGATAATGCTTATGAAATAATCAACAAATTAAAAGAAAAGAATATTGATGTATTTATGATTACTGGTGATAGTGAAGTTGTAGCTAGAAAAGTTGCTAATAAACTAGGTATTAATAATGTTCTGTATGAAGTAATGCCGAATGAAAAATCACAAAAAGTTGTTGAATTGCAAAAACAAGGAAAAGTTGTTGCAATGGTAGGAGATGGAATTAATGATGCACCAGCTCTTGCAAGTGCAGATATTAGTTTTGCAATGGGAACTGGAACTGATATAGCTATGGAAACTTCAGATATTACTTTGATGAATGGAAATCTAAGTACACTTTTAAAAGCAATTAATATTAGTGAACAAACTTTAAAAGTTATAAAGCAAAATTTATTCTGGGCATTTTTCTATAATGTTATTGCAATTCCATTTGCAGCATTTGGATATTTAAATCCAATGTTAGCTGGATTTACAATGAGTTTTAGCTCAGTAAGTGTTGTTTTAAACAGTTTAAGATTAAAAAGATATAAATTTTGAAAAATGGTATGCCTTAATTGGCATACCATTTTTAATTAATACAATTATTTTTTATTATATTTCTTTACAAAATTGTAAAGTGTTTTTACTGGAGTTCCACTCGCTCCTTCAGGATTTGTTCCCCAAGCTGAACTAGAATATGAAGGACCTGCTATATCTAGATGAACCCATGGAGTATTTTCAACAAAGTGTTCTAAGAATATACCAGCAGTTATTGCTCCACCTGATCCAGGACCAGTAGAATTTAATAAATCTGCAATCTTTCCTTTAACACTTTCTCTGTGTTCCTCAAAAACAGGAAATCTCCATAAATATTCTCCCATAAAATCTGCTGATTCTTGAATTTTTGCATATACTTCATCGTTATTACTTACAGCACCAATTACTCTTGAACCTAATGCATAAATACAAGCGCCTGTTAAAGTTGCTACATCAACTATACATTCTGGATTTAATTTTGATGCTCCATAATAAAGAGCATCTGCTAATGTTAATCTTCCTTCAGCATCAGTATTTATTACTTCAATTGTTGAACCTTTCATAGAAGAAATTATATCTCCATTTCTATATGCGCTACCATTTATCATGTTTTCGCAAGATGCTACAAGAGCAATTACATTTCTTTGAACATTCATTTTACCAACTGCATACATTGTTGAAATAACTGCTGCGCTACCGCCCATATCAGTTTTCATATCAACCATTCCAGTTGCAGGTTTTATTGCATATCCACCAGAATCATAAGTTAGTCCTTTACCAACTAATACAATCGGTTTTTCATCTTTGTTTGGTAGATGTTTCATAATGATAAATTTAGGCGGTAAATCACTACCTCTAGCAACAGAAAGGAAAGCTTCCATTTTTAAAGATTCAATTTGTTTCTTTTCTAAAACTTCAACTTCAACTCCAACTTTTTCAAGTTCTTCTTTAGCAAAGTTTGCTAATGTTTCTGGATAAATATCATTTGCTGGTCTATTTACAAGATCTCTACACATAAATACAGCTTCCATTAGTGCGTTTATTTCTTTGATTCCATCTTCAACATGATCTAATTTGTTTTCTAGAACTTCAAAGAATACTTCGCAGTCATAAGCGTCTTTTTTATCTTTTAAGAAATTGTCAAAATTGTAAGTAACATTTACAATCCCTTCGATTATTGCTTCAGCAGTTAATTTGTAACAAAGTCCATCAAAATTTTTGATTTCTATATTGCAAGATTTTACCTTATTAGCTTTTAAACATTTACCTAGTGAAAGGAAAGCTCTTCTAATATTTTCAAGAGAAACTTCAGATTCTTTTCCTAATCCTAATAAAATTATATTTTCAGTATTTGGTCCTAGATTAGAAAAAATTTCTCCTCTTTTACCATCGAATAATTTGTTTTCATTAACATATTCTTTTAACTCTTTACTAATTCCTAAAATGTCATTTCCTTCAAAAAAATAAAGTACTTTAACTAATCCAGAATTGCCAATTTTAAATTCCATATATTACCTCCATAGTTAAATTAGATATAAATATCTTACTTATATAATAACCAAAAATTAAATTTTTTGCAATAGAAAAGGACAACGTTGTTGTCCTTTTTAAAAAACATGAAAACTAATAGTTGCCATAATTATTCCCGAAAGAATTAATCCTAAAATTGCAGAAAAAATACTTGTTTTAAAATCTATATCTAAAATACTTGCAGCTAACATACCTGTATATGCACCAGTTCCAGGAAATGGGATTCCAATAAAAATTGCAAGAGCAATTAAAATTCCGCTTTTTCCAGATTTTTTTAAAATTTTTTCTCCTGCTTTATGTCCTTTTAATAAGATTTTTTTACAAAATTTTCCAATAAATCTTTTATCTTCTCCCCAGTGTAGAAACTTCTTTGCAAGAAAGTAAACAAATGGCACAGGAATTAAATTCCCTAAAATAGCTACTATGTATGAATTTATAATTGGAAGTCCCATTGCTTGAGAATATGGAATTGCACCTCTAAGTTCAATAATAGGTACCATTGAAATTAATAACACATAAATATATTTTAACATAACTCACCTTAAACTAATTAATAATGTATATATTCTACCATAAAAATAAGATAAAAGATATATTAAAAAATTTTTTAAAAAAGGTATTGCATTATTTTTAAATTATGATATAATATATATGTTAATTTTATAGGCTACCCAAGACCGTAGGGACGATTGTTTAAAAATCCTACATAGGTGGAAATACTTTATTATGTATTTTTTTCTCTACTCTTGGTAGAGATTTTTTTATATGTAGCCTTTAATGGAGGTGAAACGATGAAAGATTTTGTTTTAGAACAAAAACAAGCTGTTGTATCAGAAATTAGAGAAAAAATTGAAAATTCAGGTTCTTTAGTTTTAGTTGATTACAGAGGTTTAACTGTTGAACAAGTTACTAACTTAAGAAATAAGTATAGAGAAGCTGGAGTTCAATACAAGGTTTATAAAAATACTATGATGAAATTAGCTTTTAAAGAATTAGGTTTAGAAGATTTCAATCAATATTTAGAAGGACCTAGCGCAGTTGCATTCTCAGGAGAAGACTTAACAGCAGCGGCAAGAATTACTAATGAATTTGCAAAGTCAAATGAAAAATTAGTTATAAAAGCAGGTATTTTAGAAGGTAAAATTTTAGATAATAACGGTGTTAAAGCTATTGCAAACATTCCTTCAAGAGAAGTACTTATTGCGAAATTACTTGGCAGCCTAAAGGCACCAGTATCAAATTTTGTGTATATGTTAGATGCACTAAGAAAAAAGAAAGAAGAAGAAGCAGCTTAATGGTTGCGTAAAATTTTAGGAGGTATATTATGGATTTCGAACAAATATTAGAAGCAATTGAAAAATTATCAGTTCTTGAATTAAATGAATTAGTTAAAGCAGCAGAAGAAAAATTTGGAGTTTCTGCATCTGCACCTGTAGTAGTTGGAGCAGTAGCTGGTGGAGAAGCAGCTGCAGCTGTTGAAGAAAAATCAGAATTTGATGTTATTTTAGCATCAGTTGGAGCAGAAAAAATGAAAGTTGTTAAAGCAGTTAAAGATTTAAGCGGATTAGGCTTAAAAGAAGCTAAAGACATCGTTGATAACGCTCCAAAAGCTATCAAAGAAGGAGTTTCTAAAGAAGAAGCTGAACAAATGAAAGCTAAATTAGAAGAAGTAGGAGCTACTATTGAATTAAAGTAGGAATTACTTCAAATTAGATTTGAAATTAAAAGTGGATTTATATCCACTTTTTTTATTGTAAAAAAATAACTTAATATAATAAATATGTATAATTTAATACAATTATTCTGTATTTCTAAAAATATTTCGATAATAATTATTAAGTATTGATTTATTTTCCTTAAAAATATATAATAATAAAATAAGACTAATTAAGAGGGAGTACTTTTAGTTTACTAAAAGAAATAAGATATGAAGGTAAAAAGAGGAGATATTTTTTATGCTGATTTAAGCCCGGTTGTAGGTTCTGAACAAGGAGGAGTAAGACCAGTCCTAGTTGTTCAAAATGATGTAGGAAATAAATATAGCCCAACAGTTATTATTGCTGCCATTACTTCTCAGATGAATAAAGTCAAACTTCCAACTCACGTTGAAGTTTCAGCAGATTTTGGTCTTCCAAAAAATTCTGTTGTATTGTTAGAACAAATAAGAACAATAGATAAAAAGAGACTGAGAGAAAAGGTTGGATATACAGATGAGTTCTTTATGAAAAAAGTTAATGAAGCACTATTAAGATCTGTTGGAGTTTAGTACATAGAGGGAAAATATGCTTGAATTGGTAAAAAACATAGAATTTGTGAAGAATAAAAAATTAAAAGTAAATAAAATAGGTGAAAAACAATTTATTTTAGAAAATGATGATGAAAAGTTTTTTTTGAGTTTATTTCCATTTGGTAAATTTTCAAAGATAAATAAAATTTTTGAGTGTTTAAATGATTTTTCTAATGATTTCTCTAATATTCCATATTCAGATATTGGAGTTTTAAATGATAAGTTTTGTTATAGAATTATTCCATATATTGTTGATGAAAAACATAATTTATCTGATGAAGAAGCATATTCTATTGGATTTAAAATTGGGAAATTTATTTTTGAATATCATAGAAGATTTCAAGGTTACGATTGTGGAAGATGGAATAAACATTATAATTATAGAATTAATAAATTTCTTCATAGATATGGACTTGGTAAATACAGAGGAAATTTAGACTATGTTCTTTTTGATTTTTTAGAGAAAAATAGATATTGTTTAAATGATAGAATTTGTACCACTATTATAGGCATTAACGGACTTGATGATATTAGAGTTTCTAAAGACGGTAAATTTCAAATAATAGAAGAATATAAAATTTTAAGGTCAGATGCTTATTTTGAGTTTAGAAATTTTAATTTAGATTATGATAATAATGCTAGCTTATTGACTGGGATAGTTGATGGTTACTTTAACAATAATGTACCAAGAATATTTTTTAAACTATTAGGAGTATATACTATAATTGAAAATTTATATGATTTTTTTGTTGAAAACAAAGATTTAGATGATGAAGTCATTAATGATAAGATAGAAAAAATTAACTACGTTTATGATGGATTTTCAAGTATTTATCCTATTTGGTATTTAAGTCATAAAAGAAATTAGTAGAAGTTGGAGAAATATGAAGAAATTTAATAGAAGTATTATTTTATTGTTATTATCTTGTTTAATTTTTGTAGCTTGTTCAAATAAAAGTGAAAATTTAAATTCAAAAAATGAAACATCTAGTTTGAAAAAATTCTCAAAATCTTTTTTTGGAGTTTTTGATACAGATGTAGTTTTTACTGCTTATTGTGAAAATGAAGATGAGTTTAATAAGTATTTCAAAGTATTGGAAGAAGATATGAAAAGATATCACAATCTTTACAATTCATTTGAAAATGCTAGTGAGAATAATATAAAAACTATAAATGACAATGCGGGAAAAGAACCAGTTAAAGTTGTTAAAGAAATTATAGAGCTTTTGGAATTTTCAATAGAAAATTACAAAAAATTATCTGATAAAAATAATATTGCAATAGGAAGTGTAACTTCTCTTTGGAAAGCAGAAAAGGATGCAGCTATTGATCTTAAGGGAAAACTTCCAGATGATAATAAAATAAAAGAAGGGTTAAAGCATACTAATATTGACAATATTGTAATTGATAAGAAAAATAATACAGTTTTTCTAAAGGATAAGGATATGAAACTTGATGTTGGAGCTATTGCAAAAGGCTATTCAGTAGAAAAAGTTATGAATAAGTTAAAGTCAATGGGTTTAAAATCTGCAATAATTTCAGCAGGTGGAAATGTAAAAGCTATAGGAAGTCCTTTAGAAAAAGATAAAAACAAATGGGGAATAGGAATTCAAGATCCTAAGTTTGATTCAGAAAAAGTTGATATAAAAGAAGTCATTTATACAGATGAAACTAGTGCTGTAACTAGTGGAGATTATCAAAGATTTTATTATGTTGGTGACAAAGCGTATAATCATATAATAGATCCTGAAACAGGTTATCCTAAGGATAAAATAAAAAGTATAACTGTATTATGTAAAGATTCGGGGCTTGCAGATTTTCTTTCAACAAGTCTATTTTTAATGGATGTAGAAGAAGGAAAAGAGCTTCTAAAAAAAGTAGATGGTGCAGAGGCATATTGGATACTTTCTGATGGAAGTATTCATTATACAGAAAACATGGAAAAACTTTTAAAAAGTAAAGGTGCTACAAATAAATAATATATAACTAAAAGCTAGAATAGTATCCTAGCTTTTTTTGATTTCTTCATGTTTACAATTTGGACAAATAACTTTTATTTTTCCTTTACCTTTTGGAATTCTTAGTTCTTGTTTGCAATTTTTACATTTAAAGTATATGTAATTTTTTCTATCTTTTGATGAAAATTTTAATAGTTTTGAATAAAATGGAGAAATAAAATTAAAAAATTTTAATTGTTCCATTGCTCTTTTTCTTTTATTTTTAGATAACATTCTAAAGATTGCAATAGAAAATAAAACTAATGAAGTTATCGTTAAAACATTACTGTTTTTAAACAGATTTATTATAGCAAATCCCATTGAAAAGTATAAAATAATAGTGTTCAAGATATCTCCGCCATATCTATCTTTCATAAAATTTAATATTTTTTCTTTCATATATATCTCCCTTTTTAAATAGTAATTTTTAAGTATTTTTTATATACCCATAAAAAATAGTATATTAATCTGTTTGATATTGTTTAAAATTTGTGATAGAATAAAATTAATATAATGTATTAAATACAGAGGTGGTTTATGAAAAATTTTGGAATAAGTGTAAAATTTCAATATGATATAGATGGTTTTTTAGAAAAAATTGATGAATTTTCTGAAAATGATAATTATGGTTTTTCTCTTGAAGAGATAGATGGGAATATAGTTTTAAATTTTGAAATGATTCCTTATCTTTCATTAAATTTTAATATTGATGAAGAAATAGAAATGAGAGCAGAAACTTGTTATTATGGAGCTGGCTATCATATTATGGTAGTTGATTTTCTTAATGAGTTGTTTTCCTTCTTAGGATGCAAGTTTGAAATTAAAGATGATACAGGATATTATACAGATAATAATTTAGAAAAATTAGAAAAACTTTATTTTGATTGGATTAAAGATAGAGCTGAGTTAATTTTAAATAATAAAAATGATATTAGAATTAGATCAACTTTAATGGATAATCAAAAAACTTTTCCAATTACTACAGAAGATTATGTCTGTACTTATTTAGGAATAATATCTTTGACTGAATTTGAAGATTTATTTAAAAATGATTTTGAAACTTTTTGTAAGAGAGTATTTTTATTCAACGAAAAAGTAGTAGATCCTTTTTCTGATGAGAATTACTTGTTATACCATATTTGGAATAGTTTAAAAGATTTAACATTGGTTGATGATTTTGATGAAAGATTATCTATGGTAATGTTTATGTTTGAAAATCTTATTGAAAAAAATATACAGATACACTTGCCTCAAAAGTATGCTAGAGAAATTTATAAATACTTAGGCGTTGAAAAATTCTCTTCATCAAATTTTGCGTATAGAAAAGTTAGATATGAAGTAGGTTACCATTTTTATGATAAATTTATTAGAAATATAGATTTCTCATTAAGAATACCTAGCTGGTTTCAATATAACGAAAAAATTAAAGGCTATTTAACAACAGATAATGCAATATTTTTAAGTGAGTTTGTAAGCCATGAAGGATTTGAGTTTGATGAAAAATTCTTATCTGAAAACAGTTCAGATGATTATAAAATTTTAATTTTTGATACAATAAATAAAAATAAATACTTCCTTGGATTTGAAAATACTGACGATGAGTATGGATATGTTTCTACACAAAACAATGTTGATATGAATTGCGAAGAAACAAACTGTCAGATTATTGATGTAAAAAGAAATAAAATGTATGAAATTTGTGTTTTAGGAACTGAATCAATGGACATAATAAAACATATGACGGAATTAATATAGGAGATAGATGTTTTATGGATACGAATGGGAGAACTAAAGAGGAGATTTTTAATATTTTAAAAGAGAGAATTGTAACTTTACAATATGAGCCCGGAAAGATTTTAAATGAAATTGAACTGTCAGAGGAATTTGAAGTTAGTAGAACTCCTATTAGAACAGTTTTTCAACAGTTGGAAGCGGTTAAATTAGTTTCTATTGTGCCAAGATATGGTGTTCAGGTTGCCACTTTGGATTTTTTAAATATAAAAAAATTATTTGAAGTTACTAAGGTGTTAGATCCACTTGCAACAAAACTTGCAGTTACAAGATTAACTGATGATGATAGAAAGAAACTTAGAGAAATAGTTTTAACTTTAGAAACTTATGATACAACTAAGAATTATCAAGAGGCTATTTTACTTGATGAGAAGTTTCATAAAATAGTAACAAAATCTTGTGGGAATCCTTGGCTAATAGATATTTTAACAGATTTACATTGTCAAACAGAAAGATTGTGGCATTATTGTGATTTGTATTTCAGTGATATGGAAATTTTTACAAGAACATTTAAAAAAATTGTAGAAGCTTTTGATAAGAAAGATGAACAGATGGCAGAACAATATGCGAAAGAACATATTGAAGACTTTGTAGAAAAAATAAAATCAGCATTATTATAAAAGTGATTAGTTTACTAATCACTTTTTCTTATGGATAAAATTAGATAAAATTGGATAAAAAAGTCATTATTGTAAAAAATATGCAAATTGAAGATAAAATTTGCATATTTTTTTATAAAAAAATACATATATAAAACACTGAAATTTCAATATTAATAAATTTACTTGTTAAAATTATCAACAAGAAATTTAGCATTACAGAAAAAACACTAATTATTACATTTTCGAAACTTTTATCGTTGTAAAAAATGATTTTCATAAAAAAAATTTATGAAATAAAAAATATCTAATAATAGCTACTTAAAGAATAAGATATAACAAATAAACATTTTCCACAATAAAAAAACATATAAAATACAATTGAAAAACCTAAAAATATATATTATAATACATTTAACAAAGGAAGTGATTTATTTGAGTTTAAAAATTGTATCGAATAATTCTTTGGTAAAAGAAAAATTTGATAGTGTTGAATTTATTGATGGAAGTTATATTGATGTTTTAATAGCTACAAGAGATTTAATACATAAAGGATGCTCTTTAGTAAGTCATCCTTTGCCAGCTAGTATCAGAATGGTTTTCTCTTCAATTAGAAGTATTGTTATTGATGATGAAAAAACTTTTGATGAAGATAGCATATTAATAATTGAGGAAGCAATTGACAAGTATAACTTAACAATGAAGAATAGGAACATTGATTTTAAAAATGTTAAGGATTATGAAGTTGTTGATTTAATGCTAGTTGAAAGTGCATTAGAAGAGTATAAAGCACTTAGTAAGCTAGAAAAATAAGTGGAGGTGGTATTTTGAAACTTCAAATGAACAGAATCTTCATTAAAGATTTGGCGTTTGGTGAAGAAACTAAAGTTGAAAATCATACTTTATTTATTAACAAAGAAGCAATTGTTAATGAATTAAAGAAAGAACCAGGGGTTAAAGATATTGATATTGACTTTGCAAAACCTGGTGAAAAAGCAAGAATTATTCCGGTAAAGGACGTAATTGAGCCAAGAGTTAAAATCCAAGGAGCTAAAGGTTTTGCAGGAGTTACTACTGACGTAGCACAATTAGGAGAAGGAATTGTTAATGTACTTTATGGAGCAGCAGTAGTTACAATTGGAGACATTGTTGGTTTCCAAGAAGGTGTTATAGATATGTGGGGAGAAGGAGCTAAATGGACTCCATTTTCTAAGACATATAATATAGTTGTAGATATTAAAGTTGTTGATGGATTACATCCACATGAACATGAAGAAGTTGTTAGACTTGTTGGACTTAAAGCAAGTGAGTTGATTGGAGAAGCTGGAAGAAATGCTGCAATTGATGAAACTGTTGAATACAATATAGGAGATAATGACGAAGAAACTAAAAAATATCCTAATTTACCTAAAGTAGTTTATGTTGAAATGTTAATTTCCCAAGGATTACTACATGATGGATATATTTATGGAACATGTACAAGACAAACATTACCTACATTAATTCATCCAAATGAAGAATTAGATGGTGCTGTAATAAGCGGAAACTGTGTTGCTGCATGTGATAAGATTACTACTTACCAACATCAAAATAATGCATGTATCTTAGATCTATATAGTAGACATGGAAAAGATATCAATTTTGTTGGAGTTGTATTAACACCAGAACTTACTACATTAGCTGGAAAATATAGATGTTGTGATTATACAGCAAAACTTTGTAAATTATTAGGTGCTAATGGTGTAATAGTAAGTGAAGAAGGATATGGTAATCCAGACTCAGATTTAGTAATGATTTGTACTAGACTTGAAAAACAAGGTATTAAAACTGTTCTTGTAACTGATGAATGTTCAGGTTGGGATGGTATGAGCCAACCATTAACTGATACATCTAAAGAATCAGTAGCTGTTATTTCTACAGGAAATGTTAGCCATGTTGTTCATTTAGAAAAAGCTGATAGAGTATTAGGAGATTCAGAAGCAATTGCTAATTTAGCAGGTGGTTGGGATGGAGCATATAATCCAGAAACTGGAACTCTTGATTGTGAATTAAATGCTGTTATAGGAGCAACTTCAGAAATAGGTTATCATAACGCAACTGTTGAATTATACTAGAAGGGGTGAGAGTAATGAGTAAAAAAGTATTATATTATATAAACCAATTCTTTGGACAAATTGGTGGAGAAGAAATGGCTCATGTAGCTCCAACTTTTAATGAAAAAGCAGTTGGACCTGCAATGGGATTTGCAAATAATTTAGGTCAAGAAGCAAGTGTTGTTGGAACTATTATTTGTGGTGATAACTACTTTAATGAAAATTTAGAAGCTTCATTAGAATTTATAAAAGATGTAATGGATAAGGTTAATCCAGACATCGTAGTAGCTGGACCTGCATTTAATGCTGGTAGATATGGTATGGCTTGTGCTGGAGTTGCAAAATTTGTAACAGAAAAATATAATATTCCAGTTGTTACAGGAATGTATGAAGAAAATCCAGGACTTGATGCTTGTAAATCAATAGCGTATGTTGTACCTACTAGTAATGTTGCTAGTGCAATGGGTAAAGCTCTTCCAGTTATGGCAAAATTAACTTTAAAACTATTAAATGGAGAAGTTGTTAAACCTTTAGTTGATGGATATTTTGCTCAAGGTAAAAGACTTACTGTTATATCAGATAAAATTGGAGCTGTTAGAGCAACAGATATGTTAATGAAGAGATTAAAAGGTGAAGAATTTGAAACAGAACTTCCAATGCCAGTTTTCGATAAAGTGGAACCTGCAAAAGCTATTGTAGATTTATCAAAGGCAACAATTGCTGTTGTTACAAGTGGTGGTATTGTTCCATTAGGAAATCCTGACAAAATTCAATCAGCATCTGCACAAAAGTGGGGTAAATATGATATTTCTGCTTTAAGTGAATTAGGCAAAGATTATTGTACAATTCATGGCGGTTATGACCCTGTTTATGCAAATGAAATGCCAGATAGAGTAGCTCCAGTAGATATTCTTAAAGAAATGGAAAAAGAAGGAAAAATTGGAAAAGTTTATAAGTATTTCTATACTACTACAGGAACAGGTACTGCAGTAGGAAATTCTATAAAATTTGGTGTTGAAATTGGTAAAGAATTAAAAGAAGCTGGAGTTGACGGTGTTATACTTACTTCTACTTGAGGTACTTGTACACGTTGCGGTGCAACGATCGTTAAAGAAATTGAAAGATATGGTATTCCAATCGTTCATATGGCTACAATTGTAACAATTTCTAAATCAGTAGGAGCAAATAGAATCGTACCTACTGTTGCAATTCCATATCCAGTAGGGGATGCAAGTTTAGAAAAAGAAAAAGAATATGCTGTAAGAAGAGATTTAGTTGAAAGAGCAGTTGACTCTTTAGCAACATCTATTGAAGAAGCAACATTTTTCTAAAGAAAGATTTGTTTAAGTTATAATATTCCACTTACATTTATTTGTAAGTGGAATGTTAACATAAAATTTATAGGAGGATAAATTTATGGAAGAAAATAGAAGTAATTGGAACAGCCGATTCGGTTATATAATGGCAGCAGCAGGTTTTTCAATAGGATTAGGAAATGTATGGAGATTTCCTTACTTAGTTGGAACAAATGGTGGTGGAGCATTTGTATTAATTTACTTAGCTATTTGTGTATTAATTGGTGTTCCTCTATTTTATATGGAAGTTGCTTTAGGTAGAAAAGCAATGTCAAGTCCAATCGTTGGTATGAGAAAACTAACTAAAAAAGGTAGCCCTTGGGTAAGTTTTGGTTGGCTTGGAGTTTTAAGTGCATTTTTTATTTTAACTTATTACATAAATATTATGGGTTGGATAATGGCTTATATTGTTAAGATGATTACAGGATCCATGAAAGGATTTACTGCAGAACAATATACAGCTAGTTTCAATGATTTGATGGCTAGCCCAACTCAATTATTATTCTGGACATTTGTTTGTACAGTAATAATAGGTGTAATAGCTGCTAAAAATTTAAATTCAGGTCTTGAAAAAGCTTGTAAATTTATGATGCCAGCATTATTCATAATGTTGATTACAGTAGTTATTAGATCCGTTACATTACCAGGAGCAGCAGAAGGTATTAAATGGTATTTAAATGTTGACTTCTCTAAAGTAACACCTCAAACATTCCTTACTGCATTAGGACAATGTTTCTTCTCAGTTGGTATAGCAAGTGGTGGAGCATTTGTATATGGTTCATACTTAAAGAAAGATTCTAATATTCCTGAAGACGGATTAATGGTAGTTGGATTTGATACATTAGCAGCTTTAATTGCTGGTTTTGCAACATTCCCTGCAGTATTTGCATTAGGATTAAAACCAGATTCCGGTTCTAACTTATTATTTGTAACAATGTCAAATGTATTTATGAATATGCCATTTGGACAAGTGTTCGGATTTATGTTCTTCTTATTAATGTTCTTTGCAGCATTATCAAGTGCATTAGGATATTTAGAACCAATTAGTGCATCATTCTCAGATATGATGAAATTATCAAGAGCAAAAGGTACAATCTACGCTTTAGTATCAATCTTCGTAGTAGGACTTTCAACAATATTTGGATTAAATATAATGAGTGGAGTTAAAGTTTTAGGAAAGAATTTATTTGACTTTGCAGATTATCTATCAGGAAATATTATGATGCCTCTTGGTGCAATAGCATTAATTCTTTATGTATTATTTGTTTGGAAATTTGATAACTTTAAAGAAGAAGTTAACGTTGGAGCAAAAGGCTTAAGAGTTCCATCATTCTTTAAACCAATAGCTTATCTATTACCAATAGTATTAATAATTATATTTGTTACAGGATTAGGAATATTTTAATTGAGTACACAGCTCACCTATAAAATTTATAAAAAGACTCAGGCATACAGCCTGAGTTTTTTATCGCAAAATAAAAAAGTTTGTTCGATTTGAACAAACTTTTTTGTTTTAAATTTCGTTGAAAATCATATCGTTATTTATTCTAGTATAGAATAATTTTTTTACTGTTTCAAAGTCATTGTCAAAATTACCTAAAATCCACATAATCTTTGTAACTGTAGCTTCAGTTGTCATATTTTGAGATTCTAAATATGAAATTGAACTAATTCTTTTTCCAACTTCATAAACACTTACATCTGATCCTTCTTGTGGAACTTGAGTTGTCATTATTATTGTTTTTTGATTATTATATTCTTCAACTAATTTTTTTAATTCAGTTTCTATTGCCTTAGGGATTCCACCAACACCAAAACTTTCGATTATTATTGCATCATAGTTTTTGAAAATTTCTGGTAGAATTTTTGCAGTCATTGAAGGTATTAATTTTAATACAAATACATTTGTATTTAATGAATCGTAAAATTTTACTTCTTCATTAGAATCATCACTATTTATATATCTAAATATTTTTTCATCATGCATAATTGCAAGGAAAGGGAAATTTACAGATGAAAATGCATCAAAACTTTTTGTTCTTTCTTTCCTAGCTCTTGTTCCAGAAATTACCTTACCATCAAATACTATGCTAACACCTTTTGATGTGCTTTTAGATGCATACACTAGACTATTTAACAAATTATTCTTAGCATCAGTTATATGCATATCTATTGATTTTTGTGAACCCGTTAATACAATGGGTTTTTGACTATTTTGTATTAAATAAGATAATGCTGATGCGGTGTATGCCATTGTATCGGTTCCATGTGTAATAACAAAACCATCATATTTATCATAATTATCTTTTATTGCATCTTTAATTTTTAACCAATGTTCAGGTTGCATATCTGTTGAATCTACATTTAACAGGTTTATAGTTTCTATTTCAAAATCAAGTTTTGTAAAATTTAAGTATTCAAGTAATTTACTTGAATTGATTTGAGGTGTTAAGCCTCCATCTGTTGGCATTGAAGCTATTGTTCCACCAGTAGAAATTAATAAAATTTTTTTCATAAGTTAAGCTCCTATATTATATTTTCAATCAGTTATATTATATCACAACTGATAAAATAATTATTTTTTAATAATATTTTTTATTAATAATAATCCATTTGGGCTTACATGTAAGCCTTGAACATTTTTGTGAACAAGAACTGAAAATGAACGTTTATATAATGGAAAAATCAGATTGTCTCTGGAAATATCATCAATGGATGTATACATCTTTGAAAAATCGTCATTTTGTAAAAAATGATTTATAAAGTATTTTATATCTAAATCATCAGTAGTACCCATACTAAATGTTGAATGAATTATTTCAGATTCGCCTTCGTTTTTTATACTAACTTTAATTTTATATTTATCAATCCATTCTTTGGATAGTGAAGCTATAATTCTTTCGGATAATTTAGTCCCATTATTGCTTAACGTGAGAATCTCATTTTCTAAATTTGATTTTTTTATAATCTCTTCAACTTCATTTTTTAATTTTGAAATTTTTTCTGAATTAAGTTCTTCTTTTTGAGTAAATGGTGTTGAATTGTTATACAAAATAAATTCTGCTAAAAACTTAGAATCTATTAATTCATTTAAATTTTTTCTTAAAGTTGGATTATTTAAAAATTTATTATCTGTATTTAACTTTAAAAATTCAAAAATATTTGTATTGAAGTTTAATAGTTCAGGTTTCTTACTTGAATCAAGTCGTCTTTCGTATGGGATTTCATAAAATGGAAGTCCAAAGAAGTCGACTTGTTCTAAGTCAAATAGGTGATAGGCTAAAATCTCATTTTCTACTAATTTTAGAGTTATTTTTTTTATTTTTGTATTTACATTATCCCAGTAATTTTCGTTTTGTTCCAAAACTATCTCTTCATCACCATAACTTTTAATTTTAAAAGCGCTATTCGTTATAAGATTGTTTACATCAATAATACTATCTTTTTTAATAGGGAACATAAAAACATTAGATAGTATTTCATCAAAGTTTTTAACAGGATATTCCATATTTACTTCAATTGTATATTTATCCAATATTTTTAATCCTGAAAAATCTTTAAGTTTTAGTTTTAAGTCGTATAGTTTTTTAGCATCTTTTATAAAAAATAGCTTATATGCATTTGGATTTTTGTTTTCATAATTTAAAATACTCAACCATGATTCAACATAATCTTCAGCTGTTATATCTGTTCCATCAGACCATTTTAGATTATCTCTAAGTTTAATTGTCCATTTCATAAAATCTTCGCTTTTCTCAATTTTTTCTGCTTGATTTAATGCTATTTTACCATGGGCAGAATATTCAGTTAGCCCTTCAAAAAGTTGTGATATTAAGGCATCAGTATTAATATCGTTTGAAAATCTTGGATCTAAATTATATTCTTGTTTTTTTATTGCGGTTACTATTTCAGTACTTGGAATTTTTATATTATCAACATCTTTTTCTTTTTTATTAGTTGAACAAGAAACTAATAATAAAGTGAAAAAAATAAAAAATACTCTTGAAAATTTTCTCATACTTTTCTCCTTATAAAATTTGTGTAACATATATATTTTATCATAATTGTATAAAAAATTAAATAATTACAAAAAAGTAATAAAAAAATTGAATGTTATCGTGATTTAAATCACAGATATTACATTTATAAAAAAATTTGTTAAAAAAATTAATAAGTCTTGATATATAATATTAAGGGCGAGGTAAATAGTAATTACAAAATAATAATTTTGAGATTAAATTATGGAGGTTTGTAGTGAGTAATTCAAAAAAATTAACAAAAAAAGAACTTTTGGAAATGTATGATAAAATGTTACTTATAAGACATTTTGATATGGAACTTAGTAAATTATATTCAAGAGGATTTATCCACGGAATGACACATTATTCTGTAGGAGAAGAAGCAGCCAATGTTGGTGCAATATACCCAATGAGAAAAGAAGATTTAATGTATTCAAATCATAGAGGACATGGTCAAACAATTGCAAAAGGTATAGATATAAATAAAATGATGGCCGAAATCTTAGGGAAAGCAACTGGACAATGTAAAGGTCGTGGAGGTAGTATGCACCTTTACAACTTAGAAGTAAACAATATGGGATGTAATGGTATTGTTGGTGGTGGACACGGTTTAAGTACTGGTGCAGCTCTTGCTCAAAAAATGAAGAAAACAGGAAATGTTGTTGTTTGTTGTATGGGTGAAAGTGCTACAAATGAAGGAAGTTTTCATGAATGTTTAAATATGGCGTCAATTTGGAAATTACCATTAGTATTTTATGTAATTAATAATAATTATGGTATTTCAATGTCTCAACAAAGATCAATGACTGTTGATAGAGTTGTTGATAGAGCAGAGGCTTATAAAGTAAAATCAATTTATGTTGAAGATGGAAATAATGTATTAGATGTATACGATGCAATGAGTGAAGCAATTGAATATGCTAGAGAAGGTAATGGACCTGTTTTAGTAGAAGCTAAAAGTTATAGATGGTTTGGACACTCTGCTTCAGATGCTGGAAAATATAGAGATAAAGCTGAAGTTGATGCATGGAAAGAAAAAGATCCAAATGTTGCATTTAAAAAATATTTAATTGATAATAAAGTTGCGACTGAAAAAGAACTTGATGAAATGGATGAAAGTGTAAAGAAAGTAATCGCTGATGCAATAACTTTTGCTAAGGAATCACCTTTAGCAGATGAAAAAGATGCTTGTACTGACAATTATGCTTAATATTATTTAATAGGAGAAGATTATGGCTAGTGAAATAAAGATTATGACTTTGCGTGAAGCAATAAAAGAAGCAATGTCCGAAGAAATGCGTAGAGATGAAAATGTTTTTTTAATGGGAGAAGATGTTGGTATTTTCGGAGGAGATTTCGGAACTACTGTCGGAATGCTTGAAGAATTTGGAGAAGAAAGAGTTAGAGATTGTCCTATAAGTGAAGCTGCTATAGCAGGAGCTGCTGCAGGAGCTGCATCAGTAGGAATGCGTCCTATTGTTGATATAACTTTTATGGATTTTGTTACAATAGCAATGGATGCTATAGTAAATGAAGCTGCTCCAATGAGATATATGTTAGGTGGAGAAGTTAGTGTACCTGTTGTTTATCGTTGTGCATCAGGTTCAGGTACAGGAGCTGCAGCTCAACACAGTAAAGCTCTTGAAGCATGGTTCTGCCATATTCCTGGACTAAAAGTAGTTGCACCTGGAACAGTAAATGACGCTTATGGAATTTTAAAAGCTTCTGTAAGAGATAATAACCCAGTTATTTTCATAGAACCTAAAGCTCTTTTTGGTAGAAAGGGAGAAGTTAAGATTGGAGAAATAGTTGAAATCGGAAAAGGTGAAGTTAAAGTTGAAGGAAAAGATGTAACTTTAGTTTCTTGGGGAAGAATGTTAGAAAGAGCTTTACAAGCTGCTGAAGAATTAAAAGCTGAAGGAATTAGTGTAGAAGTTGTTGACCCAATTACATTAGTACCTTTAGATGAAGAATTAATAGTTGAATCAGTTAAGAAAACAGGAAGACTTGTTCTTTGTCATGATTCATTTAAAACAGGTGGATTTGGTGGAGAAATTGCAGCAAGAATTGCTGAAAGTGATGCTTTTGATTATTTAGATGCACCAATCTACAGAGTTGCAGGAGCTGATACAAATATTCCTTCTGCTAAAAACTTAGAAGCGGTAGTCGTACCAAGTGTTGAAGATATTAAAAATACTTTAAGAAAAGCAGTTAATAGATAGGAGGAAATTATGTCTGATATAAAATTTAGAGCAACACCAGTTGCAAGATTTTTATCTAAGCAAAATAATATCGACTTATCATTGCTAAAAGGAACAGGTCCAAAGGGAAGAATTCAAAAAGAAGATGTTCTAAACTTTAAAAATTTTGGAATAATAAAAGTTTCATCTCTTGCAAAGAAGATTGCAGAAGTTGAAGGTGTTGATTTGACTAATGTAACTGGAACAGGAGTTAACGGAAAAATATTAAAAGATGATATTTTAGAATTCTTAGCAAATAAAGATGTAATTTCTACAGAAAATGCTGTTGAAGAACAAGTTGTTGAAACTCAAGAAATTAAAAAATCATATGGTGAAGTTGAAGAAGTTCCAATGTCAATGATGAGAAGAACTGTTGCTAAGAGAATGAGTGAAAGCTATTTTACAGCACCTGTTTTTGTAGCGAATATTGAAGTTGATATGACTGAAGTTAAAAACTTAAGAGCAAATATTATGCAACAACTTATTGATGAAACAGGATACAAACTTACAATTACAGATATAATTTCATTAGCAACAGTTAAGAGTTTAGTAAAACATCCATATGTAAATTGTAGCTTATCAGCTGATGGAACAAAGATTTTACTTCATAAGTATGTAAATCTTGCTATGGCTGTTGGACTTGAAAATGGACTTTTAACACCAGTTGTTAAAAATGCTGAAAAAATGAGTTTAAGAGAACTTATGATTTCATTAAAAGACTTAACTAAGAAAGCTGTTGAAATGAAATTAGAGTCAGAAGAATTAGAAGATAGTACATTTACTATCAGTAACTTAGGTATGTTTGGTATAGATTCTTTTGCTCCAATTATAAATCAACCTAATAGTGCTATATTAGGTGTTAGTGCGACTGTTGATAAACCAGTTGTAGTAAATGGAGAAATAACTATAAGACCTATTATGAAATTATCAATTACAGTAGATCATAGAGTCGTTGATGGAATGGAAGCTGCGAAGTTTTTAAATACATTGAAAAATTATTTAGAAAATCCTATTTCAATTTTAGTTTAGTGTGAGGAGAAAATTATGTTAACAGAAATAATAATGCCAAAAGCTGGTAGTGAAATGGAAGAAGGCCAAATTGTAAAATGGCTTAAAAAAGAGGGAGACAAAGTTGAAGCCGGAGAAATAATTTTAGAAATTATGACTGATAAGGTTAATATGGAAATTGAAGCCGAAGCTTCAGGAACTTTGCTTAAAATTTTAAAACATGATGGAGAAATTGTTCCAGTTATAACAACTATTGCCTATATTGGAGACGAAGGAGATGTTATTCCTGAAACTGCTTCAGCACCTGTTAAAGAAGAAGTTAAAGAAGTTGCTAAGGAAGAAGTTAAAGCACAACCAGAAGAAAAAACAACTGAAGTTAAAGCAGAAGCTAAAAAAGAATTAAAAGATGGTGAATATGATGTTGTTGTAATCGGCGCTGGTCCTGCTGGATATTATTCAGCGATTAAAGCTGCCCAAAAAGGAGCAAAAGTTGCAATAGCAGAAAATAACAAATTTGGTGGTACTTGCTTAAATAGAGGATGTATACCAGCTAAAACTTATCTACAAAATGTTGAAGATATAGAAAGAATTAAAGCGTCAAGTAAGAGAGGAATCATTTTAGAAAATGATAATGCTACTGTTGACGTTGCAAAGGCTTTAAAATTCAAAAATTCTATAGTTAAGAAACTTACTGCTGGAGTTGAATTCTTATTAAAGAGCAATTCAGTAGAAATGTTTAAAGAAACAGCTTTTATTAATTCAAATGGAAATGTTACTTTAGAAAGCGGAAAAGAACTTGTATGTGGTTCAATAATTTTTGCTGGTGGTTCTAAATGTGTTAAAAATATTAAAGGATCAGATAATTCAAATGTTATAGATACTGATGAAGCATTAGATTTAAAAGAAGCACCGGAATCATTAGTAATAATTGGAGCAGATTATATTGGAGTTGAAATGGCTCAAATATTCAGTTCTTTCGGAAGTAAAGTAACTGTTGTTGAAAGAAAGAATTCTGCAATTGAAGTTGTTGATTCAGAAGTTTCTTCAATCTTAATCAAGTCTTTAGAAAAATCTGGAATTAAATTTATCTTTGGTAAAGAAATTACAGAAATTTCTGGAGAAAAAGTATTAGCTGGTTCAGAAGAAGTTGCAAGTGGAAAAGTTATTTTAGTTACAACTAGAGAAGCTGATTTAACTGCATTAAAAGATGTAAAACTTGAAATTTCTAATGACAATGTTGTAGCAAATGATAAAATGCAATCAAGTTTAAAGAATATTTATGTAACAGGAGATGTTAACGGTAAAAATCTTCTTGCACATGCTGCATTTAAAATGGGAGATATTGCTGCTTCAGAAATAGTTGAAGGTAAATCAGATAAGTACAATAATAATATTATTCCGAGAGCAATTTACACATATCCTGAAATTGGTAGTGTAGGTTTAACTGAAGAAGAAGCAAAAAAATCTTATGATGTAAAAGTTGGTAAATTTAATTATGGAGCAAATGGTAGAGCTTTAGCTCATGGAGATTCATCAGGAATGGTTAAAATTATTTCTGATGCAAGATATGGAGAAATCTTAGGAGCTCATATTGTTGGACCAAGAGCATCAGAATTGATTAATGAAGTTTCAGTTTTAATGCAATCAGAAGTTATTGTTGAAGAAGCAATAAAAATGGTATTTGGACATCCAACATTCTCAGAAGCAATATATGAAGCTATTGCAGATGTTGAAGGAGTTAGTGTACATTTACCTAAAAAGTAAAAAATATAAAATTTATTTGAAAAAGGATAGAAATTCTATCCTTTTTTTAATGAATATGATAAAATATTTTTAATACTTTTGGAATTGAGGAGAAATTATGATTTTTATTAAAAATAAAATTACAGATGTATATTTTAATTTAGCTTTAGAAGAGTATATCTTTGAAAAATTTAAAGAAGATGAAGTCTTTATGTTATGGATAAATGAACCATCTGTTGTCATAGGAAAACATCAGAATTTAATTGAAGAATTAAATATGAAATACTGTTTTGAAAATAATATTAAAATTGCAAGAAGAATCTCCGGTGGTGGAACAGTTGTTCACGATTTTGGAAATCTTAATTATACTTACATAACAAATACAACGGGAGATACTGCACTTGATTTTAAGGAATTATTGAAGCCGATGTATAATGCACTTTTGAATTTGAATGTTGATGCTTATATTTCTCCAAGAAATGACTTTAGAGTACAGGATAAGAAAATTTGTGGACATTCAGAGTTTATGAGAAAGAAAAGAGTTTTACATCATGGTTGTATCCTGTTTGATAGTAATTTAGATAAATTAAGAAATGCTTTAAATGTCAATAATAAAAAGGTAATTTCAAAATCAGCTAAGTCAGTAAAAAGTAGTGTTGCAAACTTAAAAGACATTTCAAAATTAGAATATGATATTTCAGATTTTTTAGAAAAATTAAAGAATGAAATACTAAAAACTCAAGATAGATTTGAACTATATGAATTAACAAATGAAGATATTAATAATATTGAAAAAATTAAAAATGATAAATATGCTACAAAAGATTGGATATATGGACAATCTCCTAAAAGTATCTTTATTTTAGATGAAGAAAAAAAATTTACTGTTGAAATAGATAGCGGAAGAATTAAAAATATTAATATTGGAAATGATAATAAATATGATAGTTTAATAGGAATTTATTTTGAGTATGAAGAAATAAAGAATAAATTAGATTTATTAAATATAGATGATATTTATTCTAAAATGCTTTGTGATATTTAAATAAGTAAATTATAAGTACTAAAAATATATAATTGAGCAATTCTAATAGAATTGCTTTTTTTTTATTTTATAAAAAAGTGCATAAAATCAACTGTTTTATTTACTTTTTTAATAATATATGCTATAATAAATCGTTATGCGTTGGATTTAATTATAGAAAGGAAAGTATATGAAAAATATTGAAAACATAAGAAATGTAGCGATTATTGCTCACGTTGACCATGGCAAGACTACTTTAGTAGATTGTTTATTAAAAAGTAGCGGTGTTTTTAGAGAAAACCAAGATGTTAAAGAAAGAGTAATGGACTCAAATGATATAGAAAGAGAAAGAGGAATTACAATTCTTTCGAAAAATACTGCAATTGATTATAAAGGAGTTAAAATTAATGTAATTGACACTCCGGGACATGCTGATTTTGGTGGAGAAGTTGAACGTGTTTTAAAGATGGCTAATGGTGTTATTTTAGTAGTAGATGCGTTTGAAGGACCTATGCCTCAAACAAAATTTGTATTGAGAAAAGCATTTGAACTTAAATTACCTACAATAATTTGTATAAATAAAATTGATAGACCAGAAGCTAGATGTGAAGAAGTTGTAGATGAAGTTTTAGATTTATTCATACAACTAGATGCTTCAGAAGATTATTTAGAAAGTCCTTTTGTTTTTGCGTCTGCAAGAGCAGGATATGCAACTATGGATTTTAACAATAAAACAGAAGATATGAAAACTCTATTAGATGTTATTGTTGATTATATTCCAGCACCAGTTGGTGATGAAAATGCTCCTTTTAAATTACTTATTTCTACAACTGATTATAATGAGTATGTAGGAAGAATAGGTATTGGTAAAATAGAAAGTGGTAGTGTTAAACTTGGAGATGATGCTGTAATTGTAAACTATAATGATAGCAGTATAAATAAAAAGATAAAAATTACAAAAATATATGAGTTTGAAAATTTATCTAGAAAAGAAGTTGAAAGCTCATCTGTAGGTAATATAATTGCTGTAACAGGTGTAGAAGGAATTAGTATTGGGGATACACTATGTTCAATAGAAGATCCAACACCGCTTCCTTTTGTTAAAATTTCAGAACCAACTCTTGCAATGAATTTTATAGTGAATAATTCACCATTTGCAGGAAAAGAAGGAAAATTTGTTACAAGTAGACAAATACGTTCAAGACTTTATAAAGAATTAGAAACAGATGTAAGTTTAAGAGTTGAAGATACAGATTCAACTGATAGTTTTAGAGTTTCAGGAAGAGGAGAACTTCATCTTTCAGTTTTAATAGAAAATATGAGAAGAGAAGGATATGAATTCCAAGTTTCAAAACCTGAAGTTCTTTACAAAAAAGATGAAAATGGTAAACTATTAGAACCTATAGAAACAGTGACTATTGATGTTGATCAAGAATTCGTAGGATCAGTTATTGAAAAATTAGGACAAAGAAAAGCTGATTTGATAAATATGAATCCTTCACAAGCAGGATATACAAGACTTATTTTTAATATTCCTGCTAGAGGCCTTATTGGATATCGTTCAGAATTTTTGACTGATACTAGAGGTAGTGGAACATTAAATACAGAATTTAAAGCATATGAACCATTTAAGGGAGAAATTCCAACAAGAAATGTTGGTTCATTGATTTGTTTTGAAACTGGCGTAGCAACTGCTTACGGATTAAATTCAGCTCAAGAAAGAGGAACATTATTTATTTCTCCTCAAGCTGAAGTTTATGAAGGAATGGTTGTAGGGTCAAATGCTAAAGGATTAGATATTGAAGTTAATGTTTGTAAAAAGAAACAACAAACAAATATTAGATCCTCTGCTTCTGATGATGCATTAAAACTAAGCCCTCCAAAGATTATGAGTTTGGAAGAAATGTTAGAATTTATTGAAAGTGATGAATATATTGAAGTAACACCTCAAAGTTTAAGAATGAGAAAAAAAATATTAGATTCACAATTAAGATATAAATCTAAGAAAAATAATAAATAGCTTATAAATATTGTGTAAATGTGGTATAATAAATATAAGTAAATATATGACAAAATTTATTGTTATAAAAGATTGATTTAGTTGTTGAAAATTAAAATATTATAAATTATAGATATTTAGGAGGGATTTGTTTGCCTAAGATATTAGTAAGAAAAAGTGGCCCTTTAGAGGGAACTGTAAAAATAGATGGAGCAAAGAATGCGGCACTTCCAATTATTGCTGCCTCACTTTTAGGAACAGAACCAATCGTTCTTGAAGATGTTCCTAATCTAGTAGATGTTAAAATTATTTTAAAAGTATTAGAAAGTTTAGGGGCAAAAGTTGAATTTTTATCTGAAAATAGAGTTTCTATTGATTCAAGTAAAATAAATTCTTTTGTGACTGATAGAAGTTTAATGGAAAAGATGAGAGCTTCATTTTTAGTAATGGGTCCATTATTAGCAAGATTTGGAAGAGCGGATGCATTCTTGCCAGGTGGATGTGCAATAGGTTCTCGTCCTATTGACTTGCATTTAAAAGGATTTAAAATTTTAGGTGCATTAATTGAAGAAGAACCAGATAAGATTTCTGCTAGATGTGAAAAATTATATGGAGATACTATATATTTAGATTTCCCTTCTGTAGGGGCAACTCAAAACATTATGATGGCAGCAACTTTAGCAAAAGGTGAAACTATAATTGAAAATGCAGCAAAAGAACCTGAAATTGTTGATTTAGGAAACTTTTTAAATAAAATGGGAGCTAAAATTTCAGGAGCTGGAACTTCTACTATAAGAATTATAGGGGTAGAAAAATTAGGTGGTACAGTTCATACAATTATTCCTGATAGAATTGAAGCTGCTACATTTATGATAGCTGCTGCTATTACAGGAGGAAAAGTTGTAGTTCAAAATTGTATTTCAAATCATATTAAACCTGTTATTGCTAAATTAAAAGAAACAGGTGCCTATGTTGTTGTAAATGAAGATGAAGATTCAATTTTTGTAAAAGGTGGAGAAAAGATTAAAGGTACAGATATTAAAACATTACCTTATCCTGGTTTCCCAACAGATGTTCAAGCTCAATTTATGGCTTATTTATGCGTATGTGAAGATCAATCAAAAGTTACTGAAACTGTATTTGAAAATAGATTTATGCATGTTGACGAGCTTAGTAAAATGGGTGCTATTATAGCAACTAGTGGTAAAGAGGCTAGAATAGCTGGTGTAAGAAAACTTGTTGGAGCTGAAGTTAATGCTACCGATTTAAGAGCTGGTGCAGCTTTAGTTTTAGCTGGACTTGTAGCTGAAGGCACTACAACAATTGGAAATATTTATCATATTGATAGAGGATATAATGACTTTGTTGGAAAGATGAGATCATTAGGAGCAAATATCGAAAGAATAGAAGATTAATTATTTTAGGAAACTAGTTTTAGTTTCCTAAATTTGTATATAGGAGCAGTTATGAAGTTAACAGGAGAGGTTATAAAAGTTAGATATATAAATGAAGATAATGGCTACTCGGTTTTTGACTTAAACACAAGTGATGGAGAAATAAAAATTGTTGGAATTTTTGATTCTGTTAACATCGGAGAAAGTTTAGAGTTAGAGGGCGAATTTACTTATGATAACAAATATGGTGAACAACTTAATGTAACTTCCTATAAAAAAATGCTTCCAAGTTCTGTAGTTGAAATCGAAAGATATTTATCTAGTGGAATTATTGCTACAATAGGCCCTAAAAATGCTGGATATATTGTTGAAAAATTTGGAAAGAAAAGTTTAGATATAGTATTTGATGAAACTGATAGACTAGTTGAAGTAAGAGGTATTGGAAAGAAAAGTATTGAAAAAATAAAAAAATCTGTTGAAGAATTAAGATTTAGTAAGAATATTTTATTTCATTTAAGTGGATTAGGTATTAGTTTAAGTTTATCAAAAAAAATCTATAGTATTTTTAGGGAGGATACTTTAGAAATTATAAATGAAAATCCATATAAACTAATAAAAAATGTAAAAGGTATAGGTTTTTTAAAAGCTGATGAAATAGCTTTAAAAAACAATTTAGATAAAACTAGTCCTTATAGAATAGAATCAGCAATTATTTACATTCTAACTCAAAAAGCTATAAATTTTGGACATGTATACTATCCCAAAGACAAACTTACAGAGGAAGTTTCATCATTAATAGGAATAGAAAAAGATTTAATTGAACCGATATATATGAATTTGTTATTGTCTTCGGATATAGTTGTAGATAATTCTTTTGATGAGCCAAATATATATTTAGATTATCTATATATTTCTGAAAGTTATATAGCGAGCAAACTAGCTAAAATGGCTTTAAATGAGGATTTTAAAATTTTATTTAATATAGAAAAAGAAGTAAAAAAATCTATAGAAAGCCAGTTAATTAGATTATCAGAAATTCAAATAGATGCAATAAAATCTTGTTTTGAAGAAAATATTTCAATTATAACTGGTGGACCTGGAACAGGAAAAACCACAATTATTAATACTATTTCTAAAATATTTTTAGAAAATGGTTATAATATATCACTTTGCGCTCCAACAGGTAGAGCAGCAAAAAGAATAGAAGAAACCACTGGAATAGAAGCAAAAACAATACATAGAATGTTAGGCTATATTCCAAGCAGTTATGATGATATTGGACATTTTGAATATAATGAAGATAACCCTTTAGATACTGATTTGATAATTATTGATGAGATGAGTATGGTAGATGTAGTACTTTTTGAAAAATTATTAAGGGGAATTAAAGATAATACAAAGTTAATTATTGTGGGAGATGTTGATCAGCTTCCTAGTGTTGGAGCTGGAAATGTGCTAAAAGATTTAATTAATTCTAACAAGATAAAATATACAAAGCTTATTGATATTTTTAGACAATCCGAAAATAGTAATATAATAGTTAACGCGCATAAAATTAATAATGGTCAAGAACCGCTTTTAAATGAAAAAAATAGTGATTTTTTCTTTTTAAATACTGATGCACCTTCAATTACTAGAAATGTTGTTGTTGATTTGATAAGTAGAAGACTTCCAAAGGCTTATGGTTACGATTATTCTAAAGATATTCAAATTCTTACACAAAGTAGAAAAGGTATTTGTGGTGTATTTGAACTCAATAAGTTATTACAAGATATCTTAAATCCAAAAACAGAAGCAAGTGATGAAATTTTGGTTGGAAATAAACTATTTAGAGTTAATGATAAAGTTATGCAAACTAAAAATAATTATAATTTATCTTTCGTTGATGATGAAGGAGAAGAAAATTTTGGTGTTTATAATGGAGATATGGGACATATAATTTTCATAGATGAATCAAGCAATAAATTGACAGTTGAAATGGATGATAAAAGATTAATTGAATATAGTTTAGAGGATTTAGATAATTTAGAATTGGCTTATGCAATAACAATACATAAATCACAAGGTTCGGAGTTTAAATCTGTAATTATTCCAATGTTTGATGGTTATAAACTACTTCAAACTAGAAATTTATTATATACTGCTATAACAAGGGCAAAGGAAAATATTGTTTTAGTTGGTGATAAAAATGTTATGAATAATATGATTAGAAATAATACTATCAATAGTAGATATTCAAACTTAGAAAAAAGAATTCAACATTTTTATGGGCTTGTAGAGGATTTATTATAATGATTAAAAATTTTTTAAAAAGTTTCTTTTTTAATGAAGATTATTGTTTTTTTTGTAAAGAAAATTTAATAAAAACTTCTTTTTTATGTGATGATTGTATATCTAAAATTAGAAGATATGATAAAGAAATATTTAATGATTTTGGAGAGGATTGTTTTAAAAAAGATATTATATTCTATTATTCTGGAATTATAAAGTCAAAAATAAAAGAATTTAAATTCGAAAATGGAGTATATCTCAAAAAGCCTTTTGGAAAATTAATATATGATAATTTAGATAAATCACTATTAAAAGACATAGACTTAATAGCATATGTGCCTTCAAGTAAAAAGAAAATACGATTAAGAGGATATAATCATTCGAAGTTATTAGCACAAGAGGTTTCAAAATATTCAAATATACCAATATTTAATGATTTAAATAAAATTAAAAATACAAAATCTCAACATTTTTTAACTCTTGAAGAAAGAAGTATTAATTTAAAAGATTCTTTTAGTGTTAATGGAGATTTAAGTGGTAAGAGTGTTTTATTGATTGATGATATACACACAAGCGGTGCAACAGTAGAAGAATGTTATAAAGAATTAAGAAAATCTAATTGTAAATTTGTTTGGATTGTATGTCTTTGTGGAGTATTTTAATTTTTAGCATTAAGTAACTAATTATTAATTGCTGATTTATTTTTAAAAACATTAAAAAAATTGAATTAAAGTCATAATTTAATTGTCAACAATTATTTTAAATGATATAATATAATGGTAAATCATACAATTTATGTTTAACTAGTATACGGGGGAATTATGAAAATATTTAAAAGAATTTTAATTTCATCTTTAGCACTTGTTTTAAGTGCAGGACTTCTAGTGGGCTGTGGCTCTAAAAAAGAAGCTAATAAAACTGCTGATGGTAAAACTTCAATCGAAAAATTAACAATTGGTTTTGTACCTTCAAGAGAACCATCAGAAATAGTTACTGCTACTGAACCTTTAAAACAATTATTAAAGGAACAATTAGCAAAAGAAGGATTTGACGTTAAAAATGTAGAAATTACAGTTGGAACAAGCTTTGAAGCTGTAGGTGAAGGACTTAATGCTGGAACATTAGATGTTGGATTTATCCCAGCTGGAACTTATGTACTATATAGAGATGGAGCAGAAGTTCTATTAACAGCCACTAGAAAAGGACTTTCTGTAAATGATGATTCTGCTAAAGTTTGGAATGATCAAAAACCTATTAAAAGAACAGAAGATCAAGTTACTTCATATAGAGCTTTAATAATTGCTGGACCATCAGAAAAAGGTCAAGCAATTGCTAAAAAAGTAAATGCAGGAGAAAAATTAACATGGGATGATGTTAAAGACTTAAAATGGAGTGTAATGAATCCAACTTCACCTGCTGGATATATTTATCCAACTTTATGGTTAAATGAAAATTTTGGAAAAACAATAAAAGATTTAGGTAATAATGCAATTTTAAGTGATTCATACGGTTCTGCTTTTGCAAGACTTGCTTCAGGACAAGTAGATATACTTTGCACATATGCTGATGCTAGACTTGACCAAGAAAAGAAATGGAATGAAAATTATGGAAGAACAGCATCAATTTGGGAAGAAACAAATTTAATAGGCGTTACAACTCCTATTTATAATGATACTGTTAGTGTTTCTAAGAAATCTAAAAATATAACACCTGAATTCAAAAAAGCTTTAGAAAAAGCATTGATTGAAATTGCTAAAACTCCAGAAGGAAAGAAAGTTATAGCAGTTTATAGTCATGAAGGTTATCAACCAGCAAAAGATTCTGATTATGATAATGAAGCTAAAGCTCAAGAAATAGTAAAAAAATTGAAATAGTGTTGAAATAATTAAATTGTGTGAGAAAAAGGGAGAGAGAAATCTCTCCTTTTTTTAAACATATTATATGGAGAAGAAAATGATAGAATTTAAAAATGTTAGTAAAGTATATCCAAATGGAACAAAAGGATTAATTGATGTTGATTTAAAAATTGAACAAGGTGAATTCGTTGCTATAATAGGACTTTCAGGTTCAGGAAAATCAACATTAATAAGATGTGTCAATAAGATGCATGAAATTACATCTGGAGAGTTGATTGTAAATGATGTTGATGTTAAAAAATTAAATGGTTCTGAAATTAGAAAATTTAGAAGAAAAATAGGTATGATTTTTCAATCTTTTAACTTGGTTACAAGAGCTACAGTTATTAAAAATGTATTAACAGCATTTGTTCCCGATTTAACAGGTTTTAGAAAATTCTTTGGAATCTTTCCAAAGGAATGTAAGATAAAATCTTTAGAAGCTCTAGATAAAGTAGATATGTTAGAAAAAGCATATGTAAGAGTTGACCAACTTTCTGGTGGACAACAACAAAGAGTTGCATTAGCTAGAGCATTAGGACAAAGTCCTCAAATTATATTAGCTGATGAACCTGTTGCAGCACTTGATCCTGTTACATCAAATCAAGTTATGGAAGACTTTAGAAAAATTAATAAAGAAAATAAAATTACGATTTTAATTAATATTCATGATGTTGATTTAGCTTTAAAATATTGTGAAAGAGTAGTTGGAATAAATAAAGGTAGAATTGTTTATGATGGAAAATCAAGTGATATTACAAAGGAAATTTTAGATAAAATTTACCAAAAAGATTTATTTGTAATTGGAGAATAATATGAAGAATATATTTGATACTATATTTCCAAAAGAAAAAATAACTTTAGATAATGGCAAAGTAGTTTTTAGACCGAGATCAAAAACTCCTTTAATAACAATAATCGTAATTGTATTGATGTATATATCAATAAGAGTAACAGATTTTAATTTTGAAGTTTTTAGCAATTTTGGAAACTTTTTTAATATTTTAAAAGGAATGATTCCACCAGATTTTAGTTATACTAAAGAGGTTTTGACTCCTCTTTTTGATACTATTAAAATGTCATTGATGGGTTCATTTTTAGGGGCGTTGGTTTCTTTACCAATTGCAATTTTAGCTTCTAACAATATAACGAAAAATAAATTTGTAAATGGATTTTTTAAATTATTTTTAAGTATTTTAAGAACATTACCATCTCTTGTTTGTGCTTTAATTGCAACTTATATATGGGGACTTGGAACTTTTGCAGGAACTGTTGCAATATTCATTTTCTCATTATCTTATGTTGGAAAATTATTATATGAACAAATTGAAACTGTTGATATGGGAGCATTTGAATGTATGGAGTCAATGGGTTTTACTAAATTCTATGCTTTTAGATATGCAATATTACCAGTTGTATTGCCATCATATATATCAACTTCATTATTTAACTTTGAAGGAAATGTAAGATATGCTGCAATACTAGGTTATGTTGGTGCTGGTGGTATTGGTATGATATTAAATGAAAAATTAGGATGGAGAGAATACTCCAAAGTTGGTACTATTGTATTTTTATTACTTTTAACTGTGTTTGTAATAGAAATTGTAAGTGAACATTTTAGAGAAAGGTTGGAGTAATGGAAATGAATAATACAAGAGTAGAAGAAAAATTAAATAAAGAGCCAAAATCATACACATATATTATTTCAGTTGTGGTGATTGTTTTAGGACTATTAGTATGGTCAGCGATGTCAATAAAAAAAGGTGAAGATGTTAAAGACTCAATGACTATTGCTAAAAATATTATAGGTGGAATATTACATCCGGATTTAGAATTTCTTTTTAGACTTGACAATAAAGGTGTTATTTACTTATTATTTGAAACTATGTGTATTGCATTTTTAGGAACAATAATTGGGGCAATTATATCAATTCCTTTTGCATTTATTTCTGCAAAGAAAATTGTTTCGAAATATGTAGCTGTAATAGGAAGGTTCTTTACAATGTGTGTTAGAACTGTACCTGCTTTTATCTATGGACTTATGTTTATAGGAGTTACAGGCCCTGGTGCTTTGGCAGGGGTATTTACAATGTCAGTTGTTTCAATAGGAATGGTAACTAAGTTATATATAGATGTTATTGAAGATTTAGATTTTGGTATTATAGAATCTCTTTCAGCGATTGGATGTACAAAAATCGAACAAATTAGATATGGTATTTTACCACAAATATATTCAAAGCTAATTTCAATTGTTATTTATAGATTTGATATGAATTTAAGAGATGCTTCAGTTCTTGGACTTGTAGGGGCTGGTGGTATTGGTGCACCATTAATTTTTGCAATGAACAATTATCGTTGGAATGAAGTTGGATCAATTTTAGTTGGAATCATAGTTTTAGTTCTAATAATAGAAGTATTTTCAAATAATGTAAGAAGAAAATTGGCGAGGGGATATTAATGGCTTTTAAAATTTTATCAACAACTGATGTTCATGGAAATATATTAGCATATAATTTTGTAAATTCATCTGTTGCAAATAAAGGACTTTCTAGATTTTCAACTTTTTTAAAAGAAGAAAGACTAAAAGGAAAAGTAATCTATGTTGATAATGGAGATATAAACCAAGGAACACCGTTGGTTACCTATGCTAATGCAAATTTAAAAGAGAATCTAGTTGCAAAAGCACTTAATCATCTTGATTGTGATTTTATAAATATTGGAAATCATGATTTTAACTATGGAAGTGAATTTTTATATAAATATGTTAAAGAAAACAATGCAAAATGTATTACAAATAATGTAAAGTATAAAAATGAAAAACTAGGTAATACAAATATTGTTGAAATTGACAATAAAAAAATTGCACTAATTGGGGTTGTAACTGATTATATTGACCATTGGGAAAATCCTAATAATCTTCAAAATCTTGAAATTTTAAATGTTTTTGAGACAGTTAAAAATTCAGTTCAAACTGTTAGGAATAAAGTTGATTATGTTATTGTATTCTATCATGGTGGTTTTGAGAGAGACTTGGAAAGTGGAGAACCAACTGAAAACTTAACAGGTGAAAATGTCGGATACGAAATTTGTGATAAAATTTCTGGAATAGATGTTTTGGTAACTGGACATCAACATAGAACTTTAAAAGGAAAAATAAAAGATACACTTGTAATACAATGTGGTGATGGATGCTCAACTTGTATGGAGATTGTATTTGATGAGAATATCTCAGTTAATCTAAAAGATATTTCAAATTTTGAAATTGATTTAGATATGGAAGAAAAGTTTAAAAAAGCTTTAAACGAAACTGAAAAATGGTTAGATATAGAAATTGGTAGTTGTAATAAAGAAATGTATATTTCAAATACTAAAACTGCACAATTAGAAAAGCATTCAATTACAAGTTTTATAAATAAAATTCAAAAGGAAACAATGGATGCTGATATTTCTGCTTGTTGTCTTTTTGAAGTAATGCCTGGTTTTGGTAAAAAGTTAAGATATAGAGATATTATTTTAAATTATCCTTTTCCAAATACTCTCGTTTTAAAAGAGATGAGTGGACAAAATATTTTAGATTATCTTACACAACTTTCAACATATTGGATTGTTAAAGATGATGAGATTGATATAAATCCAAAATTCTTATATCCAAAAAGAGAGATGTATAATTATGATTTGCTTGATGGGATAGAATATACAATGAATATTTCAAAGAGTGGAAAAAATTTTATATCCGATGTAAAAGTTGAAGGGGAAGATATAAATTTAGAAAAGAAATATAAACTTGTATTAAATAATTATAGGGCAACTGGGGGAGGTAATTTTTCACTTTTTCCTCAATTAAAGACTCTTAAAGAAGATACAAGAGATATAGGTGAAGTTTTAATTGATTATGTAAAAGAAAATAATTATGTTGAAATTGAGGATAAAAATAATATAAAATTAAAAATCGTTGAATAGAAAAAAGACTATTACAAGAAGTAATAGTCTTTTTTATTACAATTATTTAATTTCTAGATATACAGGACAGTGATCACTACCTAAAATGCTTTGATGAATTTGAGCATCAACAAGTCTATCATCCATATCTTTTGAAGTTAAGAAATAATCAATTCTCCAACCTGTATTTTTTTCTCTTGATTTTCCGAAATAACTCCACCAACTATATTCATTTTCTTTATCAGGATAGAAGAATCTAAAAGTATCAGTAAATCCACTATCTAAAAGAATTGACATTTTTTCTCTTTCTTGATCAGTAAATCCAGCATTTTTTCTATTTGTCTTAGGATTTTTTAGGTCAATTTCTTTATGAGCAACATTTAAGTCACCACAAACTATTACTGATTTTGTTTTATTTAATTCAAGTAAGTAATTTCTAAATGCATCTTCCCAAACCATTCTATAATCAAGTCTTAAAAGGTCTTGTTTTGAATTTGGAGTATAGCAAGTTACTAGAAAGAAATCGTCATATTCTAAAGTTATAAGTCTTCCTTCGTTATCATGTTCTTCAATTCCCATACCATATTTTACACTCAAAGGTTTATGTTTAGTAAAAATTGCAGTTCCACTATATCCCTTTCTTTGAGCATAATTATAGTAAGTTTCATATCCCTCAAGTTCAAGGTCAAGTTGTCCTTCACTCATTTTAATTTCTTGCAAACAAAAAAAATCTACATCAATATCATTAAAATAGTCTAAAAATCCTTTTTTAAGACAAGCCCTAAGTCCATTTACATTCCAAGAAACAAATCTCATTTTATCACCTCATAATTTTATTTAATCATACTACTTAATTATACCATAATTTTTAAAGTACAAACAAATATTTTTAGTTTGAATAATATTCTTCAGTTGAAAAAAAATACCTTTTGATGTAAAATATAATGTAATATATATTTAGGAGGACTTTATGATAGATTATAGAAAAGTTTATGAAGAATGGTTAAATAATGACTTTTTTGATGAAAATACAAAAAAAGATTTAGTTTCTATAAAAGATGATGAAGAAGAAATTAAAGATAGATTTTATAAAGTTTTAGAATTTGGAACTGCTGGACTTCGTGGAAAGCTAGGTGCTGGAACAAATAGAATGAATAAATATATGGTTTCAAAAGCGGCTCAGGCTCTAGCAAATACAATAATTGATCATGGTAAAGAAGCTATTGAAAGGGGAGTAGCATTAAGTTATGATGTTAGATATGGTTCTAAAGAATTTGCTGAACTTACATGCTCTATAATGGCTGGAAATGGAATTAAATCATATATTTATAAAGGAATAAGACCTACTCCAATGTGTTCTTATGCTATAAGAAAATTAAATTGTATTGCGGGAGTAATGGTTACTGCAAGTCATAATCCTCAAGCATATAATGGATATAAAGCATATTGGAAGGAAGGCTCTCAAATTCTTGATGATATAGCAAATCAAATTTCTGATCATATGCAAAAAATTGAAAAATTTGAAGAAGTTAAACAAATTCCATTTGAGGAAGCGTTAAAAAGTGGAATTGCAAAATATATTGATGATTCAGTAGATGAAGATTATAAAAATGAAGTTTTAAATTTAACTATAAATGATAATAATATAGACAAAGATATAAAGGTTGTATACACTCCATTAAATGGTGTTGGGAATCTACCTGTAAGAGAAGTGTTAAAGAGAAGAGGATTTAAAAATATATTTGTTGTTAAAGAACAAGAACTTCCAGATCCTGAATTTACAACTGTAGGATATCCAAACCCAGAAGTACCTAAAGCTTTTCTATATTCTGAAAAATTAGGTAAAGAAGTTGACGCTGATATTTTAATTGCAACTGATCCAGATTGTGATAGAGTTGCTCTAGAAGTAAAAGATAAAAATGGGGAGTATGTATTTTTAAATGGTAATAGAATAGGAGCACTATTATCATATTATATTTTCTCACAAAGACATGCTCTTAATAATTTACCTGAAAATCCAGTGTTAGTCAAGTCAATTGTAACAGGAGATTTATCTAAGACTATTGCAAAAAAATATGGAATTGAAACAGTTGAAACATTAACAGGTTTTAAAAATATCTGTGGAAAGACAAATGAATATGATGTTACAAAAGAAAAAAATTATGTTTTTGGATATGAAGAAAGCATAGGTTTCTGCTATGGAACATTTGTAAGAGATAAAGACGCTGTTGGAGCTTCTATGATGGTTGTAGAAATGGCTGCATATTACAAAAAACAAGGAAAGAGTTTATTAGATGTTTTAAATGATATTTACGAAGAATTCGGATATTATAATGAAAGACAAGTTTCTCTAGAACTTGAGGGAATAGAAGGACAACAAAGAATTGGAAGAATGATGGAAGACTTTAGGAATAATCCTATTAAAGAAATAGGAAAAATTTCTTTAGAAAAAATAATAGATTTTAAAGAAGGATATTTAGATTTTCCAAAACAAAATTGTCTTAAATATTATTTAAACGATGGATCTTGGTATGCTTTAAGACCATCAGGAACAGAACCTAAAATTAAATTATATATTTATACAATAGGTAAAACTGAAAAAGAAAGTATAGATAAATTAGATTTAATAGAAAAAGTGTGTAGAGAAAAAATGAATAATGTTAAATAAAGAAAAAGGTATGATAATTCATACCTTTTTTTATTATTAAAATCTAAATATAGTATTTGGTAAATTCTAAAATTAATTATACTGTTCTAAGATATTTGCTAATCCTTTCTTATGCCAAGAGGCTGCAATAGTAATTTTATTTACTCTACATTTTAATTCAAAATTTTCTCCACCAATAATTAATTGATATGAAAGTAATTTCTTTTTAAAATTTATACTTTTTATTCTATTATTAGTTATTAAAAAGCTAGATTTAGATTCGATTTTTCCCGTTAAATTATTCAAAGGCATAACAGCTATACCGTCTTCTCCAAAATGTAAAGCAATATATTTTGTAGTAAATATACCTCCAGTTCCAAAAAATAAACTTATTTTACTAGGCATAATAACTCCAACTATGGATTTATTATTAGAAAATTTCCAACCTTTATTCGTAATATATTCTTCTATATTTTTTTCTTTTAACATTATAAATTTATCCTTTCTAGAAGTTTTTTTGTAATAAAAAAACTAACAAAAGTTAGTTTTTAATATGGTGCCGGCAGTGGGACTCGAACCCACACACCCTTGCGGATAACAGATTTTGAGTCTGTCTCGTCTGCCAGTTCCGACACGCCGGCGTATTTAATTACTCGAATAGTATAACATAAAAGTAGAAAGATTTCAATAATTATATTTCAAATTTTTGTATAAAAATATTACAAATATTTTAACTAAATAGTTAATAGACTTTACTATTTAATAAAAATTTTGTATAATAGTAAAAATTATAATTTAATAGGGTAAAAATTTTTGCATAATTATAGGAGGAAATAATATGTCAAATTTAACAGTATTCGACCATCCAGTTATTTCACATAAGCTAGGATATTTAAGAGACAAAAATACGGGTGGAAAAGATTTTAGAGCTTTGATAAATGAAATTTCAATGCTTATGGCTTACGAAGTTACGAGAGATTTAAAAACTGATGAAGTAGAAATTGAAACACCATTACAAAAGACAAAGGTTAAAAGATTATCTGGTAAAAAGTTAGGAGTTGTTCCTATCTTAAGAGCTGGACTTGGAATGGTTGAGGGAATGTTAAATATTCTTCCTGCTGCTAAAGTTGGACATATCGGATTATATCGTGATCCTGAAACATTACAACCAGTTGAATATTACTGTAAATTACCTGTTGATGCTGAAGAAAGAGATTTTTTAGTTCTTGACCCAATGCTTGCAACGGGTGGTTCAGCATCTGATGCGATTAAACTTTTAAAACAAAAAGGATGTAAAAATATCAAATTAGTTTGTATCATTGCTGCACCTGAGGGTGTTAATGCAGTTCAAAAAAATCATCCAGATGTAGATATTTTTGTAGCGGCTCTTGATGAAAGATTAAATGAACATAGCTATATTATTCCAGGACTAGGAGATGCAGGAGATAGATTATTTGGAACTAAATAATTAATTGATTTAAAAAGTTGGACTTTTCTCCAACTTTTTTTATTAGATTATTAATATACTTTATAAATTTAATTATTTGTGATATAATTATCAAAGAAAAAAATTAGAGGTGATAAAAATGTTTAAAAATAAAAGAATTTTATTAGTAGCTTTACTATTTGGAATCTTTACTTTTACAGCATGTTCAAAAAAAGATATTAGTGAAGTATTAGAAAATGCTAAAAATGTTAATAACACTGTAAATTCATATTATTTAGTAAATGGAATTAGCAATGAAAGTACAGGAAAGTTAAAAACTCAGTTAATGAAAGCTCAGATATTTGTAGACCCTATCAGTAAAAATGTCTCTAAAGGGATAGCTGAAATTAATTACAATGGTCCTTCGAATGAATCTGATAATAATTATATAGCTAAAATGGTAGGAGATCAAAATAGAACTCTTATTTTAACTAAAATGATTGATGGTATAGAAGATACTTCTGAAAAAACTAATGTTACTTATAGTATAAATCCTGATTATTTTAAATTATTAAAAGGAATATATGCTTTTAATCAAAATGATTTTGAACTGGAAGAAAAAGACGATGAATACCTCATAAAATTTAAAGATGGTGCTAATTCATCTGATATATATAAGTTATTAGAGACAGAATATAAGTTAAAACTTGATAAAGTTACTCCAAATGAAGTTAAATTTTCTTTTGAAGCTGTTTTTATAAAGGACTCATATTATTTAAAAAGAATTCATTGGACAGCTGATTATTCTGGACAGAAAGGCTTAGTTAAAATTGAATGTACAACTTCTTATTCAGATTGGAATTCAGTTAACTTAGAAAAATAATTATTAAAATGTTACTCATTTATGAGTAACATTTTTTTATCCAACAGTGATTTTGTATATCAAAAAAATAAAATGGGTATAAATTAGTCAGGTGATAAATATGAATAATAAAAATGTAGTATTTATTGGACATGGATCACCAATGAATGCAATAGAAAACAATGAATTTAGTGAAAGTTGGAAATTTTTAAGTCGAAAAATAAAAAAACCAAAGATGATTCTTGCGATTTCTGCTCATTGGTATACTGATGGACAATTTGTAAGAACTGCAGAAAGTAATGAACAAATTTATGATATGTATGGTTTCCCAAGAGAACTATATGAAATTAAATACGAACCAAAAAATGATGTTGATTTTGCAAAAAGAATAATATCTGAACTTGATGTTAAAGAGGATAATTCATGGGGGATTGATCATGGGATTTGGAGTATATTATGTAAAACTTATCCTTCTGCAGATATACCTGTTGTAATATTAAGTGTTGATAAAAATAAAAGTCCAAGAGAACAATATGAGTTTGGAAAAGAATTAAAAAAGTTATTGAATGATGATATAGTAGTTGTGGCAAGTGGAAATATAGTCCATAATTTACAGTTAATAGATTATAATAAACAAGATGGATTTAACTGGGCTAATAAATTTGATAATTTTATTAAAGAAAATATTATTAATAAAAATATTGAAGCAATAGTAAATTTTAATAATAACATTTTTGATTATAGACATTCTGTCCCGACTCCTGAGCATTTCTATCCTTTACTCATTGCGTTAGGATGTGCACAAGAATATAAGCAAGTAGAAATATTTAATGAAGGATGTTCCCTAGGATCTATTTCAATGACAAGTTATATTTTTGAAAGCTAAATTGTGTAATATTCCAATTAAATTGTATCTTAAATTTAGTAAAATGTATTGAATTATATGATATTTTATGTTATAATTTTTGGGTATGTAAATAGAAAATAATATATTTTTATATAGGAATTAGGAGGGATATGTATGAATACTAAATTAGTATCAAGAGATGAAAAGAAAGTTGTTTTTACATCAGAAATAAGTCCAGAAGCGTTTGAAGCTTCAATAAATAAAGTTTATAATAAAATGAGATCAAGATTTAACATTCCAGGATTTAGAAAAGGAAAAGCTCCAAGAAAAATTATTGAATTAAACTATGGAGAAGGAATTTTCTTTGAAGATGCTGTTAATGAACTATTACCAGATTTATTTGAAGAAGCTGTTAAAGAATTAGAATTAAACAAAGATATCTGCGGAATGCCAAAGATTGACATTGAAGAATTTGATAAAAACAAGGCTATTGTTATCAAATTTGAACAAGAATTAAAACCAGTTCCAGAATTAGGAGATTATAAAAATCTAGTTGCTGATGATGTAAAAATTGAAGTAACTGATGAAATGGTTGAAGATAGAATTAATAAAGAACGTGAAAATAACGCAAGAATAGTTTCAGTAGAAGATAGACCAGTTAAAGATATGGATACTGTAAATATTGATTTTGAAGGAAGCGTTGAAGGTGTTCCATTTGATGGTGGTAAATCAGAAAATTATGATTTAGTAGTGGGATCACATACATTTATTCCAGGATTTGAAGAACAATTACTTGGAAAGAATATTGGAGATAATGTTGATGTTAATGTTGTTTTCCCTGAAGAATACCACTCAGAAGAATTAAAAGGGAAAGAAGCACTTTTCAAAGTAAAAATAAATTCAATTAAAGAAAAACAACTTCCAGAATTAGATGATGAATTCGCAAAAGATGTTTCAGAATTTGATACATTGGAAGAATACAGAGCAGATATTAAGAAAAATTTAACTGAAGCAGCAGAAAGAAATGCATTAGTTCAAAAACAAAATAATGCGATTGATGCTCTTATAGAAAGTTCAAATGTAGAAGCTCCAGAATCTATGATAAATGAAGAAGTTGATAAAGCTTTTAGAGATTTTGCAGGTAGAATTAGACAATACAATATGGATTTAGATAATTATTTCAAAATGTTAAATACTACAGAAGAAGCAGTTAGAGAACAATTAAGACCAGAAGCTACTAAGAGAGCTAATGCTGAACTTGTTATTGACGCTTTTGCAAAATTAGAAAATATTGAAGTATCTGAAGAAGAAATTGATAAAGAAATTGATGAATTCGGAAAGAATATGAAAGTAAAAGATTTTGAAGAATTCAAGAAGGAATTAAAATCAGGAGAAGGTCTAGAAGGTATTACTGCAAGTTTAATTAGAAGAAAAGCGGTTGATCATTTGGTAAGTCTTGTTAAATTCCAAGAACCTAAAAAAGAAACTGTTGAAGAATAATTAGTTAAAATATAGCTTGCGTTTTGTTAAGCTATATTTTTTATTAGGAGGTAGTTATGGCACTTATACCTATGGTAGTTGAACAAACTAATAGAGGAGAAAGGTCTTATGATATTTATTCAAGACTTTTAAAAGAAAGAATTATATTTTTAAGTGGAGAAGTGAATGATCAAATGGCAGATTTGATTGTTGCACAACTTTTATTTTTAGAATCAGAAGATCCTAAAAAAGATATTCAAATATATATAAATAGTCCAGGTGGTTCTGTTAGCGCAGGACTTGCAATCTATGATACAATTCAATACATTAAACCTGATGTAAGTACAATTTGTATTGGTCGTGCTGCAAGTATGGGAGCATTTTTATTAACGTCTGGAGCAAAGGGAAAAAGATTCGCTTTACCAAATGCTGATATTATGATTCACCAACCATTAGGAGGAGCTCAAGGACAAGCTGAAGATATTAAAATTCAAGCTGAAAAGATACTTCAAGTAAGAGCAACTTTAAATGAGATATTAGCAAAAAGAACTGGACAACCACTTAAAAAGATTGAAAAAGATACAGATAGAGATTTCTATATGACTGCTTATGAAGCAAAAGAATATGGAATTATTGATGAAGTAATTGAAAGTTAAGGAGTTAATTTTGGAAAAAAAGATTACAAGATGTTCTTTTTGTGGAAAAGAAGTTGAAGAAGTAGATCAAATTGTAAGCGGGATTAATGCAAATATTTGCAATGAGTGTGTTGAGATTTGTCATTCTATGCTTGAATATCAAGAAAGAACAAAGAAAAGAGAAAGCTTAGAAAAATTACCAACTCCTATAGAAATAAAAAATATTTTAGATGAATATATTATTCAACAAGATAATGCTAAGAAAGCATTAAGTGTTGCTGTGTACAATCACTATAAGAGAATTAATAGAGATGTAGAAAGTGAAGTTGAAATTCAAAAGTCTAATATTTTACTTGTTGGACCTACAGGAAGTGGGAAAACTCTTTTAGCTCAAACTCTTGCAAAAGTTTTAGATGTACCTTTTGCAATAGCAGATGCTACTACTTTAACAGAAGCGGGTTATGTTGGTGAAGATGTTGAGAATATAGTTTTAAAATTAGTTCAAGCAGCTGACTATGATATAGAAAGAGCTGAAAAAGGAATAATATATATTGACGAAATTGATAAAATTACAAGAAAGAGTGAAAATCCTTCAATAACTAGAGATGTTAGTGGAGAGGGTGTTCAACAGTCTCTTTTAAAAATAATAGAAGGTACAGTTGCTAATGTTCCTCCTAAGGGAGGAAGAAAACATCCTGATCAACAATATATTCAAGTTGATACAACTAATATTTTATTTATTGTTGGAGGAGCATTCCAAGGAATAGATTCAATTTTAAAAGCCAGACTCGAAAAAAAATCAATGGGATTTGGCGCAGATGTTAAAACGGATAAACTTGATGATTTTTCTGAAATAATTAAGAATTTAAGACCGGAAGATTTACTAAAATATGGATTAATACCTGAATTTGTAGGTAGAATACCAATGATAGTAACTTTGGAAAGTTTAAATGAAGATTCTTTAATTAGAATTTTGGAAGAACCTAAAAATGCATTAATAAAACAATATAAAGAACTTTTATCTATGGATAATATTGAATTAGAGTTTGAAAAAGATGCAATAAAAGAAATAGCTAAAATAGCTCTTGAAAGAAAAACTGGGGCTAGAGGTTTACGTGCTGTTATTGAAAGTGCTCTCCTAGATACAATGTTTACATTACCTTCAGAGAAAGATGTAGAAAAATGTATTGTTACAAGAGATGTTGTTTTAGGTAAATCAAATCCTGTTTTAATATATAAAGAAAGTACAAAATAAAGGAAAAATATTTATGAGTAATATAAAGTTTAATATTGAAGAAAAATTAAATAGACCAGTAATAGCTCTTAGAGGGCTTTGGATTTATCCATACTCAGTTGTTCATTTTGATGCTGGTAGAAAAAAGTCTATAGATGCAATAGAGTCTGCTTTAAAAAAAGATTCAATTTTAGTTGCTTTTACACAAAAGGATATTAGGACAGAAGATCCTAAGTCTGAAGATTTATATGAAATGGGAACTGTTGTTATCGTTAAACAAATTTTAAAAATGAATAATGGAATTACAAGAGTTTTAGCTGAAGGTATATGTAGATGTAAAGCAAAGAAGATATACGATGATGGGAAATTTTTAACAGCAGATGTTCAAGAATTCTATTATGATGAAGTTTCTGAAGAAGTTGATTCAGAATTATCAACTTTAAGAAATATGGTAGAAGTAGCATTTCAAGAATATACTGCAAAGAAAAGACATTTAGATGTTGATACTGAAGTAAGTGTTCAAAATTCTTCAAATATGGACAAGTTTACAAATAATGTAGCTAGTTATATTATGAGATTAACAGATGATGAACATTACGAAAACTTTAAGATTTTTGATATGAGAGAAAGACTTGAAAAGTTGTATGAAACTTTACAAAACTCTATTGAATTATCATTTCTTGAAGAGAGTTTGTCTAGAAAAGTGTCTTCAAGATTAAATAAAAATCAAAGAGAATATTATTTAAGAGAACAACTTAATATAATAAAAGAAGAACTTGGAGATGGTGAGGACCTTAGCTCTGAATTGGATGAGTATGCAAATACTATAATGAGTTTTGGATTTGATGAGAACATTGAAGAAATGTTATTTAAAGAAATTAGAAAACTTTCTGAAATTCCATCAGGTTCTCCTGAGGGAAATGTAATAAGAAGTTATCTTGATAAAATAGTTTCACTACCATGGAAAAAATCAAAAAAAGAAAAATTAGATGTAGCATATACTAGAAAAGTATTAGACAAAGAACATTTTGGACTTAAAGATGTTAAGGACAGAATTGTTGAGTCAATAGCTTTAAGAAAGATATCAAATAATCAAAAGGGTTCAATTATATGTTTAGTAGGGCCTCCAGGTGTAGGTAAAACGTCAATTGCTAGATCAATAGCTAAGTCCTTAAATAGAGAATTTGTTTCTATGCGTCTAGGAGGACTTCATGATGAAAGTGAAATAAGAGGACATAGAAGAACATATGTAGGAGCAATGCCTGGGAAGATATTAACTCTTTTAGAACAATGTAAGGTTAATAATCCTGTAATGTTACTTGATGAGATAGATAAAGTTTCTAATGATTTTAGAGGGGATCCTTCTAGTGCTCTACTAGAGGTTTTAGATCCTGAACAAAATAATAAATTTACAGATAATTATATAAATATCCCTTTTGATCTTTCAAAAGTTATGTTTATAACAACTGCAAATACAACTTCTACAATTCCATCACCTTTACTTGATAGAATGGAAGTTATTCCGGTTTCTAGCTATACTTATGACGAAAAAGAAAAAATAGCTATTAATCATTTAATTCCAAAAGAATTTAAAACTTTTTCAATTAATAAAAAAATGCTAGATATAAAACCAGAAGCGGTTAGAGATATAATTAGATATTATACTAGAGAATCTGGTGTTAGAAATTTAGAAAGAATGATAGAAAAAATTATAAGAAAAGCAGCTGTCATTTTGGTTTCTAAGGATAGTAAAAAAGTAACTGTTAGTTCAAAAAATCTAGTTGATTTCTTAGGAAAAAGGAGATTTCATGATGATGTTCTTGAAAAAGAAGATAGAGTTGGATTGGTAAATGGTTTAGCATGGACAGAAGTCGGAGGAGAACTTTTAACAATTGAAACTGATATTGTTAATGGTACTGGAAAAATTCAACTAACCGGACAACTTGGTGATGTTATGAAAGAATCTGCTATGACTGCAATTTCTTTTGTTAGAAGTAAGGCTGAGAAATTTAATATTGATGAAAATTTCTATAAGGAAAAAGATATTCATATCCATGTTCCAGAAGGAGCTGTTCCTAAAGATGGTCCTTCAGCAGGAATAACAATGACAACAGCTATAGTTAGTGCTCTAACAAATAGGAAAGTAAACAGACAGTTTGCAATGACAGGGGAAGTTACTTTAAGAGGTAGAGTTTTAGCTATAGGAGGTCTTAAAGAAAAGATACTTGCAGCTAATAGATATGGAATAAAAAATATAATAATTCCAAAAGAAAATGAAGTGGATATTGATGAAATTCCTGAAGAAATTAGAGAAACATTGAATATATATACTGTTTCAGATGTTTGTGAAGTATTAGATTTAGTTTTAGAAAAAGAGGTGTAAAGTGAAAATAATCTCAAGTGAATTAGAGCAAATTGCCGCGATTGTTTCACAGTATCCTAATTCAGATTTAAAAGAAGTTGCCTTTGCTGGTAGAAGTAATGTGGGCAAGTCAAGTTTTATAAATGCTTTTATAAATAGAAAAAATCTTGCAAGAACCAGTTCTAAGCCTGGGAAAACTAGAACGGTAAATTTTTATAAAATAAATAATTCATTTAGATTAGTAGATTTACCGGGATATGGATTTGCTCAAGTTTCAAAAAGTGAAAAAGAAAAATGGGGAGTTATTATAGAAACCTATCTTTCAAATCGAGAAAATTTGTGTGAAGTTATACTTGTAGTTGATATTAGGCATGCCCCGAGTAAAGAAGATGTGCTTATGTATAATTGGCTTTTAGAATATGGTTTTACAGGCTATGTTATTGCTACAAAAGCTGACAAAATATCTAAAGGTCAATGGAATAAACATATAAAAATAATAAAGGATACACTTAATATAAAAGATGGTAGTTTGATTTTACCATTTAGTTCGGATTCTAAAGTTAATTTGGAAATGATTCATCAAAAAATAGAAGAAATTTTAATGGAATAATAAAATTAAGGATAGAGATTGTTCAATAGTCTCTATCTTTTTTATTACAACTAATGTTTGTTTTAAGAAAAAAATAATAAATTATATTTAATAGTTATTATTTATTTAAATCCAATTAATATAAAATAGTGAAAATTATTGACAAATTAGTCTGTTGTATATATAATTAGAGTGACTATCAAAAAAATTGTTTTTTTGCTACATTTGCATGGGGAAAACTTAGTTTATTTTTTAAAAGATTGATTTCATTAAATTGATACTATTAATTAAACAGAAGCTTACAATGCATTTATTAAAAAATTTTTTAGGAGGAGAAGAAATGAAAGAATTTTTAAGAAATTTAAAAAAACCATTATTAACATTTATGTTAATGTTAGCTGTGTTGCTTCCTATTATTTCTAGTGTATTTATTAATGCAGAGGATAATATTTATGAAGCTTACACAAAGCCAGGTGAATATCCAGCAACTGATCATATTAAGAATCCAATATATATTAGACCAGAAGGATCAAATGAAAAAGGAATTGTTGGCTATTGTTTTAATGATCATAGATCATTCCCAGAAAGTTTGAATTCACCAAGAAGAATTAAGTACACTAAAGAGCTTGGAACTGCTGAAAGATTTGAAGAACTTGCTGATACTGAAAGAGTTACTGGTGAGGACCTTTATAATGGATTAGTAAGAGTTATTTATAATGGATTTCCAAATAATAAATCAGGAATAAAAGAAAAATATGCTTTAACCGATGGACAATTTAGACAAATAACTCAATTTGCTGTTTGGTACTATACAGATAAGTACAATATGCCTAATAGAGATACGAGTGGAAACAATTATACTCAAAATGAGAAAGATGCATTTAATGATTTAGTTAATAGTACAACTGAGATACCTGCAGGATTAAAGCTTGATATTTATAGAAGTAAAAATGCTGATTATCAAAACTTACTAAGTGGTCATTTTCAGGAATCTGAAAAAGTAGAAGTTGAGTTTAGTAAGGTAAAATTAGGTGGAACAGAATTAGCTGGAGCAAAGATAGAAATCTATAAGGGAACACAAAAAGTAGAAGAATGGACAAGTGGAGCAACAAGTCATAAAGTTCAACTTGAACCAGGAGAATATAGATTCCATGAAGAAGCAGCACCAGAAGGATTTTTAGCAGTGACAGACTTTACATTTACAGTAAAAGCAGATGGAACTGTAACACTTGGAGCAATAGCACAAGGGGAAACAGTAGTAGCAGAAAATGGAAAAGTAACAGTAACTGACAATGCTAAACCTGACCCACAACCAACAACAAAAGAAGTTGAGTTTAGCAAGGTAAAATTAGGTGGAACAGAATTAGCTGGAGCAAAGATAGAAATCTATAAGGGAACACAAAAAGTAGAAGAATGGACAAGTGGAGCAACAAGTCATAAAGTTCAACTTGAACCAGGAGAATATAGATTCCATGAAGAAGCAGCACCAGAAGGATTTTTAGCAGTGACAGACTTTACATTTACAGTAAAAGCAGATGGAACTGTAACACTTGGAGCAATAGCACAAGGGGAAACAGTAGTAGCAGAAAATGGAAAAGTAACAGTAACTGATAATGCTAAACCTAACTTACAACCTGGTCCAAAACCTGGTCCAAAACCAGAACCTAATAAACCTAATGTTGAGAAAAATTCAAAATTACCAAAAACAGGAATTACTCAAGTTAGTTCTATAGTAGTTGCTATTATATCAGGTATTAGTATTATTACTGTAAAAAGAAGAAATAAATAATTATTAAAAAGTTAGGATTTTTTCCTAACTTTTTTTGTTAATAATCTTTATTATTTTTAAAATATGTATTGAAATATAAATATTATTGTGATACTATGATTGTGTTATAAATTTTTAATTATGGAGGGAATATTTTATGATTACAAACGAAATGATGAAAAATTTTAAAGAACGTTTTGAAAGTGATTTAACAAGTAAAGTTATTTCAAATGCTATTGCAAAAAACGGTATAGAAGCAAGTTCTTTAAATAATGATGCTTTAAGATTTCATAATTTTAAGTTTTCTAATAGTGTAAAGAAGGCGTCTATTACAAACCAAAAACAATCTGGACGTTGTTGGATGTTCTCAGGTTTAAATGTATTAAGATTAAAAGTGATTGAAAAACTTAATCTAAGTGATTTTGAATTTTCACAAGTATATTTATTTTTTATGGATAAAATGGAAAAATCAAATAACTTTTTAGAAGTAATGATTGAACATATTGACGAACCTATAGGTTCTAGACTTATGGATAGTTTATTATATCTTGGTGCAGATGATGGTAATTATTTTGAGTGTTTTGATGGTTTAATTTCAAAATATGGAATTGTTCCAAAGTCTGTAATGCCTGAAACTTTTAGTTCTTCTAATTCTAGTGCTTTTGTTGAACAAATTAATCTTAGACTAAAAAGAACTGCAATGAATATGAGAAAAGCTCATTCAGATGGAGCATCAATTGAAGATTTAAAGAAAATAAAAGAAGAAACTCTTTATGAAGTTTATAATATATGTACAAAAACTTTAGGAAAACTACCTGAAACTTTTGATTTTGAGTATACTGATAAAGATAATAACTTCCATAAAGTTAATAATTTAACTCCTAAAAAATTCTATGAAGAATATGTTGGAGATTATTTTACGAATAAAGTCGATTTAATTGAAGATCCTAGAGGTATATATCCATATGGTAAAAAAATAGAATTAAAATATTTTAAATCAGTTAGAGAAGCTAGTCCAGTTGCTTCATTAAATGTTCCTCAAGAAGAAATCAAAAAGGCAATAATAGAATCAATAAAGTCTGGAGAAGCAGTGTGGTTTGCTTGTGATGTTATGAAAAACTGTGATAGAAAACTAGGTATAATGGATAAAGACTTATTCAACTATGATGAGACTTTAACAGAACTCGGCGAGTTTTCTAGAGCTGATAGAATTGATTATAGATGTACAGATTTAACTCATGCAATGACATTTGTAGGCGTTGATTTAGATGAAAATGGTAATCCTATTAAATGGCAAGTTGAAAATTCTTGGGGAGATGAACTAGGAGATAAAGGAATTTTTTCAATGAGTGACTCTTGGTTTAATAATGAAAACATCTGTGCAATTGTTGATAAAAAATTTGTTGATGAAAAATGGTTAAAAGGTTTAGAAGAAGAATCTATAAAGATTGAACCATGGGAACCATATGCAATGATGTTAAGAAGATAAATTTAAAAGGAATTACTAAGTTATTTCTTTTTAAAAATTATTATTAAAAAAGTTTTTTATATAATAATTATGTTATAATAGTTTTATAAATTGGATTTGTAGGAGGTAGTTATGACTAAAGAAAATTTAGATTTAAAATTTGAGGACTATAAATATATTCGTCCTGATTTAGAAAAATTAATAGCAGATATTAGAGACTTAACTGAAAGACTTGTAAATGCTAAAACAGTTGATGAAGCTATTGAAACTTATAATGAGCTTAATGAATTAACATCAGATGCAGACAGTATGGTTTCTTTAGCACATATTAAAAATTCAATAGATACTAAAGATGAATTCTATGATAAAGAAATGCAATTCATACAAGAAAATTTTCCTAAAGTTGAAGAAGTTTCAGTAGAATATATTAGAGAATTTGTAAATAGCAAATTTAGAAAAGAACTTGAAGAAAAGTTTGGTGTATATTTATTTCAAAAATATGAAAATTATTTATTGACATTTAATCCTTCAATTATAGAAGACTTAGTAGAAGAAGCAAAGGTTGTTATGGAATATCAAAAACTTTTATCTTCTTGTTCAAAAGAATGGAATGGAGAACAATTAAATTTAACTCAACTTTCTAAGTATTCTCAAGATAAAGATCCTGATGTTAGAAGAAAAGCTACAAATCTTATTTCAGAAGTTTATGATGAACAAACTGAAAAATTAGATGAAATTTATGATAAGATTGTTAAGATAAGAGATAGAATGGCTAAAAAGTTAGGCTATAAAAACTTCGTTGAACTTGGTTATAAAAAAATGGGTAGAGTTGACTACAATGCAAAAGATGTAGAATCCTATAGAAAACAAATTGTAGAAACAATAGTTCCTCTTTGTAACAAATTAAGAGAAGAACAAAGAAAGAGAATAGGATTAGATAAACTTACTTTCTATGATGAACCAATTTTCTTTAAGTCAGGAAACCCTGCTCCTCATGGAGAAAAAGATTGGATGCTTGAAAGAGCTGAAAAAATGTACAGCGAATTATCACCAGAAACTAAAGAATTTTTTGATTTTATGAAAAGAAAAAATCTTTTTGACTTAGATGCAAAGAGTACAAAAGCTGCTGGCGGATATTGTACTTATTTAAGTAATTGGAGAAGTCCATTTATATTTGCTAATTTTAATGGAACAACTCATGATGTTGAAGTTTTAACTCATGAAGCTGGACATGCATTTCAAGTTTTCTCATCAAGAGATTATATTCCAGAATATACTTGGCCAGGAATGGAATCAGCAGAAATTCATTCTATGAGTATGGAGTTTTTCACTTGGCCATGGATGGATTTATTCTTTGAAGAAGAAGCTGATAAATTTAGATACAATCATATTACACATGCATTGATGTTCTTACCTTATGGAGCTTTAATAGATGAATTCCAACATGTTGTATACGAAAATCCTGAACTTTCTCCAAAAGAAAGACGTGCAAAATACAGAGAATTGGAAAAGAAATATTTGCCACATAGAGATTACGATGGAATTAAAGTTCTAGAGGAAGGTGGATTCTGGTTTAGACAAAGACATGTTTATCAAATGCCTTTCTATTATATAGATTATACTTTGGCTCAAGTATGTGCTTTCCAATTCTGGAATAAAGATAGGAAAGATCATAAAACAGCATTTGAGGATTATTTAAGACTATGTAAAACAGGTGGTACAAAGCCATTCTTACAACTTCTTGATGTAGCAAAATTAGAAAATCCATTTATTAATGGAACAATTAAAAAAGCTGTTGAACCAATAGAAGAATACCTAAATTCTGTTGATGCAAGTAAATTTTAAGAGATAAAGCAAAAAAACGCTCCAATCGGAGCGTTTTTTTAAACCTCTATTTCTTTTATATCTTCAATCATATTTTTGTTTTCTTCTAAAATAGGATTAACTTCTTTTTCTATAAATTCATCAACTTGAGAAGGACATCTTCCTATATATTTCATAGGGTCTAGAACTTCATTAAGTTCCTCTTTGCTTATATCAAAAAATTCATCATTTTCTATTAATTCTAACAAGTTATTTTCAAGCCCTTTTTCTTTTACATTTTTTCCTGCAATTTGAGAAAGCTCTCTAATTCTTTCGTGAAGTTCTTGTCTATCTCCACCTTTTTTTACTTGATTCATCATTATATTTTCACTTGCCATAAATGGTAATTCTGCCATTAAATGTTTTTCTATTACTTTTTCATATACTACCATTCCATCAACAACATTTGCATAAAGCTCTAATATACCATCTACTGCTAAAAATCCTTGAGAAATTGAAAGTCTTTTATTTGCACTATCATCTAAAGTTCTCTCAAACCATTGAGTAGCAAAAGTTATTGAAGGATTCATAACATTTGAAATAACAAAATTTGATAAGGCTCCGATTCTTTCTGATTTCATAGGATTTCTCTTATAAGGCATTGCTGAGGATCCTATTTGACTTTTGCCGAAAGGTTCTTCAATTTCTTTAAGATGTTGTAAAAGTCTTAAATCATTAGAGAATTTATGAGCGGATTGTGCTATATTTGATAATAAAAATAAAACTTTACTGTCAATTTTTCTCGTATATGTTTGACTTGTAACAGTAAAAACTCCCTTAAAGTTCATTTCTTGAGCAATATAATTATCAAGCTTTTTAACTTTTTCTTCATCATTATCAAAAAGTTCCATAAATGAAGCTTGACTTCCAGTTGTGCCTTTTGCTCCACGAAGCTTTAAGTTGTTTAATATGAAATCTAATTCTTCAAGATCTATTAGCAAGTCTTGCATATATAGAGTTAATCTTTTTCCTACAGTTGTAGGTTGTGCTGCTTGAAAATGAGTATATGCAAGAGTAGGAATATTCTTATATTTTAGAGCATTAGATTTTAGTAAATTCAAGACATTTATAATCTTTTTCTTGATTACTAAAAGTGCTTCTTTAATAACTATAAGTTCAGTATTATCTCCTACAAAACAACTAGTAGCACCTAAATGAATAATGCCTTTTGCGTTTGGACATTGAACACCATAAGCGTAAACGTGACTCATTACATCATGTTTTACAATTTTTTCTCTTTCTAAAGCAACATCAAAATTGATGTTATCTTTAAAAGATTCAAGTTCTTGAATTTGTTCATCTGTTATATTTAAGCCTAAGCTTTGTTCGCCTTTTGCTAGAGTTATCCATAGTTTTCTCCAAGTTTTAAACTTAAATTCGTCAGAAAAAATATAACTCATTTCTTTGCTTGAATATCTACTTGTTAGTGGATTTGAATAAATGTCTTTCATAAAAACTCCTTAATTGTATTTTTAGTTTTAAAATTTTTTTATCCATAATTTATAATAAACTATAAAATAGTATGGATAAATTCTCAATATATGTACACCTTTTTTACAAGATATAATGTTATATTTATTATATCATAAATTGTTTTATTAAAATAGTTTTTAACAAAAATAAAAAAATGTTGATATAACTTATATTTCAGTTTACAATCTATTTATAAATATGGTATAATAAGCAAAGCGTTAAGCTTTAATTATATGAAAAAACAATTTAGATTTATTCTAATGGGTGAAGAATATTACGAATATAAACAAGGAGGTCGTTTTAATAATGAATAATGAAGAAAAAATTAAAGTAATGAAAAATAGAAGAAAGAAAAGAAGACGAAGAGAAAATTTTGTTATAATAACAGCGGTATTCTTAGCACTTTTTGTATTTTTAGGTGGAAAATATGCCTTAGGTGTTATTTACCAAAATAAGACACAAACACAAAACAAGGAAGCTAAAACTGGGAATTCAAAAGAAAATACTGAAACTAATACAAGTGAAAAACAAACTGAGAATTCGAAAGAAAATACTGAAAAGAAAACTTCTAATGGTTTAGATCTTTCAGAATCAGGAAGTCATATAAAATCAGCTGATTCATATGCTTATGATACTGCTGAAATAAGAGATTATATAATGAGTAAAAAAGAATATTCAGGAAAGAAAATTGTATTTTTAACTTTTGATGATGGAGTTACTCCAGGAATTACAGATAAAGTTTTGGATATTTTAAAAGAAAAACAAGTTCCAGCAACTTTCTTTATAGTTGGAAAAACATTAAATGATCAAGCTAAACCTTATTTAGAAAGAGAATTAAAAGAAGGTCATGGTATTGCTATTCATAGTTTTTCTCATGATTATAACAAATTATATCCAAACAGAGTTCCTAATGTTTCTGTTATAAAACAAGAAGCTGAGAAAACAATAAGTAGATTAAAAGAACTAATAGGAGAAAACTTTAATACTGGTGTTTGGAGATATCCAGGTGGACATATGTCTTGGAAAGGTCTTGATACTGCAGGGAATGGTGATGAAGTTTTAAAAAGTTTAGGTCTTGAATGGATTGATTGGAACAGTTTATCTGGGGATGCAGAGCCTCAAAAGGTTAGACCTACAAATAAAGATGAAATGTTAAAATATGTTAAGACTTCTTTAAGTTATTGGAAACAACAAAATGTAGCTGTTGTTTTAATGCATGACTCTCAAGGAAAAAATTTAACAGTAGAAACTTTACCTAGTATAATTGACTACTTTAAATCTAATGGATATGAATTTGGTATTTTAAAATAGGTGAATTATGAATTATATATTAATTGGAATTTTACTTCTTTTAGTTATAATTTTAATTGTATTAGTTTTGAAACTTTTAAATAAATCTAATAATGATGTTATAACTGATGAAGATGTTCTAAAATTAAAACTTAGTTTTTCTGATGAATTTAATAAATTAAGTGAAAAATTAAATGGAAATAATGAAAGAATTTCTAGTCAACTACTTGATTTTAAAAATTCCACTAATGATAATATCATAAAAGCGGGAAAAGAAAATATTGATTCTATTTTCAATTTTAATGACAAATTAAAATCAGAGTTAAAAAAAGATTTTTTAAATCTTACTGTTGTTGTTGAGGGAAGACTTGATAAAATTAATGAAAGTGTTGAAGTCAAACTTGAAAAAAGTTTTGAAGATACCAAAAAGACTTTCAGTAATGTTATGCAAAGTTTAGGAAGACTTGATGAAGCTCAGAAGAAAATGGAATTTTTATCTAATAATGTTCAAAATTTGAATAATGTTTTGACAGATAAAAAAACAAGAGGTATTTTTGGGGAAGTACAACTATATCAAGTTTTATCTTCTGCATTTGGAAATAATACAGAAATTTATCAAAAACAATATAAGCTTTCTAATGGCACAATGGCTGATGCGGTATTATTTGCTCCAGAACCTGTAGGAACAATATGTATAGATAGTAAATTTCCGTTGGAAAATTATAGAAGAATTTTTGAAGATGTAGCTGATAATAAGCAAGAAAATGAAAAGAGCTTTGAACAAAACTTAAAGAAACATATTGATGATATTTCTACTAAGTATATAATAAAAAATGAAACAACAGATCAAGCTATTTTATTTTTACCTGCTGAAGCTATATTCGCTTACTTGAATGCTTATATGCCAAAAATAGTAGAATATGCATATTCTAAACGTGTGTGGATAACTTCTCCAACAACTATGATGGCTATACTTACAACTATTCAAGCGGTTTCACAAAATTTAAAACAATCTCAATATGCTTTAGAAATACAAAAAGAATTAAATTCTCTTTCTGAAGAGTTTGAGAGATATGCTAAGAGATGGGAAACTTTAGAAAAAGATATAAATAAAGTAAGTAAGGATGTTAAAGATATTTTTACTACTTCTACTAAGATTACAAGACGTTTTGATAATATAAAAAATGTTGATGTTTTTGATAAAGAGGAAGTAGAAGAAGTTCTAAAAATTACGGAATAAAAAATAAGATAGGTAGTGTATGATTAATAAAATACACTACCTAATTTTTTGTAAATTCATATTATAAAAAAATTAAAAAAAATCTAAAAATAGTATTGCATTATTGGATTTGATGTAGTATAATATATGGGTGCTCATATGCACATAATAGGCGTTGACGAAATAGGTTGCTCAAATTAATGGCTATTTTACGGTCTTTGAGGTAATTATTTCTGAGTATGTCGAACTAGATTTCGGCGACTGGTCGCCGTATTTTTTGGAAGTGAAAATGGAACACACGGATGAGTTGATACGGAAGACCTAGTTGCATGATGCCAAAACATGCGAAACAAGGAGGTAAAAAAATTGGCAAACAAACAAAAAATCAGAATTAGATTAAGAGCTTACGATCATGAATTAATCGATAGCTCAGCACAACAAATAGTGGAATCTGCAAAAAGAACTGGTGCAGAAGTATCAGGACCTATTCCACTACCAACAGAAAAGGAAATCATTACAATCTTAAGAGCTGTTCACAAATACAAAGATAGTAGAGAACAATTCGAACAAAGAACACATAAAAGACTTATTGATATCCTAAATCCTAACCAAAAAACTTTGGAAAGTTTAAAGAAATTAAATCTTCCAAGTGGTGTAGATATCGAAATTAAGTTATAAATCTTAGAATGATTGTAAAATCAATCCGCTGTAAGTAATAGGAGGTGTACTCAATGAAGAGTATTTTAGGTAAGAAAATTGGAATGACTCAAATTTTTGCTGAAGATGGTTCAGTTATTCCAGTAACAGTAGTTGAAGCGGGCCCTATGTTCGTCACTCAAGTTAAAACTGTTGAAAATGATGGTTATAATGCAATCCAATGTGGATATGTAGACAAGAAAGAAAAGAAGGTTACAAAACCTCTTAAAGGACATTTCGATAAAGTAAGTGTTGGATATAAGAGATTTGTAAGAGAATTCAGATTAAACGAAGGCGAAACTTTTGAACCTGGACAAGAAATAAAAGTTGACTTATTTGCTGAGGGAGATAAAGTTGATGTTATCGGAACTTCAAAAGGTAAAGGTACTCAAGGTGCTATTAAGAGATGGAATTACGGAAGAGGTCCTGAAGGACACGGTTCAAAATCTCACAGAGTAGCTGGTGCTAGAAGTGCTGGTACATTCCCAGGTAGAGTACTTAAAGGTAGAAAAGCAAGTGGAAAAATGGGAAATGCAAAAAGTACTGTTCAAAATCTTGTTGTTGTAAAAGTTGACGTTGAAAAGAACCTAATTCTTGTTAAAGGTGCTATTCCAGGACCTAAAGGTGGTTTAGTAACAGTTAGAGAAGCGGTTAAAAGATAGTTTAAGGAGGATAAATAATGCCTAAGGTTAATGTTTATAACCAACTTGGAGAAGTTGTTGGTGATATAGAATTAAACGAAGCTATTTTTGGTGTTGAAGTAAATGAACATGTTGTTTATGAAGTAGTAAAGAACCATTTAGCTAATAGAAGACAAGGCACTCAATCTGCTAAGACTCGTGCAGAAGTACGTGGAGGCGGAAGAAAGCCTTGGAGACAAAAAGGTACTGGTCGTGCTAGACAAGGTAGTATAAGAGCTCCTCAATGGAAAGGTGGCGGAGTTGTATTCGCACCAAAGCCAAGAAGCTACAGATACTCAGTTCCTAAAAAAGTAAGAAGACTTGCTATGAGATCAGTTCTTACTTCAAAAGTTCTTGAAGGAGAATTAAGAATTTTAGATGCTTTAACAATTGATGCATTCAGCACAAAGAAAGCAAAAGAAATTTTGAAAAATTTAAATTTAGAAACAAAAACTATAATAGTTTTACCAGAAGGAAATGAAAAGATTGTTAAATCATTCGCTAACCTTCCAAAAGTTGAAACTGTTGTTGTAGATTATATGAATGTTTACGATTTATTGAGATTTGATAATCTTGTAATTGTAAAAAATGCCCTTTCAAAAATTGAGGAGGTGTATGCATAATGACAGCATATGATATTATTATTAAACCAGTTGTAACTGAACGTTCAATGGAAAATATGGAATCAAAAAGATACACTTTCAAAGTTGACACTAGAGCTAATAAATCAGAAATCAAAAAAGCCGTAGAAACAATTTTTGGTGTAAAAGTTAAACAAGTAAATACAATGAATATTACTGGTAAGAAAAAAAGAATGGGAGCTAATGTTGGCAAAAGACCTGATTGGAAAAAAGCCATTGTTACTCTTACAGAAGATTCTAAAGAAATTGAATTTTTTGAAAGTATTTAATATAGGAGGTAATATTAATGGCTATTAGAAAGTATAAACCAACTTCTGCTGGTGTACGTGGAATGAGCGTTTTAACTTTTGATGAAATAACTAAGACTAAACCAGAAAAGTCATTATTAGTTTCTTTATCAAAATCAGGTGGAAGAAATTCATTAGGTAGAGTTACCGTTAGACATAGAGGCGGCGGTGCTAAAAGAAAATATAGAATAATAGATTTTAAAAGAAATAAAGATGGAGTACCAGGAAAAGTTGCTTCAATAGAATACGATCCAAACAGAACTGCTAATATAGCATTAATCCATTATTTAGATGGAGAAAAGAGATATATCTTAGCTCCAGAAGGATTAAAGGTTGGAGATAAAATTGAATCAGGGGAAAATGCTGATATCGTAATCGGTAACGCATTAAAATTAAAAGATATTCCAGTTGGTACAAATGTTCATAATGTTGAGTTAAAACCAGGTAAAGGTGGACAACTTGTAAGAAGTGCAGGATCCGAAGCTCAATTAATGGGTAAAGAAGGAAGATTTGCACAATTAAGATTACCTTCAGGTGAATTTAGATTAGTTCACTTAGAATGTAGAGCTACAGTTGGTCAAGTTGGTAATTTAAGTCACGAACTTATAACTATTGGTAAAGCCGGAAGATCAAGACATATGGGTAAGAGACCTCATGTTAGAGGATCTGCAATGAACCCAGTAGATCACCCTCATGGTGGTGGGGAAGGTAGAACTCCTGTAGGACGTCCAGCACCTTCAACTCCTTGGGGAAAACCAGCTTTAGGACTTAAGACTAGAAAGAAAAATAAAAAGTCTAATAAGTTCATAGTAAGAAGAAGAACTAAAAACTAATTAAGGAGGAAAACAAATGGGTAGATCTCTTAAAAAAGGACCATTTTGTGATGATCATCTTTTAAAGAAAATAGATGCATTAAATAGTGCAGATGAAAAAAAAGTTGTAAAAACTTGGTCAAGAAGAAGTACAATTTTTCCACAATTTGTTGGACATACTATAGCTGTTCATGACGGAAGAAAGCACTTACCAATATATATTACTGATGACATGGTAGGACATAAACTTGGAGAGTTCGTTTTAACAAGAACTTACAAGGGTCATGTTGGCAAAAACGAAAAAAATAGTAAAGTAAGATAATAGATAAGGAGGATATAACATGCAAGCTAAAGCAATTGCAAAATATCAAAGAATTTCACCTCTTAAAGTAAACTTTATTTGTAGAGAAATAAGAGGAAAGCATGTAGATGAAGCTTTATCTATTCTAAGATTCACTCCTAAAGCGGGTGCTAGATTATTAGAAAAGGTATTAAAATCAGCTGTTGCTAATGCGGAAAATAATCATAATTTAGATAGAAAAGACCTTTATGTATTAGAAGCTTATGCAAATGATGCTCCAGTTATGAAAAGATGGAGACCAAAGGCTAAAGGTTCAGCTTACCCAATATTAAAAAGATCAAGTCATATTGGTGTAACGGTAGCAGAAAGATAGTATAAGGAGGATAAAAAATGGGTCAAAAAGTTAATCCTCATGGGTTAAGAGTTGGAATAATAAAAGATTGGGACTCAAGATGGTTTGCCGATAAAAAAGAATTTGGTGATTTATTAGTAGAAGACCACAATATTCGTAAACTTGTTAAAAAAGAGGTAGCTCTTTCAGGAGTACCAAAAGTTGAAATAGAAAGATCAGCAAATAGAGTAAAGGTAACTGTATTTACTGCTAAACCTGGAATGGTAATTGGAAAATCAGGTGCTGGTGTTGAAGAATTAAGAGTTAAAATTGAAAAATTAACTGGTAAAAAAGTAATTGTTAATGTTGAAGAAGTTAAGAGACCTGATTTAAGTGCTCAATTAGTTGCTGAAAACATTGCTGGACAATTAGAAAGACGTGTATCTTTTAGACGTGCTATGAAACAAGCTATGCAAAGATCATTAAAATCAGGAGCAAAAGGTATTAAAACTGCTGTTTCTGGAAGACTTGGCGGAGCAGATATGGCTAGAACTGAAGGATATTCCGAAGGAACTATTCCTCTACAAACTTTAAGAGCTGACATTGAATATGGATTTGCTGAAGCAGATACAACTTATGGAAAATTAGGCGTAAAAGTTTGGTTATATAAAGGTGAAGTTCTTCCAGGAATGAAAGCTGCAGTTGTTGAAGAAAAACCTGCAAAAAAAGACAGAAGAAACAAGAAAGACAATAAGAAAAGATTTAATAAAACTGGTGCTAAGAAAGAAGCTTAGTTGCCGGAAGGAGGAAAGAGTCTATGTTAATGCCTAAGAGAGTAAAATATCGTAGAGTTCATAGAGGCAGAATGACTGGTAAAGCTCTAAGGGGAAATACAATTTCTTATGGAGATTATGCAATTCAAGCGTTAGAACCTTGCTGGATGACTGCAAACCAAATTGAATCTGCAAGACGTGCGATGACAAGATATATAAAAAGAGGCGGTAAGATCTGGATTAAAGTATTCCCTGATAAGCCTGTTACAAAAAAACCTGCTGAAGTAAGAATGGGTTCTGGTAAAGGGGCTCCAGAATACTGGGTAGCAGTTGTTAAACCGGGTAGAGTATTATTCGAAATGAGTGGTGTTCCTGTTGATGTAGCTAGAGAAGCTATGAGACTTGCTGCTCATAAGTTACCTGTAAAGACTAAATTTATAACTCGTGAGATGAAGGAAGGTGAAGCTAATGAAAATTAAGGAAATTCGCCAAATGAATGATAGTGATTTACAAGCAAAATTAAAAGATTTAAAAGTAGAATTATTTAATTTACGTTTTCAATTAGCCACTGGACAATTAGAGAATCCTATGAGAATTGGTGGCATTAGAAAAGATATAGCTCGTGTTAAGACTATTATCAGAGAACGTGAGCTTAATGCTGGAAAGGAGGCTTAATACTATATGGAAAGAAATAGTAGAAAAGTCATAATAGGAAATGTAGTTTCTAATAAAATGGATAAGACAATTGTTGTTGAAGTTGCAACTCTTGTATCTCACCCACTTTATAAAAAACAAATGAAAAAGACTACAAAATTTAAAGCACATGATGAAAATAATGAATGTTTAATTGGTGATAGAGTTAAAATTATGGAAACAAGACCTCTTTCAAGAGAAAAGAGATGGAGACTTGTTGAGATACTTGAAAGAGTAAAATAATTTTCATCTGGAAAGGAGTATCGTATGATTCAAACAGAAAGTCGTTTAAAAGTTGCTGACAACTCTGGCGCTAAAGAACTTCTTGTTATCAGAGTACTTGGTGGTACTAATAAAAAATATGCAAAAGTTGGCGATATAGTAGTTTGTACTGTTAAAAGTGCTACACCAGGTGGAGTTGTTAAGAAAAGTGACGTTGTAAAAGCGGTAATTGTTAGAACAACAAACAGCATAAAAAGAAATGATGGAAGCTACATTAGATTTGATGATAATGCAGCAGTAATTATAAAAGATGATAAAAACCCAGTTGGTACAAGAATTTTCGGTTCAGTTACAAGAGAGCTAAGAGCTGGTAACTTTATGAAAATTATATCTCTTGCACCTGAAGTATTATAATAGGAGGTGTTAGAATGAAAATAAAATCTGGAGATACTGTTATTGTAATTGCAGGAAAAGATAAAGGCAAAACTGGTAAAGTTTTAAAAACTTTAGTAAAAGAAAATAGAGTAATAGTAGAAGGAGTAAACATTCAAACTAAACACAAGAAAGCTAAAAGTCCTAAAGATGAAGCTGGTTTAATTAAAATTGAGGGAAGTATTGATGTTTCAAATGTAATGTACTTTGATACTAAAGTAAATAAACCTTCTAGAATTGGTTATGCTCTTGAAGGAGACAAAAAAGTTAGAATCAGTAAAAAAAGTGGTTCAAAAATAGATAAATAGTTGAAAGGAGGAATCTTAAGTGACTTCCAGAATGCAAGTTAAATATAAAGAAGAAATAGTTTCTGCTTTAATGGAACGTTTTAAATATAAAAATATTATGGAGGTTCCTAAACTTAATAAGATTGTTATCAATATTGGTTTAGGTTCAGCTAAAGATAATCCAAAAGTTTTAGAAAGCGCTTTAAGAGACTTAGAAATAATCTCAGGACAAAAGCCTGTAATAACTACTGCTAAGAAATCAATCGCTAATTTCAAATTAAGAGAAGGTATGAAAATTGGTACTAAAGTTACTCTTAGAGGAGAAAAGATGTATGATTTCCTAGATAGATTAGTTAACATAGCTCTTCCACGTGTAAGAGACTTTAGAGGTGTTAGCGCGTCAAGCTTTGATGGAAGAGGAAATTACGCATTAGGTATAAAAGAACAATTAATATTCCCAGAAATCGTATATGATATGATTGATCAAATAAGAGGAATGGATATTATAATAGTTACTACAGCTAAGACTGATGAAGAGTCTAAAGCATTATTAGAGCTATTAGGAATGCCTTTTAAAAAGTAGTAGGGGGAGAAATTTAATGGCTAAAAAATCAATGGTACAACGTGAATTAAAACGTCAAAAGTTAGTTGAAAAATATGCTGCAAAACGTGCAGAATTAAAAGCCAAAGGGGACTATGTTGGTTTAAGCAAATTACCAAGAAATGCTTCACCAACTCGTTTACACAATCGTTGTAAAATAACTGGACGTCCTCATGGATACATTGGAAAATATGGAATCAGCCGTATTGTGTTCCGTGAATTAGCTTACAAGGGAGAAATTCCTGGCGTTAAAAAGGCTAGTTGGTAATATTAAATAAAGGAGGAAGCTTATATGATGACTGATCCTATAGCAGATATGCTTACAAGAATTAGAAATGGTAATAACGCAAGACATTCATCTGTTGAAATACCTGCATCAAAAATGAAAAAAAATCTTGTTCAGATTTTATTAGATGAAGGTTTTATTGAAGGATATAATGTAATTGAAGATGACAAACAAGGAATCATCACAGTTGACTTAAAATATGGAAAAAACAACGAAAAAGTTATTTCAGGACTTAAGAGAATTTCAAAACCTGGTTTAAGAGTTTACGCTAGAAGCCATGAAATTCCTAAAGTTTTAGGAGGACTTGGAATCGCAATTATCTCAACATCAAAAGGAGTTGTAACTGATAAAGTTGCTAGAAAAGAAGGTATTGGTGGAGAGGTTCTTTGTTACGTTTGGTAACATGTTTGAGGATTAAAACTAAGGAGGTAAACCAATGTCAAGAATTGGATTAAAACCAATTGTTGTTCCTGCTGGAGTTGAGGTAATTTTAGGTGAAGAAAACTTCGTTGAAGTAAAAGGACCTAAGGGAAAATTAGCTCAAAAATTAAGCAGTGAAATGAACATTAAAATAGAAGGAGATACAATTAGTATAGAACGTCCTTCTGAAATAAAAAGACATAAATCACTTCATGGTTTAACAAGAACTCTTCTTGCTAACATGATTGAAGGTGTTTCAAAGGGATTTACTAAAACTTTGATTATAGAAGGAACTGGATATAGAGCAGCAAAAGCTGGAAATAAATTAACTTTAAACTTAGGATATTCTCATCCGATTGAAGTTTTAGATCCAGAAGGAATTACTGTAGAAGTTCCTGAACCAACTAAGATAGTGATTAATGGTATAGATAAACAAAAACTTGGAAACTTTGCAGCTAATATTCGTGCTCATAGAAGACCTGAACCATATAAAGGTAAGGGTGTAAGATATGAAGGAGAATACATCAGACGTAAAGTTGGTAAGACTGGTAAATAGGAAGGAGTGAAATTTAATGTTAAAGCAAATTAACAAAAATGAAAATAGAAAAGCAAGACATGCTAGAGTAAGAAAAAAAGTTTCTGGAACTCCTGAAAAACCAAGATTAAATTTATATAGAAGTAATACTAATATATATGCTCAAATTATAGACGATACTAAGGGTGTAACTTTAGTTTCAGCTTCAACACTAGATAAAGAATTTGCTTCATTAGAATCAAAATCTAACAAAGAAGCTGCTAAAGCTGTTGGTCTAGCAATTGGTAAAAAAGCAGTTGAAAAAGGCATTACAGAAGTTGTTTTTGATAGAAGTGGTTATTTATATCACGGAAAAGTTAAAGAATTAGCTGAAGGTGCCAGAGAAGCTGGACTTAAATTTTAGTATCAGGAGGGTAATTAATGGAACTTTTAATTAAAGAAGTAGAAGGATTAGAATTAGAAGAAAGAGTAGTTGCCATCAACCGTGTTACTAAAGTAGTAAAAGGTGGTAGAAACTTTAGATTTAGCGCTCTTGTAGTAGTAGGAGATGGAAATGGACACGTTGGTGTTGGTGTTGGAAAAGCACTTGAAGTTCCTGAAGCTATTAGAAAAGGTGTACAAGATGCTAAGAAACATGTTATTAGAGTACCTCTTGTAAACACAACAATTCCTCATGAAATTGTTGGAGTTTTTGGAGCTGGTAGAGTTTTATTAAAACCTGCTGGAGCTGGTACTGGAGTTATCGCTGGTGGTCCTGTTCGTGCGGTTTGCGAACTTGCAGGAATTAAAGATGTTAGAAGTAAATCTTTAGGAACTACTAATGCTAGAAATATAGTTAATGCAACTATGGAAGGGTTAAAGAATCTTAAGAGAGCTGAAGATATAGCTAGATTAAGAGGAAAATCCGTAGAAGAAATATTAGGTTAAGGGGGGCTTTTAAAATGGCAAAGCTCAAAATAACACTTAAAAAGAGTAAAATTGGTAGAATACAAAAACATATTAAAAATGTTGAAGCTTTAGGTTTAAAAAAAGTTGGTCAAACAGTTGTTAAGGAAGATACTCCATCAATTAGAGGTATGATCAATCAAATAAGTTTTATGCTTGAAGTTGAAGAAATTTAAGGAGGTATAAAGCGTGAAGTTACATGATTTAAGACCTGCTGAAGGTGGAGGCTCAAAAGCAAGAAAAAGACTTGGTAGAGGTTACGGTTCTGGACTAGGTAAATACGGCGGTAAGGGACGTGACGGTCAAAATTCAAGATCAGGCGGTGGAGTAAGACCTGGATTTGAAGGTGGACAAATGCCACTATTTAGAAGACTTCCAAAAAGAGGTTTTACTAATATTTTTGCTAAACAATATGCAGAAGTAAATGTAGAACAATTAAATATTTTTGAAGATGGTACAGAAGTTACTGAAGAATTAATATTTGAAGTTAATTTAGCTAAAAGAGCTAAAGCGAAAGATGGTGTTAAGATTTTAGGTAATGGAGAATTAACTAAGAAATTAACTGTATCTTGCAGTAAATTTACTAAGAGTGCTATCGAAAAAATAGAAAGCACTGGAGGAAAGGTAGAGGTGATCTAGTATGTTCAAGACTCTATCAAATGCGTGGAGAATAAAAGAAATCAGAAGTAAAATGATTTTTACAATATTGATGATTGTTGTTTATAGACTTGGTAATACAATTCCAATTCCATTTATAGACAAAAAGGTTGTTAATCAACTTATGAGTTCAAACACTGGCGGTTTAGTAAATCTATTAGATTTACTTGCCGGAGGTAGTTTAAAACAAATGAGTGTTTTTGCTCTAAGTATTTATCCTTACATTACAGCATCAATAGTTGTACAACTTCTTACTATTGCATTCCCAAGACTTGGAGAAATCGCAAGAGATGGTGAGATGGGTAAGAAAAAAGTTGCAAAATATACTAAAATAGGTGCAGTTATACTTGGGATTTTTGAAGCTATGGCAATTGCAAATGGATTATTTGCTAAAGCTATTGTTGCTAAAGGATATATTCAATCAGCATTGATTATTACATCTTTATTAGCTGGCTCAATGTTCTTAGTTTGGTTAGGTGAAATAATTACAGAAAAAGGAGTAGGTAATGGTATTTCAATTATTATCTTCCTTGGTATTGTTTCAAATTTACCAACACAAATCGGAACATTTATTTACGGAATAATAACTGGAACAGTTGGAATTCTTACTATAATAGGTGTAGTACTAGCGGCTATTGCAATAGTTGTAATTGTTGTACTTATAAATGAAGGTGAAAGAAAAATAACAGTTCAATATGCAAAAAAAGTTGTTGGAAGGAAAATGTATGGCGGACAAGCTACTCATATTCCTATAAAAGTTAATATGAGCGGTGTAATGCCAGTAATCTTTGCATCATCTTTATTAGCAATGCCACAAACTCTTTCATTATTATTTTCTGGTGGAACTCCAAATTGGATTAGTTCATACTTAACAGTTGAAGGTTCAGTTGGTGTGTATGTATATTCAATATTGAATTTTATATTGATAATATTGTTTGGATTCTTTTATTCATCAATTCAATTTAACACTGTTGAATACGCAAAAAATTTACAACAATACGGTGGATTTATTCCTGGAATTAGACCTGGAAAACCAACCGGAGAATATTTACAAAAAATATCAAATAGAATTACTTTCTCAGGTTCTATTATTCTAGCTTTAATTGCTTCAGCGCCAATTGTTATTTCACGTATAAGTGGAATGAAAATTAACTTTGGTGGAACATCAGTTATAATTATAGTTGGTGTAGTAATTGAAACAATGAAGCAAATAGAATCTATGATGTTGATGAGACACTATAAAGGTTTTTTGAATAAATAGTTTATAGGAGATATAATATGAGACTAATTTTGTTAGGGCCCCCGGGAGCCGGAAAGGGAACTCAAGCGTCAAGTATCGTTGCTGAATATGGAATCACTCATATTTCAACAGGAGATATTTTTAGACATAATATTAAAAATGAAACAGAACTTGGAAAAAAAGTAAAGTCTTATTTAGACAATGGACAATTAGTTCCTGATGAACTTACTATTGATTTAGTATGGGATAGACTTTCAAATGATGACTGTAAAAATGGATTCTTATTAGATGGTTTTCCAAGAACAATTAATCAAGCAGAAGCCTTACAAAAAGGCTTAGAAGAAAGAGGTCTTAAACTAGATAGAGTTATTAATATTGATGTTGATAAAAATATATTAGTAAAAAGACTTTCTGGAAGAAGAGTATGTAAGAATTGTGGAGAAACTTATCATGTAGACAACAAACCAACATCAAAAGATAGTGTTTGTGATAAATGTTCTGGTGAAGTTATTCAAAGAGCAGATGATAATGAAAAAACAGTTTTAGATCGTATAGAAGTATATGAAAACCAAACTTTTCCACTAATTGATTTTTACAAAAATTTAGGATTGATTTTAACTGTTGATGGTACTTTACCTATTGAGGATGTCTTTTCACAAATTAAGGAGTCTCTTTCTTAAAATGTCAATCATTTTGGAGAGTATACTATGGATCTAAATTTTGATTTTAAAGTAGGTCAGGTTGTAAAATCACTTAAGGGCCGGGACAAGGGCGAAGTAATGATCATAGTTGAGGTAATTAGTTCATCATTAGTAAAAATTGCTAATGGTAGTAACAGACCTCTTTCTAAACCTAAACTTAAAAAGTCAAAGCATTTGCAAATTTATAATGACGTGCTTAAAGATTTTAGTTTGAATCCATTATCATTTAATGATTCTAATTTGAGAAAATTATTAAAATCATATATACAAGATAATGTAGAAAAATAGGAGGTTCTTTAAATGTCCAAAAAGGATGTTATAGAAGTTGAAGGAACTGTTATTGAAGCTATGCCGAATACTATATTCAAGGTTAAACTTGCAAATGGTCATGAAATAACAGCTCATATATCAGGAAAATTAAGAATGAATTATATAAGAATTCTTCCAGGTGATAAGGTATTAGTTGAACTTTCACCTTATGATTTAACAAAGGGAAGAATAACTTGGCGAAACAAGTAGCATAGGAGGGACTTAAATGAAAGTAAGACCATCAGTAAAAAAAATGTGCGAAAAATGTAAAATCATCAGAAGAAAAGGTAGAGTAATGGTGATTTGTGAAAATCCAAAGCACAAACAAAAACAAGGTTAATAAAGATGGAGGTGTAGGTAACAGTGGCAAGAATTGTAGGTGTCGACTTACCAAGAGAAAAAAGGGTAGAAATAGGTTTGACTTATATCTATGGTATAGGTAGAAAGACTTCAAACGATATTCTTAGAAATGCTGGAATCAACCCAGATACAAGAGTTAAAGATTTAACTGAAGCTGAAGTTGCTTTAATAAGAGCTGAAATAGATAAATATCTTGTTGAAGGTGATTTACGTAGAGAAATCGCTATGAATATTAAAAGATTAAGAGAAATAAACTGTTACAGAGGAATCAGACATAGAAGAGGTTTACCTGTAAGAGGACAAAATACTAAAAATAATGCCAGAACTAGAAAAGGTCCAAAGAAAGTTTCTGGAACAAAAAATGGTAAATAAGGAGGGGATTTAATTGGCAATTAAGAAACAAAAAGCTCGTGTTAAGAGAAGAGAGCGTAAAAACATTGAAAAAGGACAAGCTCATATCGTTTCTTCATTTAATAACACTATGGTAACTCTAAGTGATTTAAACGGTAATGTAATTTCTTGGGCAAGTGCTGGACAATTAGGTTTTAGAGGATCAAGAAAATCTACTCCATTTGCTGCACAACAAGCTGCTGAAGAAGCTGCAAAAAAAGCTATGGAACATGGACTAAAAGTTGTAGAAGTTTATGTTAAAGGACCTGGATCAGGTAGAGAAGCTGCTATCAGATCATTACAAGCTACTGGACTTGAAGTTAGTTTAATTAAGGATGTTACTCCAATTCCACATAATGGTTGTAGACCACCAAAGAGAAGAAGAGTGTAATTGTAAACTTTTAAAAGTATTTAAAAGTTTCAATATGAATTAGACTAAGGAGGATAAAGTCTATGACAGAAGATTTAAATACAAATATTGAAGTTTTAGATATAGATCTTGAAAAAAACTATGGTAAATTTGCTATTATGCCTCTAGATAGAGGATATGGTACTACATTAGGTAATTCTATGAGAAGAGTTCTTTTGGGTTCTCTTCCTGGATCTGCCATAGCAACTGTTAAAATTGATGGTGTTGGACATGAGTTTACAACTATTAAAGGTTCAATAGCTGATGTTCCAGAAATTTTAATTAATATAAAAGGAATTGCATTAAAGAAATTTAATGATGAGCCTGTAGTATTAGAATTAAATGTAAAAGGGCCAAAAGTTGTAACAGCTGGAGATATTTCTGAAAATCAAAATGTTGAAATAGCTAATAAAGATCATTATATAACAACTCTTAATGAAGAGGGAGAAATCAGAATGGATTTATTAGTCTTAAATGGTAAAGGCTATAGAGTTAGCGATTTGAATAAAGAATACTGTGATATTAATTCAATAGCAGTTGATTCTTCTTTCTCTCCTGTAAAGAAAGTTAACTTTACAGTAGGGAATACTAGAGTTGGACAAAGTATAGATTTTGATAAACTTGAAATTGAAGTTTGGACAAATGGAACTATAACTCCACAAGAAGCTCTTTCAACAGGTGCTGGAATTTTTATAGATTACTTAAGTCTATTTAGATCACTACCAGACATTAACCTTGATAATTCAAGTATAAAAGATGGTAAAAATTTAGACACTAATAGTGTTTTATCAAAGAGTGTTGAAGAATTAGATTTATCCCTTAGAAGTTTTAACTGTTTGAAAAGAGCAAATCTTGATACAGTTAAAGACATTATTTCTCAAGATATAGAACAACTAAAGAAGATTAAAAACTTTGGTAAGAAGTCTGTAGAAGAAGTAATAGATAAAATTCACGAATTAGGTTTAAAATTTTTAGATGAAGAATAAAAAGAGGAGGTAGTACTTTGGCTAATTTAAGAAAACTTGGACGTAGAGCAGATCATAGAGATGCAATGCTTAGAAATCAAGTTCAATCTCTTTTTGAAAATGGTAAGATTGAAACTACGTTAACAAGAGCAAAGGAAACTAGAAGAGTAGCTGAAAAGATGATAACTCTTGGTAAAAAGGGTGATCTTCATGCAAGAAGACAAGCCTTAGCTTATATTTACAAGACTGAAACAGTTCATAAGCTATTTGAAGAAATTGCTCCACTTTATAAAGAAAGAAACGGTGGATATACAAGAATATTAAAGCTAGGACCTAGACAAGGGGACGCAGCTGAAATGGCGATTTTAGAATTAGTTAAATAATTTGCTTAAAAACTAATATTAGATTTTAATATAAAATTACTAAAAGGCACTGATAAACAGTGCCTTTTTTATTCTTAAAATTAATAAACTATTGTTTTTTTCGTACATTACAAAGTAAGTTTTTAAAGCAAGGAAATCCTGATATAATATCAATATTATTATTATCAGTTAATGAATTCACATTTGCCTTACTCCATTCTTTACTTTGATATCGAGATCCTCCTCCTATATTAACTTCTAAGTCTCCTTTTTGAATTTTGTCAGTAACTTTTGCGTACATTTCTATACATCCTCTTGAATTATAAATCTCAATACAGTCGCCATCTGAAATATCTCTATCTAAAGCATCAATAGGATTAATTAAAACTTCTGGTTTTGGTTGGAAATTTAATAATCCTTGTATATTCAAATGTTGTGTTCTAAATGTTGATTTTATTCTTGAACCAGTATTTAGTATTAATGGATATTTTTCAAACAAATTTGGGGTATTTATTTGCCCTTCTTCTGCATTTATATACTTTGGAAGTGGCTCATACCCATAAGATTTTAGAAGCGTTGAGTATATTTCAAATTTTCCAGTTGGTGTTGGGAATCCTATTATACCATCAGGTGTTAATAGTCCTTTTTTATATTTTTCATATTGAAATTCAACTGAATTTTTTGGAAAATAATATACACCATCTTTTTTTAGAGCATCTAATATTTCTGGAGTGTTATAAAATGAAAATTCCAATAGTTCTTGATCATTTTTTGGATATTGTTCTCCAAAACCTAATTCTTCAGCAATTAATTGTAAGATATAGATATTAGATTTTGATTCTCCAATAGGTTCTATTATTCTTTCTCTTTTTTCAACTCTATCTGGATATATTACAAAACTCTCATCTTCATAATAAGTTGTAGCTGGAAGAACAACATCAGCATATAAAGAATCTTTTGTTAGAAATCTATCTACATTTACAAAGAAGTCTAAATTTAATAGTGCTTTTTCAAACAATTCTGAGTTGGGATAGTTATTTGATATTGCAGCACCAATATTTAATAGTCCTTTTATTTCGTAAGGCTCCTTATTCAAAACTGCTTTAGGAAACATCATAAATTGTGGTTGACAAAGAAGTTTTACAAAAAGTGGGAACTCTTCTTCTCCAATCATTCTTATATGCATATCTTTAATATTTGGAGTTTTAACTCTATCATACATATTTTTGGTTTTTGGCTTAATTAGAAGCCCACCTTTGACATCTAAATTTTTAGACAGAGCCCATAGAGTATATAAACTTCTTATTGTTTGAACCCCAGAATTTGAATATTCAAGTCCAGTATAAGTTATTAATGCAGCAGGTTCATTTGTAATAAGTTTTGCGAATTTGATAAAATTATCTTCGTTAATATTTGTCATCTTTTTACAGGAATCAATAGAAAAATCCTTAATATATTCTAAAAATTCTTTTTTACCATAAGTGTATTTTTCTAAGAATTCTTTATCTAACATATTATTATTAAACATATAATTTAATAATGATAATATAAAATATCCATCAGTTCCAGATTTAATTGGTATGTATAAATCAGCAATTTCTGCAATATCACATTTATAATGGTCTATAACAATAATTTTACAGCCTCTTCTTTTTGCTTTTAATATTCTATCATATTTAAATGGGGGAGAATCTGTTTTTGGATTTGTTCCCCAAATAACAAGGAGATTTGTGTTTTCAATATCAGGTTCCAACCATGTTGCAGGGAATCCCATTGTTGTTATTGGAGCAAAAACACCATAACTTACATAACAAAGAGAACCTACACTACTATTATTTAGTGATCCTATTGGAGAAAAAAATCCGCCAGGTGCTTTTCCAGGAGATTTTACATGGACATAATCATCTGTACTATATTCAAATCCGCCTCTACCAACATGACTCATAAGAGCATGAGGACCATTTGATTTAATAATTCTATTAAAATTTTCTCCTATATACTTAATAGCTTCGTCCCAACTAGCTTCTCTAAATTTACCTTCACCTTTTTTTCCAACTCTAATAAGAGGCTTTTTTAGTCTATCATTAGAATTTACAATCTCATCTGAATATAATCCTCTTAAGCAAATTGCAGAGGGTTTTTTTTCGTCAGAAGGTTTAATATTTTTAATATGTCCATCTATTAATTCAATTTCAACTTGGCAATCTCCAGGACAAATTCCGCAAATGCAATTTTTCTTAGTCAAAATATTATCTCCTTTATTTTACTTTTCTAGGTTTATATATCTTATTTAGAATATCTTGTGTACTTACATCTTTTGTAATTATTCCAAATTCTTTATAGTCATTAATTACTTGATTTAAAGTTTTTTCCATTTGTTCATCAGTTACTTTAAAGTTATATGTTTGTAAAAATTTATAATCTGATTCTACATCTCCTGATCCCCAGTTATTTGCTTTCATTAACTTTGCTGCATCATATTTGTTATCTTCAATCCAATTACTAGCTTCTTTATGAGCTTCTACAAGTTTAGCAGCAGTAATAGGATTTTGCTCAACAAAAGTTTTATTTAATATTAATGTGCAGCAAGGTTCTTCTTTAAAATCATCATCAAAAGTTATTGATCTTATATATCTTAATTCACCGCTATCAACAAATTTTTTTGCAAATTGATCAGATAATATTGCAGCATGAACTTCTCCGTTTTTCATAGCTTGAATAGTTGCAGCTGATTCTATAGGTTTAAATTTAACACTTTTATAGTCAACACCATCTCTAAATAAGAATCTAAGAGCGATATTATGATCATGTCCTCCAATACCACCACCAGATATTGCAACTTCTTTTCCAACTAAGTCTTTTGTTGATTTTATATCCGAATTATTAAGAACATATAAACTTCTACAACCAGTTTGAGCTGCTCTAGCAAAAACCATATCAACACCATTAAATGCTGGGACCATTGAAGCTGAAATATGATGTGTTATTGCATCTAATTTTCCAGTACCAATGGCATCAAACATATTAGGAGTATTAATAATTTCAGCATCTAGTCCATATTTAGCAAAAAAACCTTTAACTTGAGCTACTCCAAGACCACTAGTACATAAGGCGCCTTCAAATCCAACTTTAATTTTTTTTCCATAGTATGGTTCTTTTTTCCACTGTTCTTCTAAATTAGGGTCATTTAAATTAACAGTTTCCATTTTTAAATTAGAATTGTTTACTTCAGTAGATTCGTTTTTTGACGAACTGTTTTCTACTTTCTTTGCAGTTTGTCCACAAGCACTTAGACCAATACTTATACAAACTAACATACATAATTTTGAATACATTTTTTTCATGGTTTTCCTCCTAATAAAATTTATATATTATATTAATATATTTATATATTTATTATAACACAATAAATGTTTATTTTTAAATATTTTATTATATTAATTTCTAATAAAAAATTTTTTATAATTAATAAATCTTATAATTGGAAATAATTAGTTAAAAATAAAAGACGTGTGTTATTGTTTCCTTTTAAAAAATATATAGTAAGAAATATAAAATATTATAGTAAAATATATTAAGATAATTTTATTAAAAATTACTAAAAGTAGTTTTTATTTAAATGACTTTTTATTAGATTTTCTTGTATTTTATAGCATATTAGAGTATAATTATAGTGATATATTTTATTTTAAAAAATGGAGTTTTGTGCATATGGATAATATTATTTATTTTGATAATTCTGCAACTACAAGTTTATATGAAGAAGTTTACGATGCAATGGATGAGTTTATGATAAAAAATTACTCAAATCCATCTTCAGTTTATGAATTTTCACAAAAATCTAGAGTTGCAATTGAAAAATCAAGAGAGAATATTTCAACATATATAAATGCAGATAAAAATGAATTATTTTTTACATCAGGAGGAACAGAAGCAGATAATTGGGCGTTGATTGGACCTACATTATTTAAAGGTTATAATACTGGTCATATTATTGTTAGTTCTTTTGAACATTCAGCAGTAATAGAAACATCAAAATTCTTAAAGAAATTAGGATTTGATGTTACTTTTATTAATCCCAATAAGGAAGGTTTTATAGATGTAAAAGATGTAGTTAATGCATTAAGAAAAGATACAGTTTTAGTATCTATAATGTATATAAATAATGAAATCGGAACTATTCAAGATATAAAAACAATATGTAAAGCTGTTAAAGATAAAAATCCTAATATTATATTTCACACAGATGCAGTTCAAGCTTTATCAGAGATTAGAATCAATGTCAAAGACTTAAATGTTGATTTACTTTCTATATCTGGTCATAAAGTGCACGCACCAAAAGGAATTGGAGCCTTATATATTAAATCAGGTATAGATATTGAAAATTTTATATTTGGCGGAAGTCAAGAACGTTCTAGACGTGCTGGAACAGAAAATGTAGCAGGTATTGTTGGGTTTTCTAAAGCTATTGATATTTTGAGAAAATCAATAGATATAAATATTTCAAAAAGATTTTCTTTAAGAGATTATTTTTTAAATAAATTACAAGAAAATATACCAAAATATGTTATCAACGGTTCTCTAGATAACAGAGCTTCAGGGAATATAAATATTTCTTTTCCTGGAGTTGATAAAGAAATGATAATCATGAGTATGGATCTTCGAGGAATTTGCATTTCGGGAGGATCAGCTTGTAGTAGCGGGGCTGTTGAGAATTCACATGTTTTAGAATCGATGGGTTTAGATGATGAATTAAAAAATAGCGCAATTAGAATTAGTTTTAGTGAGAATAATTCATTTGAAGAAATAGATGAGTTTATTATAGCTTTAAAAGAAATAATTGATTAGATGGAGGTAACATGCCAAATTTTGATTTATTTTTAAATATTACTATAAAGATATTGATTGCAATTTTATTAGTTGTTGGAATATATGTTTCAATTCAATTTTCTAATAAAAGGCTAGAAAATGGAGAAAAAATAAAATTTAACAAATATAAGGTTTTAAGAATTACACTTTGTATTCTATCTATATTTATAATGTATATATTATTTAGAACATATACTATTTTAAAGGTTACTTTATATACTTTTTTAGCATCGGTAATTATAGCATATATTTTAAATCCTTTTATGAAATTTTTAGAGAGAAAGAATATAAAAAGATTGTATGCAATAATACTTATTTATGTTATAATAGCACTTTCAATCTTTATTTTAGCAATAGGAATATTTCCAAGTACATTTAAACAGTTTAAACATTTACTATTTTCATTGCCAGATATGGTAAGAAATTTTGTTGATTATAGTGAAAGTATTAGACAAAATTTATTTACAAATGTTCCTTTTATTAATCAAATGATAACAAGTGTAAATGGTCAACTTGTAAAAATTGCGAATACTATACTAGCATCCTCTGGAACTTGGATAACAGGAATGGTTGCAGGAATATCAAATTTTATTGGTATAATAATTCAGTTAATTTTAATTCCTGTTATAACGTTTTATTTGTTGCTTGAAAAAGATAAAATATTGAATGCGATTAGTAAAAGTGTGCCAGATAAGTATGAGAATTTTTTTGTTAAAGTTTGGAAAGAAATTGATGAATCTTTATCTATGTTCGTAAGAGGTAGAATTATAATGGCAATATTTGTTGGTGTTGCTACTATGATATACTTAATGGTATTTAGAATTGAATTCTCCTTTGTAATAGGGGTTATTACATGTGTAGCAGATATTATACCTTACATAGGACCGTTTTTAGGATTTATTCCTGCAGTTTTACTTGCATTATTTAAAGGACCATTTACTGCATTATGGGTTGTAGCATTGTTTGGTTTTGTACAATGGTTAGAAAATAACATATTAGGACCAAAGATACTTGGAGACAGCACTGGAATGCATCCTCTTATAGTTTTAATTTTATTAATTGTTGGCGGAGGAATGTTTGGAGTATTAGGAATGATTTTCTCTGTACCAGTCGCAGCTGTAGTTAAGATAATTTATGATAATACTAAACCGTATGTAAAAAAATATTTATATAAAGATAAAAATGAAAATTAAGAGGGAAATATGAGAAAATTAGGATTAAATGAAATTAGAGAAGAATATTTAGATTTTTTTGAAAGTAAGGGACATTTACGTTTAAAAAGTTATCCTTTAATTCCAAATAATGATAAAAGTTTATTACTTATTAATGCTGGAATGGCTCCTTTAAAAGACTATTTTACAGGTGTAAAAAAAATGAGTAAAAACAGAGCAACTTCAAGTCAAAAATGTATTAGAACCGCTGATATTGATAATGTAGGAAAAACTCAAAGACATGGAACTTTCTTTGAAATGTTAGGTAATTTCTCCTTTGGTGATTATTTTAAGAGGGAAGCTATTACATGGGCTTGGGAGTTTTTAACTGATAGATTGGAAATTAATAAAGATTTATTATCTGTTACAGTTTATGAAGAAGATGATGAAGCTTATAATATTTGGAAAAATGAGATTGGATTACCTGCAGAAAAAATTCAGAGATTAGGAAAAGAAGATAATTTTTGGGAATTAGAAGTTGGCCCTTGTGGTCCTTGTTCTGAAATTATGTATGATAGAGGAGAAAAATATACAAATCCAGATGATAGATTTATGGAAATTTGGAATTTAGTATTTACTCAATTCAATAAAGATAAAGATGGAAATTATCATAGATTAGAGCATCCAAATATTGATACTGGTATGGGGCTTGAAAGAATAACTCTTGTTTTAGAAGAAAAAGATAATATATTTGAAATAGGATTAATTGATACTATTATTAAGAAAATTGAAGAAATTTCTGGAGTTAGATATAAATCAAATGAAATTTCAGACATATCAATAAGAGTAATTGCTGATCATGCTAGAGCTATGACATTCTTAATTTATGACGGAGTAATTCCAAGTAATGAGCAAAGAGGATATGTTTTAAGAAGACTTATTAGACGTGCTGCAAGACATGGTAAATTATTAGGCATTAAGGAAAATTTCTTAGTAGATGTTTCAAAGGTTGTAATGGAAGCATATAATATGGAATATCCTGAATTGTTAGAAGATAGCGAAAGAATATTTAAAATTTTAAATGCTGAAGAATCAAAATTCCAAGAAACTATTGAACAAGGTTTAGGAATTTTAAATGCATATATTGAAGAAGAAAAATCTATACATTCAAATGTTTTACCTGGAGATAAAGCCTTTAAATTATACGATACTTATGGTTTTCCTTTAGATTTAACAAAAGAAATATTAGAAGAAGAAAAAATGACAGTAGATGAAGAAGCTTTTAATAAAAACATGCAAGATCAAAAGATAAGAGCTAGAGAAGGAAGAAATGTTTCATCTGCTGGATGGAGTGAAAAAAATACTGATTATTTGAAAGCTTTAGAAACAACTGAATTTTTAGGCTATACTTATAACGAGTGTACTGGAAAAGTTATAAAACTATTTAAGGATGAAAAAGAAGTTTCAACTTTAAAACAAGGTGATAAAGCTCTTTTAGTATCTGATAGAACTGTTTTTTATGGTGAAGGTGGTGGACAAGTAGGAGACATTGGAACTATAGAAGGTACAGATTGTGAAATTAAAGTATTAGATACAAAGAAAAATAAAAATAATGGTATATTTCATAGTGTAGAAGTAGTAAGTGGAACAGTTAATTTAGGAGATGAATTAATATTTAAAATTGACATTAATAATAGACGTGATATTATGAAAAACCACTCTGCAACTCATTTATTACATCAAGCATTAATTGAAGTATTAGGAAATCATATTAATCAAGCTGGTTCTTTAGTAGATGCAAATAAATTAAGATTTGATATTACTCACTTTGAAGCTGTAAGTCAAGAGGATTTAAAGAAAGTAGAACAAATAGTTAATGATAAAATTGCTTTGAATTTAAATACTGATATTAAAGAAATGACTTTAGAAGAGTCTTCAAAAATGGGAGCAATTGGACTTTTTGAAGATAAATATAAAGATATTGTTAGAGTAGTATCATTTGGTGGTTGGTCAATTGAACTTTGTGGTGGAACTCATGTTAAAAATGTTAGTGAAATTCAAATGTTTAAAATAACTTCCGAATCAAGTGTTGCTGCTGGAGTTAGAAGAATTGAAGCTATTACTGGAAGAAGTGTATATGAATATTTAAAGAAAACTGAAAATCAAATTGATGAAGTATCAAATATTTTAAAATGTAAAAAGCCTGAGCTTGTTTCTAAGGTTGAATCTATAAATGAAGAAATAAAATCTTTAGAAAAAGAATTAAAGGAATTAAAATCACAAATAGCTTTAAATAGTTTAGATTCATTTATAGCTGAAAAGAAAGATATAGATGGAATATCTTTCATTGCTAAGAAAGTAGAATTTGAAAATCAAAATGATTTAAGAGATCTAATTGATAAATTAAGGGATAAATTGGGTACAAGTGTAATAGTATTTGCTAATGTTTATCAAGAAAAACTTACTTTCACTGTTGGTGTAAGTAAAGACTTAAATGCAAGAAAAATAAATGCTGGAAATATTGTTAAAGAAGTTGCAAAATTAGTTGGTGGAAATGGTGGAGGTAGACCAGATATAGCATCAGCTGGTGGAAAAGACTTAAGTAAAGTTGATTTTGCATTAGAAAAGGCAGAAGAAATTTTAAAAGCTCAATTTTAGAAAATATAGGAGGGATTATATGTCAAACGAATTTAATGAAACAATGAGAATTGAAATACCAAGGGATAAAAAAAGTGTTAAAGAAATAATAAAAATTGTTTATTCAGCACTTGAAAATAAGGGATATAATCCTAAAGATCAAATAATAGGATATATTCTTTCAGGAGATCCTACTTATATAACTAGTTATAATAATGCTAGAGGCTTAATTAGACAAGTAAGTAGAGATGAAATTCTTGAAGAGTTTCTAGAAAATTATATAAAAGATTAAAAGTTTCCCGGCAATAATCTTGCCGGGGCTTTTACATGAGGAAAAAGAGGTATTTATGAATAGATATATGGCTTTAGATGTAGGTGATAGAACAATAGGTGTAGCAATAAGTGATCCTTTATTTATCATGGCTCAAGGACATAGTACAATATTTAGAGAAACACTAGAAAAAGATCTAGACTCACTAAAAGAAATAATTACAAAAGAAAATATAATTAAGATTATAATTGGTCTTCCTAAAAATATGAATAATTCTATAGGTCCACAAGGCGAAAAAGTTTTAACTTTTGTTAATGATTTGAAAAATTTTTTATTGGAAAATAAATTAGACATAGAGATAATTATGCAAGATGAAAGACTTACAACAGTAAGTGCTGAAAGAATTTTAATAGAAGGAAATATGAGCAGAAAAAAAAGAAAACAAGTAATTGACAAAGTAGCTGCTACATATATTCTACAATCTTACTTAGATAGAAAATAGGAGTGACGAAGTGGAACGTTTTGAAGCTTATGATGAAAATGGAAAAAAGATAATTTTTGAATTAGTTGAAACTTTTGGTATGAATGATAGTGAATACGCAGTTTTAAATTCAGAAGATGATGTAAACACATATATTTTAAAAATAATATATGATAAAGATGGAAATATAAATTTAGAAGGAATAGATGATGAAGAACTTTCTGATGCAATAGAAGTTTATGAGGAGTTAAAGTCAGAAAAAGAATAAAATAAAAAGGAGAATTGTTATGGATGTTAAAGAGATGAAAAAGTTGTTAGTAGAAAACAACTATAAGATTACAAAACAAAGAGAAATTGTTTTTAATGTCTTAAACGAAAACAAAGGTAATCATTTAAGTCCAGAAGAACTACATGAAATCGCAAGTAAATACGATAAAGATTTAGGTATAGCAACTGTTTATCGTACGCTTGTAATTTTTGATAAGATGAATTTAGTTCATAAATTGGATTTTGATGATAAAAGATATAGATATGAAATTATAAGAGATGATGACAAACATCAACACCACCACCTAATTTGTAAGGATTGTGGAAAAATTTTAGAAGTAGAAGAAGACTATCTAGATACTTTAGAAGAAATTATTGAAGAAAAATATAAATTTAAAGTTTCAAACCACGATTTAAAATTCTATGGAAGTTGCTCAGATTGTTTAAATCTTGAAAAAAAATAGGAGATTATTGTTGTGCAAAAAAATAAAAAGAAAACTTTAAAGATGATACCTTTAGGTGGAGTTGGTGAAATAGGTAAGAATATGTCTATTTTGGAATATGATGATGAAATTATCATTTTAGATTGTGGTATGACATTTCCAGATGATGATATGCCAGGTATAGATATTGTAATTCCAGATATTACCTATTTAATGAAAAATATAGACAAGGTTAAAGCACTTTTTTTGACACATGGTCATGAAGATCATATAGGTTCTGTTCCATATATACTAAAAAAAATAAATGTACCAGTTTATGGAACTAAGTTAACATTAGGTTTAGTTGAAAGCAAATTACAAGAGCATAATTTGAGCAAAGAAAATTTGCATTTAGTAAATGCAGGAGAAACAATTAAAACTAAACATTTTTCTGTTGAATTTATAAGAGCTTGTCATAGTATTCCAGATAGTGTTAGTTTTGGGATAAAGACACCAGTTGGAAATATTCTTTTCACTGGAGATTTTAAAATTGACTATACACCTATTGATGGTGATAAAATGGATTTGCACCGTATTGCTCAATGGGGAATGGATGGCGTAATGCTTTTGTGTGCTGATAGTACAAATGTAGAAAGACCAGGTTATACAATGAGTGAAAGTTCAGTAGGAGATACTTTTGTTGAACTTTTTAGTAAAGCTCAAGGTAGAATTATTGTTGCAACATTTGCGTCAAATTTACATCGTGTTCAACAGATCATAAAGGCTGCTGAAAAATTTAATAGAAAAGTTGCAATTTCAGGTCGTTCTATGGTTAATGTTATTAAAGTAGCTACTGAATTAAATAAATTAGAAATAGAAGAAGGTACTTTAATAGATTTGAATAATATTAATAAATATGATGAATCTAAAATTGTACTTTTAATGACAGGTAGTCAAGGTGAACCTATGAGTGCTTTAAATAGAATGGCTTATGGAGAACATAAAAAGCTAGTATTAACAGAAAATGACACTGTAATTATTTCTGCATCACCAATACCTGGAAATGAAAAAATATTTTTTGGACTTGTTAATCGTCTTGTTGAAATGGGAGTTAAAGTTATTCATTCTTCACTAGCAGAAGTCCATGTATCTGGCCATGCTTGTCAGGAAGAATTAAAATTGATTCATACATTAGTAAAACCTAAGTATTTTATACCTGTTCATGGAGAATCAAGACATTTAAAAAGACATGCAAAATTAGCGGTTGAGATGGGAATGCAAAAAGAGAATATTTTTATAGGACGTAACGGTACAGTTTTTGAATTTAACTATAAACAAGAAGGTTTTATATCTGGAACTGTTGAATCTGGAAATATATTAGTAGATGGTCTTGGTGTTGGAGATGTTGGCAGTGCTGTTTTAAGAGATAGAAAACATCTTTCTGAAGATGGAATTATCATTGTAATGGTTGTACTTGAGAAATCTAGTAAAGAAATAATATCTGGACCTGAAATTGTTTCAAGAGGATTTATTTATGTAAAAGAAAATCTAGATCTAGTTTCTGAAATGAGAAAAGTTGTAGAAAATACTTTATTAATGTGTAAAGAAGATTCAATAACAGATATTGGAACTATGAGATATAATATTAGAAAAGATTTAAATTCATATATTTATCATGAAATAAAAAGAGGACCAATGATTATTCCAATAATTACTGAACTATAGGAGGGATTATGAATATTTATAATAGTATTTTAACTTTTTCGAATGATTTTAAAAATTGTGATGAAGTTAAAGAATTTAAGCGTTTAAAGAAAAAAATAGATGAAAATGCTGAAAATAAAAAGATTATAGATGATTTTCATAAGAAATTATATGATTATCAAATTGCAAAACAAAATGGTGAAGATGTTAGTGATAGAGAAAAGCAACTTAACGATTTAAATGTAATTTTGATGAGTAATTCTGAAATATCAGAATTTATGGCGGCAGAGGTAAGAATCTCCACTATAATGAATGATATAGTTAAAATGTTGGAAGATACAATTTCAGAATAATGGAAATAGTAGCAAATTATGTTTCTGAATATATCAGAAGTTTAGAACAAAGTAAAGAACCAGTTTTAATTGAAATAGAAGAATTCGCAATAAAAAATAAGGTTCCAATAATAGAGGTTGAAGTAGCAAGATTTTTAGAATTTCTTGTAATGTTAAAGAAACCTAAAAGAATTTTAGAAATTGGAACAGCAATTGGATATTCTTCAATTATAATGAATAGGGCTTATCCTGATTCTAGTATAACAACAATTGAAATAGATGAAAAAAATTTTTTAAAAGCGAAAGAATTTATTAAAAAAGCTGGTTGTGAAAAAAATATAGATATTATATATGCTGATGCAAATGATGCACTTGATTTTATAACAGATAAATATGATATGATATTTATGGATGCTGCAAAAGGACAATATATGAGTTTTTTTGAAAAATCAATAGAAAGATTAAATCAGGGAGGGATATTGATTTCTGATAATATTTTATTTAGAGGTCTTGTTGCAAAAGAAAAAAATAATATAAGAAGAAAAAATACGATAGTTAGAAGGTTAAAAGAATTTTTAAAAATTATAACTAATATCGATGAATTTAGTACTACTATTATACCAATAGATGATGGAATGGCTATATGTTATAAAAAATAGGTTAAATATTAAATAGGAATCCGTTTTCGGGATTCCTATTTAATAGTTAAAGGAGAATAAATAAATGAAAGATGTTGAATTATTAGCCCCCGCAGGGGATATTGAAAAATTAAAAATGGCAATTATATATGGGGCGGATGCAGTTTATTTAGCTGGAGAATCATTCGGTTTAAGAAAAGCATCCAAAAATTTTACTGTTGAACAATTAAAGGAAGCAACAGATTTTGTTCATGAAAATGGTAAAAAAATATACATTACTATGAATATTATTCCTCATAATGAGGATTTAGTAGGGCTTGAAGAGTATGTAAAAGTTCTAGTAGATATAGGTGTTGATGCTTTGATAGTTGCAGATGCTGGTATTTACACAGCTGTTCGTTCAGTAAGTAAAGATATTGAAGTCCACATGAGTACTCAAGCAAGTGTTACTAATTATAGAACTGTTAAATTTTGGCATGATTTAGGAATTAAAAGAATTGTAATGGCAAGAGAATTGTCTTTAGAAGAAATAAATTTAATTCATAAAGAAGTACCTGAAGTTGATATTGAAGCATTTGTTCACGGAGCTATGTGTATTTCATATTCAGGAAGATGCTTATTGAGCAACTATATGTGTGGTAGGGATGCAAATAAGGGAGATTGTGCCCATGCTTGTAGATGGAAATACAATTTGGTTGAGGAGAGAAGGCCAGGAGAATACTATCCAATAGAAGAAACTGAACAAGGAACTTTTATTTATAATAGTAAAGATTTATGTATGTTGGATTCTCTTGAAGATGTTATTAATGCAGGAATTCATAGCTTAAAAATCGAGGGAAGAGTTAAGACTCAATATTATGTTGCAACAGTAATAAGAAGTTATAGACTTGCACTAGATGCAATTAAAAATGGAACTTATACAAAAGAAATGGCAGAAAGACTACTTCTTGAGATAAAAAAAGCTAGTCATAGAGATTTTACAAAAGGATTCTACTATAAAAAGCCGGATGAAAATGACCAACTTTATAATTCAAGTTCATATATAAGAACCTATGATTTTGTTGGACTTGTTTTAGATTATGATAAGGAAACAAAAATAGCAACAATAGAACAGAGAAATAGAATTTTTGTTGGAGATGAAGTTGAATTTTTTGGTCCTAGAGATGGTTTTGAAACTTTTAAAATAGAAAAAATGTATGATGATAAAGGCGAAGGAATAGATGTTGCTCCAAGAGCAAAACAAATTATAAAAATGCCTTTACCATTTGAAGTAAAACCTTGGGATATAATGAGAAAGCAATTATCTGATGAATAAATTAAGGAGAAATTTATGATTGAACTAAAAAGAATTCAAAGAGATGAATTAAGACGATTATATGATATAGAATATTCAAGTAAAACACCTAAATGGAAAGAATATGATGCTCCATATTTTGATGATTTTGAATTTAAAACTTATGATGAATTTATTCTATCAAGCGAAATAGAATTCTTTTTGGGAGAAAGAGTAAAAGGAATTTATTTTAACGATATTCTAGTAGGAATAGTTTCAAAATATTGGGAGAGCGAAAAAACTAGATGGCTTGAAATAGGAATTGTAATTTTTGATGAAAATTTTTGGAGTAAAGGAATTGGATCTAAGGCACTTTCATTATGGATAGATGAAATTTTTAATACCGAAGATAATTTAGAACATATCGGTCTAACAACTTGGAGCGGAAATATCGGAATGATGAAATGTAGCTTGAAAATTGGGATGACACTCGAAGGAAGAATTAGAAAAGTTAGATACCATAATAATAAATTTTATGATTCAATGAAGTATGGAATTTTAAAAGATGAATGGAAATCGTTGAAAAATTTATAGTATCCTTAAATTGTGATAATGAATTATTTTATAATTGAATATTTTTTAGGATAATTGTTAATTTAAAATGGTTCAACAACTTTAGTTGTTGAACCATTTTTGTTTATTAATTATAATGTATATACTTACTTTTTACTATCAATTGAAATATTTTATTGTGCGAAGTGAACAATATATATAACATAAGCTATTAGGAGTAACAAGAATATTTTACCAATATATTTTTTATATTTATTCATAATACACCTCACTATTTTTATTTTTTATATAGTCTATAATTTCCAACCCAAGAAATATCTAAAACAAATCCAGAAGGACATTTATCTGCCCAATATTCTACATCTGAAGAAAGTGTTCTAAGGTATTGCGTTGTTAAAAATCCAACCACCGCTTCAGGAGGATAAGATGCCCCAAAAATCAAGGTAACAGCATCTATTGCATTTGCATTAGATGTTAGATGATATGAAAAATTATATCCTTCAGATCTGGAATGAAGAACTCTTCTCATTCCCCACCAATGACTTGTTAAAGTACCAATATTAGGGCTTCTTAGCATTGACCTTGTTTCTAAGAAAGTACCATCTTTAAGAATGAAAATAGTACCGTTTTTAGCTCTTTTATTTAACTCAATAAATCTATTATTTAATAAATCTATTGCATCATCTACATTCTTAGCTTTTAAAAATTTTGAAACTTCAGAAAAATTATTTTTTATATAATTTCTAATTGAATTCAAATCTTTTAATTTAAAAGAGCCATTATTAATTTCTAAGTGATTATCTATAAATTCTATAAAATCACTAGGAAATTGATTCTTATAACTGTCTTCTAGTGTGCTAACTTTGAATTGTTTTATGTCTTCTGCATTTACATGGTTAAAACATAAAAAATTTGTTAAGATAGTCATAACTAATAGCATCGAAAATGCTATGCTTGATGAATTAATTAACTTTTTGTACTTTTCATATAAAGCACCTCCTAACTTTAAATTTAATAAACGTTTTCGTTTATTATAGTTATATGTTATCACATTAATTTTATTTTTGTCAAATTTTTTTGTGAAAATAATATATAAAAATTAAAATAATATTTATTTTTTATATAAATTTACTTTCATAATTTGATATCTTGATTATATTATGTAAATAATAAATTTTTAAAATGTACATTTGTAAATGATAAATTTAAAAAAATAGTTTACTTTTGTTGCGTTTTATGTTATACTTATCAGGTACTGTTGCTATGTTTATGGAAACTCCGACCTTTACATTGCTACGGTGAATTATATTTTAGGAGGTAGTTACAATGATAACTAAAGAAGACAAATTAAGAATTATTGACGAATTTAAAAGAAGCGAAGGAGATACAGGTTCTCCAGAAGTTCAAATTGCATTATTAAGTTTCAGAATTAAATACTTAACTGAACACTTAAAAGAACATAAAAAAGACCATGCTACAAGAAGAGGTTTATTCAAATTAATCGGACAAAGAAAAGGTCTTTTAAAATATCTTAGTAATGTTGATATCGAAAGATACCGTGAATTAACTAGTAAATTACAAATAAGAGGATAATTATTAAAGGGCGATTAATTCGCTCTTTATTTATAGAAAACCATAGGAGGATTAAATGGTTAGAGAATTTATATACAATTTGAGTGGAAGAGAACTTAAAGTTACAATAGGGAAAGTAGCTGAACAAGCAAATGGTTCTTGCTTAGTTCAATGCGGAGAAACTGTTGTTTTAGTAAATGCTTGTGCTTCTAAAGAACCAAGAGAAGGAGTGGATTTCTTTCCATTAAGTTGTGATTTTGAAGAAAAACTTTATTCTGTTGGTAAAATACCAGGTGGATTTATTAAAAGAGAAGGACGTCCAAGTGAAAAATCAATATTGACATCTAGACTTATAGATAGACCGTTACGTCCATTATTTCCAGAAGGATATAGAAATGATGTTCAAGTTATAGCAACAGCATTGTCAGTTGAACAAGATAATCAACCAGATATACTTGCAATGATAGGTTCTTCTATAGCACTTACAATTTCAGATATTCCTTTTAATGGACCTACAGGATCTGTTAATGTTGGATATGTTGATGGTGAATATGTAATCAATCCAACAATTGCTCAAAGAGAAAAATCAAAACTTAATATTACTGTTTCTGGTACAAAAGAAGCAATAATGATGGTTGAAGCAGGGGCTGATATTCTAAGTGAAGAAGAAGTTTTAAATGCTATACTTTTTGCTCATGAAGAAATTAAATCAATTTGTAATTTTATTGAATCAATTAGAGAAGAAGTTGGTAAAGAAAAATCTGAAGTTATATTAAAACAAAGAAATGAAGAATTATTTAACTCAATAATTGAATTCGGTAAGGAACAAATTATTTCTGCTCTTAGAACTCCAAATAAAATGGAAAGAGAAGAAAAGTTAGATAAAATTACAAAAGAAATCTTCGAAAAATTCTTACCTGATTATGAAGATAAAAAGGGAGAAATAAATGCAGCTATTGAATCAGTAATAGTTGATGAAGTGAGAAGATTAATAATTGAAGATGGAATTAGACCTGATGATAGAGAACTTGATGAAGTTAGAAAGATTTCATGTGAAAGAGGATTACTACCAAGAACTCATGGCTCAGGATTATTTACAAGAGGACAAACTCAAGTTTTAACTTTAACTACTTTAGGTGCTCCTGGAGAAGTTCAAGTTTTAGATGGAGTTATTGATGAAGATGATAAGAGATATATGCATCAATATAATTTCCCTCCATTTAGCGTTGGTGATGTAAGGCCGTTAAGAAGTCCAGGAAGACGTGAAATTGGACATGGTGCACTAGCTGAAAGAGCATTAATTCCAGTTCTTCCAAGCGAAGAGGAATTCCCATACACAATGAGATTAGTTTCAGAAGTATTATCTTCAAACGGTTCAAGTTCACAAGCAAGTATTTGTGGTTCTACACTTTCATTATTAGATGCTGGTGTTCCAATTAAAGATTCTGTTGCTGGTATTGCAATGGGACTTATTAAAGATGAAAAAACAAATAAAATTGCTATACTAACAGATATTCAAGGTTTAGAAGATCATTTTGGAGATATGGACTTTAAAGTTGCAGGTACTAAAGATGGTATCACAGCTTTACAAATGGATATAAAAATTGATGGTATTAGTAGAGAGATTTTAGCGACTGCTTTAGAAAAAGCAAAAAAAGCTAGACTTCATATATTATCAATTATGAATGAATGTATTGCAACACCAAATGAAGAAATGTCAAAATATGCACCAAAGATATTTACTATGCAAATTTTACCTGAAAAAATTAGAGAAGTAATTGGACCTGGTGGAAAAGTAATCAATAAAATTATTGATGAAACAGGAGTAAAAATAGATACTTTTGATGATGGACGTATTGCAATAACTGCTGACTCTAAAGAAAATGGAGAAAGAGCTAAAGAAATGATTAACGAAATTGTTAAAGAAGTAGAAGTAGGAGAAATTTACAATGGTGTAATTACTACAATTACTAACTTTGGAGCTTTCGTTGAATTAATAAAAGGAAAAGAAGGCTTACTTCATATTTCAAATATGACACATGAAAGACTTGATAAAGTTGAAAACTTATTTAAAGTTGGAGATGTAGTTGAAGTTAAAGTAATAGAAATTGACAATCAAGGAAAAATTAAATTGTCAAGAAAAGCATTACTTGAAAAACCAAAAAAAGAAGAAAAATAAATAACATTAATAGGTCAATATTCTAATTAAATTAGGATTGACCTTTTTTGTTAATTTTTTATAATAGGAGGAATGGAATATGGGAAAAATAGTTTATAGTGCATTACAGCCATCAGGACAACTAACAATAGGAAATTATTTAGGTTCGATTAAGAATTTTAAGAGCTTAGAAGATCAATATGAATGTTTCTTTAATGTTGCAGATTTACATTCTATTACAGTTCCTCAAGAGCCAAAATTATTAAGAGAAAGAACATTAGATTTAATGGCGATATTTTTAGCTTCAGGATTAAACCCTGAAAGATCTACACTCTTTGTCCAATCACATGTTCCTCAACATGCAGAATTATCTTGGGTATTAAGTTGTATGAGTTATATGGGACAACTTAGTAGAATGACTCAATTTAAAGAAAAATCTCAAAAATCAGAAGAAAATTTAAATGCAGGTTTATTTACTTATCCCGTATTAATGGCTGCTGATATTTTACTATATCAAACAGATTTAGTTCCTGTTGGTATTGATCAAAAGCAACATTTAGAACTTGCAAGAGATTTAGCTGAAAGATTTAACAATAAATATTCTGATACTTTTGTTATTCCAGATGGAATAATTGGGAAAGAGACAGGTAAAATTATGAGTCTTAAAAATCCTGAAAAAAAGATGAGTAAATCTGATGAAGATGTAAATTCATTTATATTACTACTTGATGATGAAGAAACTATAAAGAGAAAAATTAGAAAATCTGTTACAGATAGTTTAGGACATTTTGATTATAATGATGACCAAAAAGGATTAAAAAATTTAATTAATATGTATATTGCTTTTAGTGGACAAACTAGTGATGAGATTGTAGCAAAATATAAAAATGAAAATTATTCAGTATTTAAAGAAGATTTAGGACAACTAATTGCAGATAGTTTGAAACCTATAAGAGAAAAACATAAAGAATTTATTTCTGATAAGGCATATCTTGAAAAAGTTATGAAAGAAGGAGCTGAAAAAGCATCTTATTTTGCAAATAAAACACTTAGAAAAGTTTACAAGAAGGTGGGATTTTTACCAAGATAAAAAAAGACAGAAAATTTTTATTTTCTGTCTTTTTTTTTATTTATAATCTTCAACTATCATTTTTGCAAGTTCATGTGGATTTCCACATCCTGTTGTAATTATTGTATCTTTATCTTTAAAAGTTTCAAATATATAATCTCTTGCTTCTTCAAATGTTTTTAAGTATATTGAATTAACACCATTTTTATTTAATTTTTCAACTAAATCTATAGAATGAATAGTTGGATCAAATTTTTCTCTTGCCGCATAAATTTCAGTAACAATAACTTCATCACAATCATCAAAACATTTTGCAAAATCATTTAATAAAGTTTTTGTTCTTGAATAAGTATGAGGTTGGAAAATACATACAAGTCTTCCTTCTTTATGTTCAGCTATTGAGCTTAAACAACTTTTAATTTCTCTAGGATGATGTCCATAGTCTGTTAGAATAGTAGCTTTTTTATTGTTTCCAATTACTCCATAAACTTCCATTCTTCTGTGTAAATTTTTATACTTAGATATTGCTTCTTTAATATATTCTACGTCAATACCAGTTTCATAAGTAGCTATTATTGCTGCTGCAGCATTATAGATATTATGTCTTCCTATAATATTTAAACAAAAATGATGTTTACCAAATTTTTCGTTTTCAATATCAAAACAAGGATGACCAACTTTATCAAAACTAATATTTGTTATTTTATAAGTAGCATTATCATTATTTATACCAAAAGTAATAGTTTCTCCTTTGATATGTTCTAGGAGAGGTAGGCAGTTTGGATCATCAATATTTATAATTGCTTTTGAATTTTCATCAAGATTTTTCATATAGCCTATGAAAGTATCTACAATATGATCAAGATTTTTGTAAAAATCTAAATGATCTTCATCAATATTTAATATGATTGCCATGCTTGGATAATAATGTAAAATATTTGCTTTGAATTCGCAAGCTTCTGTTACAAGGTAATCTTCATTCCCACATAGTACATTACCATCAATTTCATCTAAATTTCCACCAATTAAAATTGAAGGTTGGAAAGGTGAATTAATTAGTATTTTAGAAATCATACTAGTTGTTGAACTTTTTCCATGAGAACCTGAAATTGCTATAGAATGAGTATAATTTCTCATCAAAGCACCTAAAAATTGTCCTCTTGTTACACAAGGAACACCTATTGATTTTGCTTTAACTAATTCTTCATTATCTGGTAGTATTGCATCTGTATATATAATTAAATCAGGATTTTCAATATTTTCCTTTTTTTGCCCAATAAATATCTTTGCACCATTTTCTTCTAATATTTGAATTTCTTTAGAAGTGTTTCTATCACTACCAGATATATTATAACCTTTTTTTAAAAGTAGTTTTGCGATTCCGCTCATACTTATTCCACCAATACCGATGAAATGTATATTTTTAATACTCTTATCATCAAAATTAAACTTAAACATATTAACTCCATTCAAAATAATATTATTAATGTAATTATATCATAAAAATATTATATATGCCAATTTTTTAAAAAAATCTATTAATCTTACTTTAAAATATTGAATAACATTTCATATAATATAAAATGAGATTTTTCATTATTTTGATTTAGACATTATATATAAAAATATGTTATAATATCTATGTATGTACTTTATAATACATTTTGATAATAAATTATATTATAAATTTGGAGAATAAAATGAAAAAAATACTTTTAATAGATGGGTCAAGTCTTATTTTTAGGGCTTTTTATGCAATAAAAAATTTAACAACAAAAGATGGTGTTTTTGTAAATGGAGTTTATGGATTCTTAAACATGTACTATAAAGCACTAGAGTTAACAAATCCAACACATGTTTTTGTAGCTTTTGATAAAGGTTCAAAAACATTTAGACATACAGAATATTCTGATTATAAGGGAACTCGTGATAAAGCTCCTAATGAAATAACTTATCAATTTGGAATTTTAAAGGATTTGCTCTCTTCTATGAATGTAAATTATTTAGAACTTGATGAATATGAAGCTGATGATATATTAGGAACTATTGCTAAAATGGCTCAAAAAGAAGGTTTTGAAGTAGATATTTTCACAGGAGATAGAGACTATTTACAATTAGTAGATGATAATATTTTTGTGTATTTAACAAAAAAGGGAATAAGTGAAATTAAACTTATGGATAATAATGCTATTTTTGAAGATTTTGGAATTTCTCCTAAGCAATTAATTGAAGTTAAAGCACTTCAAGGGGATAGTTCTGATAATATTCCAGGTGTTAAAGGTGTCGGAGAGAAAACTGCATTAAAGTTGATTCAAGAATATGGAAATCTTGAAAACTTATATGAAAATTTAGGTAATTTAAAAGGAAAATTAAAAGAAAATCTTGAAAATGAAAAGGATAAAGCATATTTAAGTAGATACCTAGGAGAAATATATTTAAATGTTCCTATAGATAAAAATATTGAAGATTTTGAAATCAAAGATGTTAATCTAAATGAATATATTGAAAAATTAGAAAATTTAGAATTTAAAAGCATAATAAATAAGTATTTTAAAGACGTAAAAAAAGATAATTCAAAAAATCTAAATCATATAATAGATTCAGAAGTTATTATTTTTTCAGAAATTTTTGATAAAATAAAGAATGATAAATCAATAGCAGTTAAATTTTTCTCAGATAAAGAATATATCTATAGAGAAAAGTTTTATATAGGAGTTTATTCAGATTACAATAAGAAGTCATATATTTGTAAAGATTTTAATTTGAAAGATTTTGAAAGACTTTGTAATTCAGATATCAAAATAGTAGGATATGATATAAAGGAAGAATTATTTTTCTTATTAAAAAACAATTTTGAAGTTAATAACTATGAAGATGTTATGATTTTAGAATATTTAGTGGATTCTAATAAAGGAAATTATGATATAACTAAAGTTAGTGAAGAGGTGCTTCATTTAGAAATTATAGATCTAAAAGAAATTTTTGGTAAGGGTAAAAATAAAAAGACATTTTTTGATTTGGAAGAAGATATTATAGTGAAATATATTTCACAGTATGTTTTTGCTATATCTGAATTATACAGTATTTTTGTTCAAAAAGTAAAAGAAAATAATTTGTACTCATTATATGAAAATGTTGAAAAACCTCTTGTTAAAATTCTTGCGGATATGGAAAAAACTGGAGTAAGAGTTGATAAGAATAAAATAATGGAATTAAATGAAGAATATTCAAAACTTGCAGATGAGTATGAACAAAGAGTATATGAACTTGCTGGGGAAGTATTCAATTTAAATTCCCCTAAACAATTAGGTGTTGTTTTATTTGATAAAATGAAATTACCAGTAGTGAAAAAGACTAAAACTGGGTATTCAACAGATGTTGAAGTTTTAGAAAAATTATCTGAGGAGCATGAAATAGCTGAATATATATTAAAATATAGATCTTTAAATAAATTAATATCAACTTATTTAGTTGGAATTTTAGATTATATTATGGAAGATGATAGGGTTAGAACATCTTATAAGCAGATGATAACTGCTACAGGAAGACTAAGTTCTGTTGATCCAAATTTACAAAATATTCCAGTAAGAACACAAGAAGGAAAAAATATTAGGAAAGTATTTGTTGCAGATAAAAATAAAGTTTTTATTGATGCTGACTATTCTCAAATAGAACTTAGAGTTTTAGCACATTTATCTAAAGATTTGGTTATGATTGATTCATTTAAAAATAACTTAGATATACATTATAAAACTGCAAGTGAAGTATTTGGAGTTCCTATTGAAGAAGTTACAGATAATCAAAGACGTAGTGCAAAAGCAGTAAATTTTGGAATTGTATATGGTATTAGTGATTATGGTCTTTCTAAAGATTTAAATATTACTAGGAATGAAGCAAGACAATATATTGATGGATATTTAAATACTTATCCAAATATAAAGAATTATATGGAAGAAATAGTTAAAACAGCAAAAAAAGATGGTTATGTAACAACTATATTGGGCAGAAAAAGATATATTCCTGAAATAAACTCAAAGAATTTTAACATTAGAAGTTTTGGTGAAAGGATTGCTTTAAATACTCCAATACAAGGAAGTGCAGCAGATATTATAAAGCTTGCAATGATTAAAGTTTATGAACGATTGAAGGAAGAAAAAGTAAATGCAAAATTAATTTTACAAATTCATGATGAATTAATAATAGAATGTGATGAAAAAGAAAAAGATATTGTTAAGAATATTTTAAAAGAATCAATGGAAAATGTATATAAATTAGATTTACCATTAAAAGTAGATGTTTGTGAAGGGAGGAATTGGTATGAGTCGAAATAAAAAGTATATTATAATTACTGGACAAATTGCTAGTGGTAAAAGTAGTATATCAAAACTTATTAAAGAGAGAAATAAAAATTATTTAGTATTAGATGCAGATGATCAAATAAAAGAATTATATAAAAGAGGGGCTGAACTTTATAAAGTTTTAGTAAATGAATTTGGAGATAGTATTTTAAATGAAAAAGGAAATATTTCTAAAGCTAAACTAAGAAGAACAGTATTTTTAAATGATGAAAATAGAGAAAAATTAAATGAACTAACTCATCCTGTAATTTTAAAAAATATGGTTAGCCTTGCAAAAGAATCTGAAGCGGATGTTGTGTTTTTACAAATTCCTCTATTAAACGAATCAATAAATATACTAAAAAAATTGGTTAATATTGATGAAATATGGAATATTACTGCAAGTGATGAAGTGAGATTCAATAGGCTAATGAGTAGAAAGGGAATGACAGAAGAAATTGCTCATAGAATTATGGAAATTCAATCTGAGTTTGAAAGCGATGATTTTGATATTTTATCTATTGAAAATAATGGAGATTACGAAGAATTAAATAATAAACTAAATTTACTTTTTGATAACAGCTGTATCAAAGAAGAAAAGAAAACTGGATTTTTTGGAAGGTTTAAGAAAAACAAAAAAGAAGAAATTGAGGAACTTAATGAAGAATCTGAAGATACATCTGAAGAAGAAAGTGATGTTAGAAAAGTATCAGAAGATGAAATTATTAATGAAGATATGGTAGAAGAAAATGCTGAGGAATCTTTAGTTGAAAATGAAAACAATTCTGAAAGATTATTACAAACTATTTTTACAAATGAACAAAAAACAGAAAATATTGATCTAAAAGAAATAGAAGAAAAAGATTTAGAAAAAACAAAATTGACAGATTTAAGTCCTTTACGCGAAGATAAAATAGAAAAATTTAAAAATGATATAAATAATTCTGTTGAAGAAACTTTAGATGAAGAAGTTAATGAAGCTAAGGGAAAAAAGAAGAAAAAAATGAAGGTTTGGAAAAAAATATTAATTTCTATTGTAAGTTTTTTAATAATTATTAATGCTCTATTTTTAGGCGCTGTATATTATGGTGGGGTAAATTATCCTGTAAATTATTTAGAAGAAATTCAAAAATATTCAAATGAGTATGGAGTTGATCCTAAAGTGGTTTTAGCTATTATGAGAGTTGAAAGTAATTTTAAAACTGATGCAACAAGTAAAGTAAATGCGAAAGGATTGATGCAAGTTTTACCAGATACTGCTAAGCATGTAGCTAAGTTGTTAAATATTGATGCAAACTCTATGGATTTAAATGACGCTGAAACAAATATTAAAATAGGGACTTATTATATTAAGTATCTAATGCAAAATTTCAGTAATATGGATACAGTTTATGCTGCATATAATGGTGGAATAGGTAATGTAAATACTTGGTTAAAAGATTCAAAATATTCAAGTGATGGAGTTAGTCTATATAATATTCCATCATCAGAAACAAAACATTATGTTAATAAAGTTAATAAAGCATTAAAAGCTTATGAAATTTTATATGGTAAAGAATTCCCTACTAAGAAGACTAAAGGTTTTTCAAAGTTTGTTGAAAATGTTAAAAATACTATAAGATATATTTTGAGTAGTTTTTAAGATTAAATTATTATAAAAACAACGAAATTTAATTTCGTTGTTTTTTTATTGCTAAGTATAACACAATATAAAAAGTTTTTAAAATGTAAAAAAAAATATATTATTGGGTATATTATTATAAAAGGTCAAAGTAGGTCAGGGGGTGTTCTTTTGGCAGGTATTAGTGATATTATAGAAAAATTTCTTAAAGAAATGCTTGAAAATTCAGAAAATGGAATTATTGAGATAGGTAGAAATGAACTTGCAAGCAAATTTTCTTGTGCTCCTTCTCAGATTAATTATGTTTTAACAACCAGATTTTCTTCTACAAATGGTTACTACATAGAAAGCCATCGTGGAGGAAGTGGTTATATTAAAATTTCTACTCTTTCGAATGAGGATGTATTTTTTAATTCTATAATTGAGTATTTAGAAAACAATGAAATAACATTCAATGAAGGAAAAAGAATAATTGATAGAATATTTGAATTAGGTTATATAACAAAGAGAGAAAGACTTATTATTTTACACGCCATTAGTGATAATTCACTTTTTGTTGATAATAAAATAAAAGATAATTTAAGAGCAAATGTATTGCTTAATGTTATGTATTCTTTCGGGAGGAAAAATGAGTAAAAAGATTATTACAATTGGTTATGAAAAAGAAATTCCAGAAGATGAATACAATAATTTATTTAATTCATTAAAAACTACTGATGATATTAATATTTTGAAAGAGTTTAAAGATCAAATTACTAATTCTAATATAAAATGTAAAAAATGCAAAACTTCGGTAAAAGATATTTTATATACAAATATGACAGTATGTCCTTGCTGTTTTGAAACTATATATAAAATTATAGAAAAAGAGAAATTAAAACCATCACTTATATATTCAAATTTTTTAAATAGAATATTAAATAATGATTTTAAAAAATATAAGGGGAAAGTCCCTGAGTATACTAAAGATTTTTATGATAATAGTATTAAAATATCAGACTTAAAAAGAGAACTAGAGTATTGTATAGAGATTGAAGATTTTTTAAAATGTAATGTATTAAAGAATGCAATTGAAGAATTAGAAAAGAAAAATCTTAAACTAAGGAGGGAAATTAATGAGTAGTTTCTTAGGAAAAATTTCTGAAAAGTATGTCTCTCTTTCGAGTCAAGTTGACGTATATAGAAATATTAAAGGATATAAATTTAATTATATGCTTTCATATGAAGATGAAATTAGTCTTTATAATAAAATTTGCTCTTCGTTTTATAAGCTGTATTATAGTGATAGATTTTATTTTGAAAAAATAGATAGTAGAAAAAAAATTCTTAAATATTATAATAAGGGATTATTCTTGGATTCTAATGATATTTTTAGAGAGAATTCATATATAGCATCAAGAGATGATGGATTTGTTTATATGAATATAAATATTAAAGAGCATTTACGACTAACTGGAAAACTACCAGGCGTTAATTATTTTAGATGTGGACATTTTGCATATGGACTTGAGGCTGATTTGGATGAAAAAATAAAATTTTCATTTAATACTAATTTTGGCTATATTTTTGAAGATTTGAATTTAGTAGGGAATGGTTTAAAAATGACGGGAGTTTTGCATATACCTTCATTAAGGTATTATAAAACTACTGATTTTTTAGAAAAAAAACTGGCCAGTTTAGGTATTAAAATTTATTCTCTATTAAGTATTGGATTATGTGAAGATTTTTATATAGTTGAATTTTGTAATGAAAATTCTGAAGAATTTTCAGCTATTCGAAAAATGGATAAGTATATAACAGAAATAGTAAATTTAGAAATAGATAATCGTAGAAAATTATTAGGTATAAAAACTGATTATTTTAGAGAGAAATTTGAAAAATATAGAAGTATATTAATGAATAGAGAAAATGTAACTCCATATATAGTTACAAAATATATTTCTCTTTGTATTTTGTTACAAAGTTTAGAACTTATAGTGGAGCATGATTTAAAACTTCTATACGAAAGTCTTATGACAGTTAGAAGTTCTGTCTATTTAAATGAAGAAGAACAAAATGAAGAACTTTTAAAAGTGATTTTAAAATTGATATAGGTAGGTGATTTTATGTATGAAAATGTAATAAGAAGTATTGATGAATTCATCAGATATGCAGTAAATGAAGCTTTTTATTTAAAGGACGATTATATCGGTACTGAGCATATTCTACTTGCGTTTTTAAAAATAAATAGTAGAGAGACGGAAAGTCTTATTTCTGCTGGAGCAAATTATAATTATTTAAAAAGCTATATATTGGAAAAAAGGGGAGTAGGTAATTTTTCTAATGTTGCTAGCAAATTATCAAAAAATGCAAAAAAAGTGGTAGATAACGCAGTAAATATTGCAATGGAATCAGATAATGTTCAAGTTTTACCTTGTCATCTTTTGATTTCTTTAATGGAGTTAAAATCATCTCTTGCATACAAAATGTTAATTGATTCTAATATAAGTCCTGAAAGTATTTCTATAGATATTAAAGAAAAAATAAATTTTGTGAATACTTCAAATGTTTCTACAGAAATAACAACAGAAACTTTAGAAAAATATACTGTTAATCTTAACGAAAGAGCGAAAAGTGGAAAGATTGATCAAGTGATAGGTAGAGACAAGGAGATAGATAGAATTTTACAAATTTTATTAAGAAGAACAAAAAATAATCCTATCCTTATTGGTGAAGCAGGAGTTGGAAAAACTGCAATTGTAGAGGGACTTGCTCTTAGAATTGTTGAATCTAAAGTTCCTGAATTTTTAGAAAATAAAATAGTATATAGTTTAGATTTACCAGCTATGCTTGCTGGAAGTAAGTATAGAGGCGATTTTGAAAAAAGAGTTAAAGATACTTTAAATGAAATTATAAAAAATAAAAATGTTATTATATTCATTGATGAATTCCATAATATTGTTGGTACTGGTGGAAGTGAAGGATCTATTGACGCTGCTAATATATTAAAACCATTTTTAGCAAGAGGAGAAATTCAACTTATTGGTGCGACTACAATAGACGAATATAGAAAACATATTGAAAAAGATTCAGCTCTTGAAAGAAGGTTACAACCAATTGAGGTCCTAGAACCAACAGTTAGTCAGACGATGAATATCTTGTATGGTCTTAAAGATAAGTATGAAAATCACCATGGAATAGTTATAACAGATGAAGCTATCAAAGCTGCGGCAGAATTATCTCATAGATATTTAACAGATCGATTTTTACCGGACAAAGCTATTGATTTAATAGATGAGGCTGGTTCTATGTTAAGAATTAAATCATATTTAAATACTGATGATATTTCATTACTAAAAGAAGAAAATGAAGAGTTGAAAAAATATATAAAAGAATATGTTGGAAGTCAAGAATTCTTAAAAGCACAAGAATGTAAAAATAAATATGAAGAAAATTTAGAAGAAATAAAAAAACTAAAAGAAATTAAGAAAGATAAGAAAAATAATGAAAATTTAATTTTAAAATATGATGATATTGCAAAAATTATTTCGGATTGGAGTAAAATCCCTGTTAATAGACTAACTGCTAAAGAGAGCCAAAAGTATTTGTCATTATCAGATAATTTAAAAAATATTGTTGTAGGACAAGGAACAGCTATTGATAGGGTAACGAGTGCCATAAAAAGATCTAGAGCAGGTGTTTCATTAGGTAGCAAACCTATTGGAAGTTTTATTTTTGTTGGAGCAACTGGAGTTGGTAAAACATATTTAGCAAAATCTTTAGCAAATATTTTATTCGAATCTGAAGACAATATGATTAGAATAGATATGAGTGAGTATATGGAAAAACATACAGTATCAAAATTAGTAGGTTCTCCACCAGGATATGTTGGATATGGAGAAGGTGGATATTTAACTGAAGCTGTCAGAAGAAAACCATATAGTGTTGTATTATTTGATGAAATCGAAAAAGCTCATCCTGATGTATTTAATATGTTATTACAAATTCTTGATGATGGAAGACTTACAGATTCCCAAGGAAAAACTGTGAACTTTAAAAATACTGTTATTATAATGACATCTAATGTTGGAGCTTCAGCAATTGAAAAGACAAATTCGTTAGGTTTTTCAGCTAAGAAAAATGAAGAAGAAAAAGAATATGATAGAATGAAAGAAATTGTAAATTCTGAATTAAAAATTATGTTTAAGCCTGAATTTTTAAATAGAGTTGATGATATTATTGTATTTTCAAAATTAGATGAAAAAGATATACTAAAAATTACAGAATTATTACTTGAAAAGTTAAAGAAAAGATTAAAAAATATGGGTCTAAACATTGGATATAGCAATAAAATTGTAAAAAAATTGTCTGACATGGGATTTGATAAAGCTTATGGAGCTAGACCGCTTGAAAGAATTATCAAGTCTGAGCTTGAAAATAAAATTGCAGATGAAATTTTAAAACATCAGATTCGTAGTGATGAAAAACTATTTTTAGATGTAAAAAAAGGAAATATAGTACTCGAAAAGGTAAAAGTTAAAACAAAATAAAATATTTTAAAATATTTTTAAATAGAAGGTGTTTTTTTAAACATCTTCTATTTTTAAAATTATAAAATTATACTTGAAATAAATTTTCAAATTTAGTATAATATATTTAATAAAGGGGAGTAGCTAATTTTGTTTAGTCGTCAGTACGGTTTATCCCGGCTAAACACCTAACTATTTCAATAGGAAGCAAGACCTTTGTTTAATTTTATTAAACAAGGTTTTTTTTATGCAAAAAACCTTAACTAAAGGAGGAAATTTATGTTTTGGTACAACAAAAGTGTTGATGAATGTATCAATGAACTTGGAAGTGATGTAAAAAATGGACTTTCAAGCGAAAAAGCAAAAGAGATTTTAGAAAAAAATGGAAGAAATGAATTGAAACAAAAAAATAAAAAATCACTTCTTTCAAAAATTATTGACCAATTTAAAGATCCAATGATTTTAATATTAATTGGTGCTTGTATAATGTCTGCTGTTGTAGGTGAAATAACAGATGCATTTATAATTATTGCAATTGTAGTTGTAAATGCGATTCTTTCACTTAATCAAGAGGGAAAAGCAGAAAAAGCAATTGAAGCTTTACAAAAAATGGCAAGTCCAATGGCTAAAGTTTATAGAAATGGAAAATTAATTCATATTCCATCTCCAGAACTTGTTGTTGGTGATATTGTTGAACTTGAAACTGGAGACATTATACCAGCAGATTTAAGATTGATAGAAAGTTTTATTTTAAAAATTGATGAATCTTCATTAACAGGAGAATCTGTACCAGTAGAAAAATTTGCTGATAAAATATATGATGGAGACATTGAAATTGGTGATAGAGAAAATATGGCTTATTCATCAACTATTATCGCATATGGTAGAGGTCTTGGAGTAGTAGTCTCAACTGGTGAAAATACTGAAATTGGTAAGATTGCAACAACACTTGATTCCTTTGAAGATGAAGATACACCACTTCAAAGAAAACTTGCAGGTTTATCAAAATCATTAGGACTAATAACGGTGGGAGTTTGTATTGTTGTATTTATTGTAGGACTTTTATATAAACAACAATTTTTACTAATGCTTTTAACTGCAATATCTCTTGCTGTTGCTGCTGTACCTGAAGGTTTACCAGCTATAGTTACAATAGTACTATCTCTTGGTATGACAAAAATGGTTAAAAAGAATGCGATTGTAAAGAAACTATTAGCTGTTGAAACATTAGGAACAACTACAGTAATTTGTTCAGATAAAACAGGAACACTTACTCAAAATGAAATGACAGTAAAAAAAGTTTATGTTAATAATTTAGTTTATGATGTAGAAGGAACAGGCTATGAACCTGTTGGTGAAGTATCGTTAAATGGAGAAAATGTTAATGCTAAAGAAATAGACAATTTTATTTCGATTTCAACTATTTCAACATTAGTTAATGATGCAAAACTTATTAAAGATGAAAATAACTATAGAATAACTGGGGATCCTACTGAAGGTGCGTTACTTACACTTTCTGAAAAAGTTGGTATTTTTAAAGATGAATTAAATAAAAATCATAAAAGGATTGCTGAAATACCTTTCGATTCAACTAGAAAGATGATGACAACATTTAATGAGAATATTTTTTCATCAAATGTTATTTCTGCTACAAAAGGTGCACCAGACATAGTAATAGATAATTGTAAATATATTTTAATAAATGGAAAAGAAGAAGAATTTACTAATGAATTAAAAGAAAAAGTGCTTTTACAAAATAGTGAATTTGCTAAACAAGCTCTTCGTGTATTGGCATTTGCATATAGAAAATTTGATTCTTTACCAGATGATAAAACTTCAGAAAACATTGAAAGAGATATGATTTTTGTTGGATTAATGGGAATGATTGATCCAGCTAGACCGGAAGCAAAAGAAGCAATTAAAGAATGTAAAAAAGCTGGTATTATTCCAATAATGATTACAGGGGATTATCTTGAAACTGCAGTTGCAATTGCTAAAGATTTAGGAATATTAGATGAAAATTCAAAAGCTATAATGGGTCGTGAGCTTAATAAGATGACTGAAGAAGAAATCTGTGAAGTAGTAAAAACTACAAGAGTATTTGCAAGAGTAAGTCCTGAGAATAAGGTACAAATTGTTAGCGCATTAAAGAAAAATGGCCATATAGCTGCTATGACAGGTGATGGAGTAAATGATGCACCAGCAATTAAAAGAGCAGATATTGGTGTTTCAATGGGAATTACTGGTACTGATGTTGCGAAAAATACTTCAGATGTAATCTTGACTGATGATAATTTTGCTACAATTGTTTCAGCAGTACATGAAGGACGTATTATATATTCAAATATTAAAAAGTTCGTATCATTCTTGTTATCTTGTAATGTTGGGGAAATATTAATAGTACTAATTTCTATTTTATTAAATATTCCAGTACCATTTATACCAATTCAACTACTTTGGTTAAACTTAGTTACGGATAGTTTTCCAGCTCTAGCACTTGGGGTTGAAAAAGGTGATGAAGATATTATGGAAGTTCCACCAAGAAATCCTAACGAACCAATTTTAGATAAAGAAATGATTTATAGTATTGTTTCTCAATCTATAGCTATTACAGCAGCTACACTAGGAGCATATTTCTATGGAATGCATCATTATCCTAATCATATCGAAGGTGCAAGAACAGTTGCATTCTTTACACTAATTACTGCTGAACTTTTAAGAAGTTATTCAGTTAGAAGTAGTAGATTTACTTTATTTCATATTGGTGTGTTTTCAAATAAAACATTAGTATATGGAACGGCCCTATCATTTGTAATGATGCTAATAGTTGTTTATGTACCTTTCCTACAACCATATTTTGATACAGTAACTTTAGGAATAAAAGAATTATCAGTAGCAATACCACTTGCTTTCATTCCATTTATAGTAGCTGAAGTATCAAAAATTATAAAAAAGAAGTAAAAAAATAGATAATATTAAGTCGAATTATATGTATAGATAATTCGACTTTTTTATTTCAAATATTAAAAATTGTATTTATAATTTTAAGTATAAAACGTTGATTATTATAAATAATATATAAAAGATTTAAAATTAATTGCGTTATATATTATTTATAAGGGTATTTAATAATTTAAGAGTATAGTTGATTTTAAACATATATAAGAATCTTTTTATATTAAAAGATATTGACATATTAGTAAATAAATTGTATACTGAATAGAGGGAATAACGATTCCCTAAATATTATTTTGTTAATAAAAAGGAGGAATTTTTATGAAAACAGATGTGCAAATTGCTCAAGAAGCAAAAATGAAACCTATCAGAGAAGTAGCTGATTACTTAGGATTTCCGGAAGAAGCTATAGAGCTTTATGGAAATTATAAAGCAAAGTTAAATATACATGAATTAAAAGACTATAACGAAAGACCAAATGGAAAGTTAATTTTAGTTACTGCTATTACTCCAACTCCTGCAGGAGAAGGTAAGACAACAACTGTTGTAGGTCTTGGTGATGGTTTAAATAAAATTGGAAAAAGAACAGCTCTTGCACTTAGAGAACCTTCTTTAGGACCAGTTTTTGGTGTTAAAGGTGGTGCTGCAGGTGGTGGATATGCTCAAGTAGTTCCAATGGAAGATATTAACTTACATTTCACAGGAGATTTCAACGCTATAGGTGCTGCAAACAACTTATTAGCTGCAATGTTAGATAATCATATTAATCATGGAAATGAGTTAGATATTGATGCAAGAACAATTACTTTGAAAAGAGTTGTTGATATGAATGACAGACAACTTCGTTTCATAGTTGATGGATTAAATGGAAAATCTAATGGTGTTCCTAGAGAAGATGGATTTGAAATCGTAGTTGCATCAGAAGTAATGGCTATTTTATGTCTATCAAATGATTTAAGAGATTTAAAAGAAAAACTTGGAAAAATTATTGTTGCTTATAATAGAAAAGGCGAACCTGTAACTGCAAAAGACTTAAATGCTCAAGGCGCAATGGCAGCTTTACTAAAAGATGCTATTAAACCAAATCTTGTTCAAACATTAGAACATACTCCAGCATTTATTCATGGTGGACCATTTGCAAATATTGCACATGGATGTAATAGTATAATTGCTACAAAATTAGCTTTAAAATATGCAGATTATGTTGTAACAGAAGCTGGTTTCGGAGCTGACTTAGGAGCAGAAAAATTCCTTGATATTAAATGTAGATTTGCTGGTTTAAACCCAAATGCAGTTGTAGTAGTTGCTACTGTAAGAGCATTAAAAATGCATGGTGGACTTGCTAAGACTGAACTTGGTAATGAAGATTTAGTAGCATTAGAAAAAGGTCTTCCAAACTTATTAAAACATGTTGAAAATATGCAAAATCTATTTGGTATTCCTTGCGTTGTTGCTATTAACAAATTCCCATTAGATACTGAAGCAGAATTAAAATTAATAGAAGATAAATGTAAAGAATTAGGTGTTAATGTTGTACTTTCAGATGTTTGGGCAAAAGGTGGAGAAGGTGCTGTTGATTTAGCAAATGAAGTTGTAAGACTTGCTGAAAATAGTAAACCTATTAACCAAATTTATGATATAGAAGATTCACTAGAAGAAAAATTAAATAAAATTGTTCAAAAAGTTTATGGCGGTTTAGGAGTAACATTCTCTCCAGGAGTTAAAAAGAAAATTAAAACTATTGAAGAATTAGGATATAAAAATGTTCCAATCTGTATGGCTAAAACTCAATATTCTTTCTCAGATGATAAGAATAAGGTAGGTAGACCAGAAGGATTTAAAGTAAATATTAAAGATATTAAGATTGCTGCAGGAGCAGGTTTTGCTGTTGCTTACAGTGGAGATATTATGACAATGCCTGGATTACCAAAAGTACCAGCTGCTAATAATATTGATATTACAGATGATGGAAAAATAGTTGGATTATTCTAGTTAATAGGAGGAATTTATGGAACAAAAAATGTGTGATAAAACCATAAATTTATTTATACAAGAATTATCAGATAAACAACCTGTACCAGGGGGCGGAGGAGCTTCTGCCCTTGTTGGCGCTTTAGGAGTAGCACTTCTAAATATGGATGCAATTTATACAACTGGTAATGAAAAATTTAAAGATGTTGAAGAAGAAATTTTGGAACAAATTAAGAAATACAATGAATTAATTGTTTCATTAAAAGAACTTGTTCAAGGAGATGCAGATGCATTTTATCCACTATCTCAATGTTACAAGATGCCAAGAACAACTGATGAAGAAAAAAGATTAAAAAGAGAAGCTTTAGAGGTTAATCTTTATAATGCTGCTATGATTCCATTACAAATTATGGAAAAATCTTATGAGGCACTTTGTTTAGTTGATAGACTAATAAGAATTGGAAATCAAAATCTTATTGGAGATGTTGCAACTGGAGCTGTATTCTTAGAATCTGCGCTTAAAGGTGCAAGTTTAAGTGTATTCGCAAATACTTCTTCAATGAAAAATGAAGAAAATATTAAAACTATAAATGAAAAATCCATGAAACTATTAAAAGATGGAACTGAACTTGCTAATAAAGCTTTTGAAGAAATTTTTAATGGATTTTTAAAATAAGGAGATTGTTATGACAACAATAATGAAAGGTAAGGATGTAGCTATAGCTTTAAAAGAAAAAATTAAAGCTGGAGTTGCTGAATTAAAAGAAAAAGGAAAAATTACAACTTGTGGTTTTATTAGAGTTGGAGATAGAAGCGACTCAATTGGATATGAAAATGCAGCAATTAAAGTATTATCATCTTTAGGAATTGAATGTGTGCAATTTCATTTTCCAGAAGATATTTCTGAAGCTGATTTTATTACTGAACTTGAAAAAATTGGTAACGATGATAATGTTGATGGTTTCTTACTATTAAGACCATTACCATCACATATTGATGATGATTTAGTTGGTATGAAAATTAATCCTAAAAAGGATATTGATGGAGTTAGTCCATACAATATTGGGGAGGTTTTTTATCCAAAAGAAGATAGCTTTATTCCATGTACAGCTGCTGCAGTAATTAAAATGTTAGAATTTTATGATTTAGATTTATCCGGAAAAAATGCGGTAGTTCTTGGACGTAGTAATGTTATTGGAAAGCCAGTTGCAATGTTGTTATTAGCAAAAAATGCTACAGTTACTGTATGTCATAGTAGAACTCAAAATTTAAAAGAAGTATGTAAAAATGCAGATGTTCTAGTTTCAGCTATTGGTAAAGCTCATTTTGTTACAAAAGACTATGTTAAAGAAGGTGCAATTGTAGTTGATGTTGGAACAAATTATGACGAAAACGGAAAGGTAACAGGAGACGTTCATTTTGATGAAGTTTCTGAAATTGCTAGTTATATAAATCCTGTACCAGGTGGTATTGGATCAATTACAACATCAGTTTTAGCTGAAAAATGTTTAATCGCTGCTAGAAAAAAGGTAAAATAATATGGACTATGAAACTGCAATGATAAAACTTAGAGGAGAAGTTTGCAGTGGAGTTAAATTAGGTTTACAAAATATAAAAATTCTTATGGAAAAATTAGGAAATCCACAAGATAAATTAAAAGTTATTCATATTGCAGGAACCAATGGAAAGGGTTCCTGCACTTCTTTTGTAAACTCTGTTTTAGTTTCACAAGGATATAAAGTTGGTATGTTTACTTCTCCATCTATATATAACTTTGAAGAAAGAATTAGAATTAATAATAAGAATATACCAGAAGATAAATTAATAGAATTAATGAATGAAGTAAGAAATGTTGCAAATACACTTGAAGTATTTCCAGCTGATTTCGAACTTATAACGGCAGTATCTCTATTGTACTTTTACCGTGAAAAGTGTGATTTTGCAATTATGGAAGTAGGTCTTGGTGGAAGACTTGATGCTACAAATGTAATAGAGAGACCTCTAATAACTATGATTACTTCAATAAGCTTTGATCATCAACAATTTTTAGGAAATACAATTTCTGAAATTGCGCTTGAAAAAGCTGGTATAATTAAAAAAGGAATTCCACTAATATTATATGCTCAAAGTAATGAAATTATGGAAACAATTATTAAAGTTGCAAAAGAAAAAAATTCAAAAGTGATAGTGAATGATTTATCAAAAATAGATATTTTAGAAAATAAAAAATCTGGACAAGTTATTAACTATAAGAATTTTAAAAATTTAAAAATTAATTTATTAGGTTCTCATCAGGTTAATAATGCAACTATTTCTTTAGAATTACTTATTGAACTTAGAAACATGGGATTTGATATATCTGATGAAAGTATATATAAAGGATTTTCTACAGTTAGTTGGCCATGTAGATTTGAATTAGTTTCAAAAAAACCTGATTTTATATTAGATGGAGCGCACAATATTGATGGAGTTGAAAAGTTTATATCTAATATGAATTTTTATTATAAAAACACAAAAAAAATAGCAATTTTTGGTGTTTTAGAAGATAAAGATTACAATGAGATGCTTGAAAAAATAATTCCTTGTTTTGATGTGTTTTTAACTGTTAGACCAGATTCGGATAGAGCCATGAATGCTTCTGATCTAAGAGAAAAAATAAGATGCTTAACTGATAAAGAAGTATATAGCTTTGAAGATTATCAAGAAGCTATAGATAAATCTTTTAGTATTTCTAACAAAGATGATGTTATCTCTGCATTTGGCTCATTATATTTTGTAGGAGAAGTTCGTAAACTACTAGGAGTTAGTGATTATTAATGGACAAAAAGATTTTAAGAAAAGATATATTAGAAAAATTAAAAACAATTAATAGTAAAGAACGATTATCATTTGAAAAAGCTATATATAATAAACTATTTGAAAATGAAAATTTTAAAAAAGCAAAATGTATAGCTCTTACTATTCCTTTTGGTACAGAAATAAATACTTATCCAATAATTGAAAAATTATTGAATGAAGGTAAGACTGTTTGTTCTCCAATATGCGAAAAAGAAAGTAGGAATATGATTTTTTATAAAATCAATTCTTTAGATGAACTAGTTGAAGGTTATTATGGAATAAAAACACCTCCAGAAAAAAAAGAAAATATCGTTGAAAAAGATATGATTGATTTAATATTAGTTCCAGGTGTTGGATTTGACAAAGATAATTATAGGATTGGTTTTGGTGGAGGATATTATGATAGGTATTTAAAAGACTATAAAGGTTATACAATATCCCTTGCATTTAAAGATCAAATTATTGATAAAGTTCCTATAAATGAATTTGATTTACCTGTTAATTTAGTAATTACAAATTAATATATTTATTTTAAAAATAGTTTTATCAAAAAACTATTTTTTTCTTGCAAAAATCTCAAAAATAGTATATTATATAGACTAGGTATATTTTAAAATGGAGGTAGAAATGATAAAATTATTTTCAGATATGGGAGCAGATATCCCAGTAGAAATTGCCAAAAAATATAAAATTCATATATTTAATATGAGTGTTACAGATGGAGAAAATGAATATATTTTAAATAAAGACATAGATAAGTATAAATTATTTGATAATATGGCCAAAGGGGTTAACTACAAAACTTCTCAGGTTTCTTATAAAGATTTTTATGATGCTTTTAAAGAAGAACTTTTAGCTAATAATGAAATTATTTATATTTCACTATCTTCTGGACTTTCTGGAACTTATAATACTGCAAATATGGTAAAAAATGATTTACTTGAAGAATTTCCTGATTCAAAAATCCATATAGTAGATAGTTTAGGTGCAAGTTTTGGATATGGTATTTTGGCTGTAAAAGTTGCACAAATGATAGATAATAATGAATCGGTAGAAGATATTTTAAAATATACAGAATTTTTTAAAAAACATATAAATTATATATTTACTTTAGATGATTTAACTTATTTATATAGAGGAGGAAGATTAAATAAAGCTAAATTTATTTTAGGTAATTTATTAAACATTTGTCCAATATTAGATATTTCTAAAGATGAAGGAAAACTTAACTTTTTCGATAAAGTTAGAGGAAATAAAGCTTTTAAAAAGAAATTTTTAGATATTATAAAAAGTAGATCAAGTGTATTGGATAAACAAACTATACTAATTCTTCATGGAGATTGCGAAGAAAAAGCTAATGAAATAAAAGAATTATTGAAAACTGAATTTAATAATGACAATATAATAATTAGTGGAGTAGATGCTGTTATAGGTTGTCATACTGGTCCAACTGTTCTAGCAATAGTATATTTGGATGAGTTGTACGGTAAATATGATATATTTGAAATTTAAGGGTTAGTAATAACCCTTTAATTATTTTCGGAGATGATTATAATTAAACATATTTATGAATTTTTAATTATTTTAATTTTTTTGTTTATTGGAACTGTTTTGGAAATATTTTTAAAGTCTCCAATTCCAGCTACAATTTTATCAATGTTATTTCTAGTTGCATTATTATATTTTAAAATAATTGATTTAATTGCATTAAAGAGCTATTTGAGTCAAGATGTTAAGTTGCTTGGATATGGACCAATGATAGGAATTTCAACAGAATCCATAGAAACTAGAACATTTACAAGATATGAACTTAAAGAAATAAAAAAAGTGCTAAAATATATAAGAGATTATTATATTGGGAAAATTGGAAAAGAAACTTTAAAGGATTATCTATCATCATTTGCAAGATATATAGTTTTATTTCTACTAGGAAGACTTGATATAATTGATAGACAAAATACAGGAGTTATGTTAAGGTGGATTTCTGATGGTATTGATTTAATAGATAAAGCTTTAGATACTAGACGTTCAAGAGTTACTATGAAATTTATGAGACTGACTTGGAAAACAACTGGATTTAGTGTGATTACAGGAGGAATTATTTTACGATAATTAGAATTTATTAAATTACTGTAAGAATAGGGGATGTTTGTATGTCGAGTAATGTTTGTTTTACTTTTACTAGTATTATATTATTAGGTAGTGTATTTTCTTTATTTAGTTTATTAGATGATTGTATTATTTTAAAAAGATTAAAAAAAGATGATACAATTTCAAAAGAAGAAAATAAATATTTAAAAAGATTACTAGTGAAAAATATACTAGTAATTTTAAACATATTGTTTATTGACTTTTTTCTAATAAGCTTTCTTGATTATATTGTGAAATTAGAGTTTCTAAATAAGTTTTAATTAACAGTAGTATAGTAAAAAGATAATTTTGTGTTGATAGTTAGAAAATTTAATATTATGTAAATTTAAAATAACTACCGAAAATACGGTAGTTATTTTTGTAAAAAAGATATAAACTCAGTTTTATTTTTGTCATTAGTGAAAAGCTTATAAAATTTTCTAGATTTTTGTTCAATTTCAAATTTGTTTTTTTGAAAATCCGATAGATTTTGTGTGCTTTTATTTGTTGTTATAATTTCTAGATTGGTTTTATTTTTTATTTCTTTTAGCAGTTCTTGTCCTTTTTTATTAAAGCCTAGAACTGTTATATATTCAATATCTTTTGAATAAATTTCTTTTATTTCTTTATTAATATTTAATAGATAATTATAAATAAATCTTTTTATTCTAACTTTTTTATATCTTTTACTCTGGATTTTTTCTGCTAATTCTTCTATAGAGTTTACTGAATATATATTTTTCTTAATTAAATTTAAAATTCCATTTTCATAATTTACAATATTTTCAGGCTTTATTTGATTTAATATAATATTGTATTTTAATATTTCTAAAACCATCTTTTCGTTTGGTAAGATCTTATTCTTTAGAGAATTATTTAACTCAATAAAAGTATTTTTATCTATAAATTTTTCGGTTTTTTCTATATTATTTTCATAAATTGCTTTTCTTATTGCAGAAGCGCTTAGTTGCTCATTTGAACTATAGTTATCATCATTATAATTTTTTCCTTTTCTTTTTATTGGAAAAGGTGTGATTAGAGAGTTTGATAATATTAAGTTTTTAATATATTCTATTGAAAGAATATTATTTGAAATAAAAAAGTCGTCTTGTAGTTCTAAAATTTTATATTTACTATTGATTTCTAAACAAGCATTTTTATATGCAACAGCATAGCTATTTCCTAATTTCATTTCATAATTTAAAATTTCTTCAATTTTATCTCTGTATTGAAGTTGAAAGTTTGCAATCTTGATGATATCTTCTTTTTTATCACATTCGAAACCAAAACAAAGATAGTCAACTATATTTAATTTGTTTAAGATTGAAATTCCACCTTTTGCAAAATTTTCTGCACTTTGTAAACTGTAAAAAAATGGAAGTTCTATTACAAGGTCAATTCCATTATTTATTGCAATTTTAGCTCTTGTATATTTATCTAATATAGCACATTCTCCACGTTGAACAAAATCGCCACTCATTATTGCTATTACAGAGGTATCTATCTCATTTTTTAGGGTATCTATTTGATACTTATGTCCTAAATGGAATGGATTATATTCTGATATTATTCCAGAAACTTTCATACTATCTCCTTTTGTTTATAAAATCAGTATTATTTTAAATAATCTCTTTATATTAATTATACCATATAATAAAATTAAATATAAAACTAATTTAACTAAATTATCAGAAATTTATCAATTTTATATACTGGTAATTATTGACTAAATATTAAAAAAAATATATAATAGTTATACTATTTTAATATATACTTTTGGAGGTTTATTATGGATATTAGAGTAGTTAGTGAAAGCATATTCGATATTGAATCTGATTGTATTGTATATTTTGTTGATAATGCTTTTTCAAACGATGATACAATGGAGATTATTTCTAAAGCTGGTAATAGACTACTTGATGTTTTTAGTAAATTAAGTTCTTTAGCGACAGGGGAATATAAGATTATTCCTGCATTTAATCTAAAAACAATTTATACTATTATAAGCTCGATTCCTCAAAAAATAGAAACTTCAGAAGATGAAAAATTTTTAGAAGAAATTTTTGAAGATATTTTTTCTGGAATAAAAAAACGTGAGTTTAATACAGTTGCTGTTGATATAACACGACTTTCAAATAGTTATAGTTTTAAACATAGTGAAATTTTCAAAAAATTTTTAAGAAATATTGATGATGATATTGTAGTTTTTATGTGCAAATAGATTAAAAACTATATTTTTATGTTTTAATTTAAAAATAGATTAGAAAAAGGGGGGGAGAAAATTATGAATGCTTTATTAGATAAAGACACAAGAATAGCTTTGGAATACAATTTTTTATATTTAAAAGATTCCGTAGCATTTGATATTTTTATTTCCTCACTTTCAATTGAACAACGTGGCTTTAATGTTAGGTTTAGACAAGCAATTTTTAATAAAATTTCAAAAAGTATAGATGTATTCTACAAAAATAGATCTGATAAGGAATATATAAAAAGCGCTGTTCAAAAACTAGTTTATGATGATATTAATAGATTAGAAATAGTTTTAGCAGTTGATTCTTATATCTATGGTAAAAAATCAAATGTTTTTGCTAATGAAGTTGAAAACTATTTTCTACTTAATTATCCAAATTTAAAGATTAGCAAAAAGCAAAAATTAATTGTTAGAAAATTATCTTCAAAAGACTATAGATTTAGAAATAGAGTTATAAATAATGTTATAGACTACTATAATCTTAACAAAAAGTTTGAAGAAAAAGCTAATGAATTTTTTGAAAATGTAATAAAAGAATATATTTTTAATCTTAATAATTATATTGTAAAACAATTGAAATTAGAGTTTAAAGGTAATAATTATTATGTTTTACAAAAGGAAAAATTTTTGACAAAGAATGATTTAGAGAATCTTTATAATCATATATATAAAGTTTTTATGGAACATTTACATAAAACTTCAAGAATATTTATATGGTATGGACTTAATGATAAAGTAACAAGTAGATATAAAAACTAAAGTCAAAAACTTATGTTTTTGACGTTTTTTATGATAGGAGATGTTTATGGGTTATACAGCTTTTTTACTTATGATTATTAATATTTTATCTAAAATATTTGGCTTTTTTAGAGAAATATTACTATCATATTTTTATGGAACAGGTGAGATTGCAACAGCGTTTCAAATTTCACTTTTAGTTCCGTATACAATTTTAGGTTTTGTAATGTCAGGTATTTCAATTAATTTTATACCTACATACACAACTATAGAAAGAAATAAAGGTAGAACAGAATCTGAAAAATTTACAAGTAATATTATTAATATAATTTTTTTAATATCAATTTTTGCAACTATTTTAGCATATATTTTTGCTAGACAAATAGTATTTATTTTTGCAATGGGTTATTCAGGTGAAATTTTTGAATTATCTGTACAATTTACAAGAATTACGATTCTTGGAATGTTTGCTCAACTTTTAAATTCAATTTTTAAGGGTTACTTGAATATAAAAGGAAATTTTATTATTCCAGGGTCTACAGGATTTTTATATAATATAATAATTATTATATTTTTAATAATTAGTTATAAAATTAATCCTATTTTAGCTCCAATTGGAGTTACTGTTGCAACAATTTTTCAGTATATTCCATATATATGGGCAATTAAAGATACTGGTTATAAACATAAATTTTTTGTTGATTACAAAGATGAAAATATAAAGAAACTTTTGATTTTGGCACTTCCTATAATTTTTGGAGTTGCTGTAAATCAAATTAATCAACTAATAGATAAAAATTTAGCATCATTCATTTCTGTTAGAGGAATTTCAGTTTTATCATATTCAGTTAAACTAAATGAATTTGTTTGGGGAATTTTGGTGGTATCTATAGTAACTTCTATTTTTCCAACTCTTAGCAAATTAGCTATAGAATCAAAACAAAAGTTTAAAGTTCAGATTGCAAAAACTCTTTCAACAATTATATACTTAGTAACACCTGCGTGTGTTGGTATATTAATTTTTTCTAAAGAAATAGTAACGTTAATATTTAAAAGAGGAAAGTTTGATGAAAATGATGTTATTTTAGTTTCTGGCGTTTTATTTTATTATGGTTTAGGACTTATAGGTTTAGGAATAAGAGATGTACTTTCAAATTCATTTTATGCACTTAAAATGACAAGAATCCCTCTTATAAATTCTATTGAAATGGTAATTTTAAATGTAGTTACATCTATAATACTATCTAGATTTATGGGACTAAATGGACTTGCATTGGGATCAAGTATTGCAACTATTTTTGGTGCTATTAATTTATATATAAAACTTGAAAAACAAATTGGTAAGATAAAAACTAAAGGTATTATTAATAATGGTAAAAAAGTAATTATATCAGCTTTTGCTATGGCACTTGTTTCAAAATTGTGTTTTACAATATTAAATTTAAAATTATCTACTAATTTAAGTTTTTTAATAGCTCTCATTTTAGCTGGAATAACTTATGCGGTTGTTTCTGTTTTACTTAGAACAAGACAAGCTATAGATATTTTAAAAGTGATTTTAAAGAAATTTTAATTATATGTAATATTAGAAAGGAGAAAAAATGAAAAAAGGAAATATTTTATTTGGTACTATAGGTGCAATCATAGGTAGTTTTGCTGGTGTAGCCCTATATGTAGGTGTTGCTTTATTAAAAGTATTTAGTTCTTGGTCAGGGGCTATTTCTTTGTATTGTGCAATTTTTATGTATACTTTATTTTCAAGAAAATTATCAAAACTTGGAGTTGTAATATCAATTATAGTGTCGTGTGCATCTATGTTTTTAGCTGAAGTAATAACAACTTGTATTTTTATTGCTAATAGATACCATATACCATTTTTTGAAGTATTTAAGAACTTTTTAAAGGTATATCCAAAATTAACAAATAAGGGCTTATTTTGGCTATATCCAATATTAGCTTGTGTATTTGTAATTATAGGAGGTTATGGTTACTTAGTTAATAAAAATAAAAATGACGTTGAATTCTTTGATGATGATTATATTGATGATGAAGAATACGATGACGACGAAGATGACGAAGATGAAGAATAAAATTTTCTTTTAATAAAATTATAAAAGAGCAATATATTGCTCTTTTTTTTATACTTAGTTGACTTTTTTACTATTTATTGTTATAATAATCAATAATTGAATAAAATGCTTTGAAGGAAAGAAATTTGGTTGAAATTTTAAGAGAAGTAATGTTTGGTGTGATTTACTAATGGATATTAAATGGGACAATCTGGAGCTAATATTTTAAAGAGAGATACCTATAATTAGGGTGGTACCGCGGATTAATTTCGTCCCTGCATTTTGCAGGGACTTTTTTTATAAGGAGGATAATATGGCACAAATGGGAAACTTAAGAAGAACACATATGTGTGGAAACTTAAGAAAAGAAGATATTGGTAAAGAAGTAACTTTAATGGGTTGGGTTGCAAAAGAACGTAATTTAGGTTCATTAATATTTATGGATTTAAGAGATACAACTGGAATATCGCAGATAGTTGTAAGAGATACTTTAGGTGAAGAAATTTTTAATAATGCTAAAGAAATTAGATCTGAATATGTTTTAGCAGTTAAAGGTATAGTATCTGAAAGAGAGAGTAAAAATCCAAGAATGGCAACAGGAGATATTGAAATAGAAGTAAATGAACTTGTTATTTTAGACACTGCTCAAACTCCTCCAATATATGTAAAAGATGATGATAATGTAGCAGAAAGTTTAAGGTTAAAATATAGATTTTTAGATTTAAGAAAAGAGAGTTTACAAAATAATTTAAAATTAAGAGCAAAGGTGTGTAAAGTTATTAGAGATTTTTACACTGAAAATAACTTTATAGAAATAGAAACACCATATCTTAATAAACCTACTCCAGAGGGGGCTAGAGATTATCTTGTACCTTCAAGAGTAAATCCTGGTAATTTTTATGCGCTTCCACAGTCACCACAAATTATGAAACAACTTTTAATGATTTCTGGAATGGATAGATATTTTCAAATCGTTAAATGTTTTAGAGATGAAGATTTAAGAGCAAATAGACAACCTGAATTTACACAAGTTGATTTAGAAATGAGTTTTGTTGATGTTGAAGATGTTATAGATGTTAACGAAAGAATGCTAAAAAAACTATTTAAAGAAATTAAAGGAATAGATATTGAGCTTCCAATTAAGAGAATGAAATATGATGATGCAATGGAGAAATATGGTAGTGATAAACCAGATTTGCGTTTTGGCTTTGAAATTAAAGATATTACTGATTGTGTTAAAAATGTAGAATTTGATTTATTTAAAAACGCAATTTTATCAGGTGGAAGTGTTAGAGCTATTTCAATAGGTGAATACTCAAAAGAATATACTAGAAAGAAAATAGATAAATTAATTGATTCTATTAAAGATTTTGGAGCTAAGAATCTTTTTTGGATAAAAATCACAAATGGAGAAATTACATCTTCAATTTCTAAATTTTTAAATGAAGAAATAATTTCTGAAATAAAATCTAAAATGGATTCTAAAAATGATGATTTAATTCTAATACTTGCTGATAAAAATGATATAGTCTTAAATTCTTTAGGAGCTTTAAGATGTGTAATTGCTAAAGAAATGAACTTATTAAATCCTAATGAATACAATCTTTGTTGGATTGTAGATTTTCCTCTTTTTGAATATGATGATGATGAAAAAAGATTCGTTTCAAAACATCATCCATTTACTCATCCTAAGGATGAAGATATACAATATTTAGAAAGCAATCCTGAAAAAGTATATGCAAAAGCTTATGATATTGTTATAAATGGTGATGAACTTGGTGGAGGTTCAATTAGAATTAATAATTCTGAATTACAAAATAAAATGTTTAAAGCTTTAGGTCTTACAAAAGAAGAAACAGAAGTTAAGTTTGGTTTTTTACTTGAAGCATTAAAATATGGAACACCACCACATGGAGGTTTAGCCTTTGGTTTAGATAGACTAATTATGTTGCTTGCTGGGACAAACAATATTAAAGATGTAATTGCTTTTCCAAAGACACAATCCGCATCTGATTTATTAACTGATGCACCTAGTATGGTATCTGAAGCACAACTTGAGGAGTTAAATTTAAAAATTGGAAAATAATATTTATACAAGAACAGAACTTTTAATTGGACAAGATTCGCTTAATACACTAAAAAATTCCAAGGTTATTGTTTTTGGAATTGGTGGAGTTGGTAGTTTTACCGTAGAATCCCTTTGTAGATGTGGAATAGGTGAAATTTCACTTGTAGACTTTGATACAATTGATATTACTAATATTAATAGACAAATTCATGCATTTATTTGCAATGTGGGTAAATATAAAGTAGATGAAATGAAAAAAAGGATAGAACTAATAAATCCGGATATAAAAGTAAATATTTTTAAAGTAAAGTTAGAAAAAGATAATATAGATAGTTTTAATTTAAAATATTATGATTATGTTGTAGATGCAATAGATACAATTACTTCTAAAATATATCTAATAAAATATTGTTATGAAAATAATATAAAAATAATTAGTGCAATGGGAGCAGGAAATAAAATGGATCCTACTAGATTCAAAGTTTCAGATATCAATAAAACTTCAGTTTGTCCACTTGCAAGAGTTATAAGGAGAGAATTAAAGAAAATTGGAGTAAAAAAATTAAAATGTGTCTACTCTGATGAAATATCAGTTGGAGAAAAAATAGAATCAGAAGAGAGAAGAAAATCATCTCCATCAAGTATTAGTTTTATTCCTTCAGCAATGGGACTCATAATTTCTTCAGAAGTTGTAAAGGATTTGATATTATGGAACAAATAGGATATATTACAAAAATTTTACCTGAAAATCAATGTAAGGTTTTAATTTCTAGAATTAGTGGCTGTAAAGGTACATGTAAATCATGCAGTGGATGTCCTACGCCGACTATGCATATCATAATGAATAATAATTTAAATGTTTCGGTTGGAGATCAAGTAAAAATTGGTGTTGATAGTAATATTGTATTAAAATATTCGATATTTTTATATGGATTTCCTGTGCTAATGTTTATATTATCAATACTTTTAGTTAATTTATTTTTTCCAAAATTAAAAGCAATTGATACTATTGGATTTGTAGTAGGATTTATTACAATGATTATATCATTTATAATAGTTAAATACGTGGATAATAAATATGCGTATTTAGCAACAAGAGCAATGTACATGCAAGAAATAATTTTTAAAAAAGAATAAAAAATAAATATTTTATTTTTGACATATCTTCAATTTTAATAGGAGATATGTCTTTTTTTATATTTTATTTTAAATTTTAATAAAAAATTATCTAAAAATATGTATATAAAAATTAAATTTTTAATAATGAAAATTTTTATTAATTTATTGAAAATTTTTATTAATTTATTGAAAATTTTATGTAATTGTGTTAATATATATTTGATAAGATTAATATTGATATTAAAGCATTAGTTAATATAATTAGTGCTTAACTTTTTCGTATCTTTTTGATATGTATTATCTTTATCATAAATTGTTTTTGGGAGGTGCAAAGTTATAAAAAGAATATTTTCATTTTTTCTAATTCTTTGTAGTGTTTTATTTGTATGCAATATTGGAAATGTCGAAGCTAAGGTTGAAAAGAAAAAGTACAATAATTGGCAAGAGGTTGCTAAAGACATGCATTTAAAATTTACAGAAGCAAAAGAGTATGCGGATAAAAAAGATTTTCAAAGTGCTTATAAAGCAATAGATTCTGCTTATTTTGATTATTATGAAGTTCAGGGATTTGAAAAGAACGTAATGGTAGCAATTTCAAATAGCAGAGTAAATGAAATTGAAGCGCTTTTTAGAGAAATTAAGCATGCTTTTTTAGGAAACACAAGTGATTCAGTTGAAAAGTTAAAGTCTTCAATAGATGAGCTTGATATGAAAGTTTATAGAGATGCACTTGTTTTAGATAAAGTTATTTCAAAAAACGCACCAGACTCTGAAGGAAAAGTTGTATTTGGTAATGTTGAGGTTAAACAAGGTGATGAGAAAGCAAAAAATATTCAGGATTTTTTCACATCATTCAGTTTAATGCTTAGAGAAGGATTAGAAGCAATTTTAGTCTGTGTTGCAATCATAGCTTATCTTGTTAAGACAGGGAATAAACATCTTTGTAAATCAGTTTATTTAGGTATGGGTGCAGCTGTTGTCTGTAGTTTTGGTTTAGCTATTATGATAAATTATTTATTAGGTGGAGTTGGACAAGAGCTACTTGAAGGCTGGACTATGTTTTTAGCAGTTATAGTTTTGTTTTATGTTAGTAACTGGATTTTATCTAAATCTGAAGAAGAGGCATGGGAAAATTATATACAAACTAAAGTTCAAAAATCTATAGATAATAAGAGTAAGTGGACATTAGTTTTTGCAGCGTTCTTAGCAGTTTTAAGAGAAGGAGCTGAACTTATATTATTTTATAAAGCTTCGTTTTCAGGAGGAAGGAGTGTAATATATCCAATTGGAGGACTTGTTGCAGCTTCAGTAATATTAGTTGTAATTTTTCTTCTATTTAGATTTACATCAGTTAAGTTACCTCTTAAACCATTTTTCTTATGTACAAGTATACTATTGTATTTAATGTGTATTTCATTTATGGGAAAAGGTGTTATAGAGTTAACAGAAGCAGGGGTGATTTCCGGATCAACAATTATACCTGCAATGCAAGGTTGGAGTATTCCAATTTTGAATATTTATGATAGGGCTGAAACGTTAATTCCACAAATTATGTTGGTTATAATAACTATTTGGATATTGGTAGGTCACTATTTTAAATTAAAAAAATTAAAAAAAGAAAACTAAATTTTTATTAGTTTTAACTTAGGAGGATTAATATTATGAAAAAGTCAAAAATGGTGGTAACATTAGCATTATTAACATCAGTGGGTTTAGTTGGATGTCAAAAAAATGACACTGCTAAATTAAATGAATTACAAAAAACAATTGAAGAAAAAGATAAACAAATTTCAGAATTAACTGAAAAGCTAAAATCTGCTGGAGTTTCTGATGAAAAAGCTGAAGAAGCTGAAAAACCAGGTGAATCTGGATTTGAAGAAATCAATATAGGAGAAGAAAAAATTGTAGGACCTTTCCAAGTTGCTGCAGTTTATTTCCAAGGTGTTGATATGGTTCCAGAAGGAAGACAACCAAGTGCAGCAGAATCAGATATGCATTTAGAAGCAGACATCCATTTAACTAAAGAAGCAGGTAAAAAATTTGGGTTTGGTAATGGAAAAGATATTTGGCCTGCATATTTAACTGTAAATTATAAAGTGTTATCAACTGATGGAAAAGAAGTAACTTCTGGTTCAATGATGCCAATGAATGCTGATGATGGTGCTCATTATGGAACAAATATTAAAAAGAATGTTTTAAAGGTTGGTAAATATAAATTAGTTATAGAAATTCAACCATCTGCTGACTATTTATTACACACTGATGAAGAAACTGGTGTACCAGCAGTAAAAGATGGTGGAAAAGATGCAGCATCAAAATATTATGAAAAACAAACAGTAGAATTTGATTGGGATTATACTGGTCAACAATTACAAAATAAATAGTAAACAATTATTATTTTATATTTTAAAAATAGGCAACCCTCTCTTATGAAATTAAGAGAGGTTTTGCCATATTTTAGGAGTGAGGTTTTATTTTGGGAAAATTTTATGTTGATGTAATTTTTACTATATGTACTTTTTCTTTTTTCTTTGCATTGGCTTTGTCTTATTTAAAGAAAAATATTTCAATAGTTAATAAAATTATTTCTTTATCTATTTTAATCATTGGGATTTTTTTAGGCTTTTATATACATTTCCTTAGAATTAAGAATAAAAAAGAAATGATACATATAGTTACAAAACTTAATAGATATGTTTTAGCATTATGTTTATTTATTCTTATTCTAATAACCATATCATTATTAGTAAGTATAACTTTGAAAACTGGTACAAGAGTAAAAAAAATAGTTAGTTCAATTGTATTAACTTTAATGTTTGTAGAGATTGCATGCATGTTGTATTTAATAATACCAAGACTTTTAACTCTATCAATGGAATTTATTGCCTTTGGAGAAGATTCAGTTAGTACATTGACTTTATTTAGAGTAAGTGGTTATATTTTAGGTATATTAACAGGAGTATTACTTATATTAGCTGTTTATAAATTTTTAATTAGATGTAGTAAAAGACAATATACTCTAATGTTTAGTGCTATATTTTTAAATGCTTTTTTAGAGTATGGATTGAAGGGGATTACTGCAACAGTAAGACTAAAAGAATATTTAAAAAAAGATTTTAATATGTCACCAATACTAACAGAAAAAAGTAAAGTTTTTGGAATTAAAGTGTTTGATTTAATGATTTTTGAGGATAAGAGTGAAGTGTATTTTATTGGAATTGCTTTTTTAATTATTTTAATAGGAGCTATATTTTTTGCTTATAATAACTTAAAGGTAAAAGGAAATTTCGAAAATAGTGCAAGTTTAAGAAAAGAAAAGTGGAGATTAATTGTTAATAGGAGATGGGCATATTTTTCAATATTTTTATCTTTTATTATGATTTTTTCTGCAACATACTTAAATTATCTTATTACAAAACCTGTAGAATTAACTGCTGCACAGCCATACCAAGAAGAAGGAAATAATATAGTAATTCCATTGTCTGAAGTAGATGACGGACATTTGCACAGATTTTCATATAAAGTGGATGGACATGATATTAGATTTATTATTGTTAAAAAGCCTAATAGTACTTCTTATGGAATTGGACTTGATGCTTGTCAAATATGTGGTATTGCGGGATATTATGAAAGAAAAAATGATATAGTATGTAAAAGATGTGACGTAGTTATGAATAAAGCTACAATAGGATTTAAAGGCGGATGTAATCCAATACCTTTTGAATATAAAATAGAAAATTCAAAGATAATTATAGATAAAAAAGTTTTAGAAAAAGAAAAAGAAAGATTTCCAATAGGTGAATAGTATGTTTTTGAGAATGGTATTTGGAACTTTAGTCAGACAACGAAAAAAAATGTTTATGATTGCATTTACAGTAGCTCTAGGAGTTTCATTAGCTACTGGAATGTTAAATGTAATGCTTGGAGTTGGAGATAAAGTTAATAAAGAACTTAAAACTTATGGGGCTAATATAAATGTAGTTTCTAAAGAGGCATCTCTTATTTCTGATTTATATGAATTAGAAAATTCGGAAACAATATCTAGTGATAAATATTTAAAAGAAGAAGATTTACCAAAAATAAAGCAAATATTTTGGGGATTTTCAATTGTTGATTTTACTCCATACTTAGAAAAAACTATAAAAGTAAATAATCAAAAAACAAAATTTATTGGTACTTGGTTTGAAAAACATATGGATTTATCAACTGGTGAACACATTGATACTGGAATGAAAAATTTAAAAAACTGGTGGAAAATTAATGGTGAATGGTTGACGGAAGATGATAATGACAGTGTTATGGTTGGAAGTTTATTTGCTGGAAAAAATGAAATTAAAGTCGGAGACACAATTGAAGTTAACTCAGGTTTAAAATCTAAAACACTTAAAGTTAAAGGTATTTTTGAATCTGGAGGAAATGAAGATTTAAATATATTTTCAACATTAAAAACTGCTCAAGATTTATATGGAGTAGAAGGAAAAATATCAAATATTGAAGTTTCAGCATTGACAACACCTGATAATGAATTGGCAAAAAAAGCTACTAGAGATCCGAATAGTTTAACTCCTACTGAATATGAAACTTGGTATTGTACTGCTTATGTTAGTTCAATTTGCTATCAAATTCAAGAGGTTGTTGAAGATAGTGTAGCTAAGCCAATTAGACAAGTTGCAGAGTCTGAAGGAAAAATCTTAGATAAGACAAAATTACTAATGATTTTGATTACTGCTTTAGGTTCAATTGGTTCAGCACTAGGAATATCAAATCTAGTTACAGCTACTGTTATGGAAAAAAGTCAAGAAATTGGTCTTATTAAAGCTATTGGAGGCTCAAATTTAAGAATTATGCTTCTTATATTAACAGAGATTATAATCACAGGAATAATTGGTGGTATTGCTGGATATTTTATTGGGCTTGGATTTACACAAATAATTGGGATAACAGTATTTGGATCATATATTGAACCTGCGATTATGGTAATTCCTATAGATGTTGCTTTGGTAATAGGAGTTTCACTAATTGGAAGTATTCCAGCTATTCATTATTTATTTAAATTAAAGCCGACAGAAGTTCTTCATGGAAGGTAGGATTAAAATGACTAAAAGAAAAATGTATTTAAAAATGATTTTAAGCTCTTTCATTAGAAGAAAATCTAGAATGATTGTAGCTTTATTAGCAGTTATAATTGGATCTACTATTATGTCAGGCTTAATAACTATATATTTTGATATTCCAAGACAGTTAGGAAAGGAATTTAGATCTTATGGAGCCAACTTTATCTGTTTACCAAATGAGGGAAAAATAAGTGAGGACGATTACAATAAATTTAAAGAATTAATAAAAACTAAGAATATTGTTGGAATTGCTCCTTATAGATATGAGACAACAAAAATTAATCAAAAACCATATATTCTAGCTGGTACTGATATGGATGGAGCAAAAAAGAATAGTCCATTTTGGTATGTTGAAGGAGAATGGTCAACTAATAGCGATACAAACGAAGTAATGGTTGGTAAAGAAATAGCAAATACTTTAGGTTTATCTATTGGAGATAAATTTAAAGTAAGTGGTGTTAAACATGGGAAGAGCGCTATTGCATCTGATGTAAATGATTCTGCAGAAAAAAGTAAGAATAAAGATACTGGTGATGATTATTATGATGTTACTTTAACTGTAAAAGGAATTATAACTACAGGTGGAAAAGAGGAATCTTTTATTTTCTTAAATTTAGAAACGCTTAATAATATTATTGAAGATTCAACTAAGATTGATACTATTGAGTGTAGTATTGAAGCTAATCATAATGAATTAGATGAATTTGCTAAAGAATTGAGTGGTAAATTACCAAATGTTATAGGTTCAGCTGTGAAGAGAGTAACTCAATCACAAGATACAGTATTAAATAAATTAACAGCTCTTATATTACTTGTAAATATTGTAATTTTAGTTTTAACAACAATATCTGTTTCAACAACTATGATGGCCATAATTGCAGAAAGAAGAAAAGAAATTGGTCTTAAAAAGGCAATTGGTGCTCATAATAAGGAAATTATTATGGATTTTATTGGAGAAAGCGTGTTACTTGGATTAATAGGTGGTTTAATAGGTGTAGGTTTTGGATTTGTATTTGCTCAAAGAGTAAGTCTTAGTGTTTTTGGAAGAACAATAACTTTTCAATATTTATTAATTCCAGTAATAGTTATTATTTCTGTATTTGTAACAACAGCAGGTTGTATATTACCTGTAAAAAAGGCAGTTGAAATAGATCCTGCATTGGTATTAAAAGGAGAATAAGATATGGATAATGATGTAATATTAGAACTTAGAGATGTTTCTAAAATTTATGAGTCAGTTAATGCTCTTAGTAATATAAATTTAAAAGTAAAAAAAGGTGATTGGATTGCTATCATGGGTTCATCGGGTTCTGGAAAGACTACAATGATGAATATAATAGGATGTATGGATAGACCATCTAACGGACAGGTTTTAATAAATGGTGTGGATATTTCAAAAGAGAATCAAAAGAATCTTACTAATATAAGACGTGAAAAAATTGGACTTATTTTTCAACAATTCCATTTAATTAGTTATCTAACTGCTCTCGAAAATGTTATGGTTGCTCAGTATTATCATAGTATGATCGATGAAAAAGAAGCTTTAGAAGCACTTAGAAAAGTTGGTCTTGCTGATAGAGCAAAACATTTACCAAGTCAACTATCTGGTGGAGAGCAACAAAGAGTTTGTATAGCAAGAGCCTTGATAAATAATCCTGAAATAATTTTAGCGGATGAGCCAACAGGAAATTTAGATGAAGCAAACGAGGTTATGGTTATTGAAATTTTTAAACAACTTCACAAAGAAGGTGCAACTATAATTGTTGTTACTCACGATCCTGAAGTTGGAGATGAAGCAATGAGAAAAATAACTTTAGATTATGGAAAAATTGTAGATGATAAATTATTGACAATATAAATTGTTGATGTTATAATATGTTTGGTGATATATATGAAAAATATAAAAAATAAGATTTCTATTATTCTAATTTTATCTCTTATATTTGTTACAGGATGTAGTTCAAAAAAAGAGTTAAAAGATGGAGTTTATGAAGGAAATTATAAGGATGAAATTGCAACTGTTAAAGTTGTAATTACTATAAAAGATAAAAAGATTGTAGATTGTGTAAGAGAAGAACGAGATAATAAAAATAATAAGATTAAAGATGAAAATTACGGAAAAGATGATGCTGATTTTAATTACAAACAAGCACAGAAAGCAGTAAAAAATAGCGAAGGATATGCGAAAAAGCTTGTTGAAGTACAAGACATTGACAAAGTAGATTCTGTAAGTGGAGCTACTGTTTCTTATAAAAGATTTAAAAGTGCTGTAAAAGATGCTTTAAATAAATAATTTTTTAGGAGGATTTTTTCGTGAAAATATTGAAGAGCAAAACAGTAAATATTTTAGTTTTATTTTTAGGTCTAGTTTTAGCTTTAACACCATTTGTTATTGCACCTGTTTGTCCGCCTATGGCAAATGGGATGAGAATGAGTTGTTACTATAGCGGATTGTTAGCCACAGGTGCTGGAATTGGAATAATTATAACATCAATAATTTCAATTTTTGTTAAAAATAAAGTAATTAATGTTATTTTATATATTGTTAATGTAGTTGCTGGATTAAGTGTGCATTTAATCCCTAATAGAATTATAAAAATTTCTATTGGAATGGGTATAGATGGAAATCCAAGATTTATGGGATATTGTATGAAAGATAGTATGGAGTGTATAAAGCATAATACATTTACAATTGTTTCTATACTTGGAATAGCAATATCTATTGTTTCTTCAATATATATTGTTTATGTTTTAATAAAAAAAGACAAATAAGTTATAAAGAAAAGAGTATAAAATGAGTAATAAAAAAATTGATATTAAGTTTTTGGCTAAAGAAAATATTAGGAAAAAACCACTTAGAAGTATTTCTTTAATCAGTATAATTGCTATTTTTGTAATATTTTTATTTTGTGGAACAATATTATCTACTAGTATTTCTGGGGGAGTTAATAATTTATCAAATAGACTTGGTGCTGATATTATAGTAGTTCCGGAAGGGTACAAAGCTAATATTGAAAGTGTACTTCTAAAAGGTGAACCTAGTGAATTTTACTTACCAGACAATTCTTTAGAAAAAATAAAAACTATTGAAGGAATTGAGTCAGCGACTCCACAACTTTATGTAGCAACTCTTTCAGCTTCTTGTTGTTCTTATCCGGTACAAATTATTGGCATAGAGTACAGTTCTGATTTTATAATAAAACCTTGGTTACAAAAGACTCTAAATAGAGAGTTAAAAGATGATGAGGTTATTGTTGGAAGTAATATTGTTGGAGAAGCTAATTCAAAAGTGAAATTTTTTGACGAAGAACTTAATATAGTTGGAAAACTAGAACAAACTGGAATGGGATTTGACGCTACAGTATTTGTTAACATGAAAACTGCAAAAAAACTAGCAAAAGCTAGTGAAAGAATACAAAAAAATCCTGCATCAGAAGGAGAAAAAATTTCAACAATTCTTTTGAAATTGAAGCCTAATTACAGTGCATCAGATGTTTCTAATAAAATTATGAAGGCCTATGCAAAAGATGGAATATTTGCAATGTATAGTAAAAAATTTGTAAATGAAGTATCTTCTAACTTAAAGGTAATATCAAGTTATATTTATATTTCCATTTTAGTTATTTGGATTATGTCAACGATTCTTTTAGCAGTTGTATTTTCAACAATTTTAAATGAAAGAAAGAAAGAACTTAGTATTTTAAGAATATTAGGCGCATCAAAGAAAAAATTATCCAAGATAATTATGTATGAATCTTTATATATAGGATTATATGGGTCATTACTTGGAATAATCATTGGTATTATAGCAATTTTTTCTATAATGCCAATAATTCAAAAAAACTTAAATTTACCATTTTTAACTCCTTCTTTTACAAACATATTTATGATATCAATTTTTAGTATGTTTGTGGGAACTGTAGTTGGTTGTTTATCTTCTTTAAGTGCAACAAGAAAAATAAGCAAAGCAGATGCGTATTTAACGATGAGGGAGAATGACTAATATGCTAAAAATAGAAAATTTAATAAAAACTTATGTAAGAGCAAATGAATTTAATGCAGTTGATGATGTAAATTTAACTGTAAAAAAAGGTGAATTTGTAGCTATAATTGGAAAATCTGGAAGTGGAAAATCAACACTTTTAAATATAATATCTGGAGTATTAAGTCCTACAAATGGGACTGTTATTTTAGATAATAAAGAAATTAGTTCTTTATCGGATGATGATAAATCTTTCATAAGAAATGATTCAATAGGATTTATTCCTCAATCTACTGTTGTTATATCTACTTTAAATGTATTAGATAATATTTGCTTGCCATTCTTTTTAAGTAAAAGAGAAGGAGATTCAATCGGGAGAGGCAGATATCTTTTAAAAGAATTAGGAATTGAACATTTAGAAAATTCTTATCCTAGAGAATTATCAGGAGGAGAGTTAAGAAGAGTTACTATAGCCAGAGCTTTAATGAATTATCCAAAGATTATTTTAGCAGATGAACCTACTTCGGATTTAGATGTAAGTACTACAAAGGAAGTTTTAGAAATTCTAAAAGAAATAAATAAAAAGTTAGGAACTTCTATTATACTTGTCACTCATGACCTTGCATGTTTAGAGTATGCAGATAAGATATATACAATGGTTTCTGGAAAAATTACAGAAGGAAATAATATACAGATATAGAAACTGATTAAATAATTTTAATCAGTTTTTAATTTGAATAAAAATAATTTTATGAAAACATTATTTATAAAAGAATGCTACATAAAAAAATATATAAATATATGGACTTTTTTTGCTATATTTGATATAATTTCTCTAAAGTAAGAAAAATAAAGGAGGCAATTATGTTAAGGGAAAAGGTTGTAGTCAATTCGGAAATTGGGCTAAACGCTAGAGTAGCTTCTATGTTTTTAAGAAATTCAGTAAAATTTAATTCAGATATTATACTAATTAAAGATAATAACAGATATAATGGTAAGAGCATACTAAGTATCTTATCAATGCAAGCTGCAAATGGTGAGGAAATAGAAATTGAAATAACTGGTGATGATGAAAAAGAGGCAATGGTAAGCTTAACTTCGTTTTTTGATAAAGACTTAAAAGAATTTTATACTATATAGAAAAATCTCTGAAAAGAGATTTTTTTTTAATAATATATGACATAAGAACGAATTTTAAATAAATCAAAGAAAATAAAATTGATAAATTAAATAGTATTATTGAGTGTAAAATAAAGAATTTCTTTTGAAAATCTATCAAAAATATTAATACTAGAAAGCAAAAACGCTTGAAATATCTTCTTTTTTTTGCTATACTTTACTTAGAATATAGTTTGTATTTTCACTATATTTTACATAGAATAACCAAATATTAGTTATATACTAATAAAGAGTACATATTTAAAATTACATGCATTACAATTTAATAACAAATGTTTTAAAACATATACTATTTATTTTTTTAATATATAACTGTATCTGGTTTTTCTAAAACTTTTTAAAAGGAGGCAAATTATGGCTTTTGTTTTTAATGTTGAAGAAAATCAAGATAAAATAAATGAACTATGTGAATTTATTGATAAGAAAAAAGATATTCCTGGAGCATTAATGCCAGTATTACAGGAAGCACAAAGTATTTTTGGATATCTTCCAGAAGAAATTATGGATTTGATAGCTAAAAGAATGAAAATATTTCCTGCTAAAGTTTTTGGAGTAGCTACTTTTTATTCACAATTTTCATTTATTCCAAAGGGCAAGTATCAAGTTGCTGTTTGTATGGGAACTGCTTGTTATGTAAAAGGAGCTCAAGAAATATTAAATGAGTTTTGTGACAGAATAGGTGTTGAAGTTGGAGGAACTAGTGAAGATTTAAAATTTTCAGTTGCTCAAACACGTTGTATTGGAGAATGTAACTTAGCTCCAGTAGTTACTATTAATGAAGACGTTTATGCACATATTAAAAAAGCAGATATCAGAAGAATAATGAGAAAATATAAATAGGGGTGATTTTATGATAAAAACTGAAGTTGATTTCAAGATACTAGATTCTATAAAAGAAGAAAACTATCCTCTATTAATTGAAAGGTTAAAACAAGAACCTGATAAGTACATAATTGACGATAAAGGTATTCGTCTAAAAGGGGAATTTTTTGAAAAACAAACAAGAATCGCATTAAAGAACTTTGGTGTTATTAATGAACATAGTGTTGAAGAATACGTTGCTCTAGGTGGTTATTATGCTTTAGCAAAAGTAATTAGTAGTTATTCACCTGAAGAAGTAGTTAATGAAATGAAAAATTCAGGACTTAGAGGACGTGGTGGTGCTGGTTTCCCAACAGGTAAAAAATGGGAAGGTGCTATGCAACAACCAGAAGGACAAAAATATGTAGTATGTAATGCAGATGAAGGAGATCCGGGTGCATTTATGGATAGATCCATATTAGAAGGGGATCCACATTCTGTACTAGAGGGAATGGCTATTTGTGGGTATGCAATTGGTGCTGACAAAGGATTTATCTACGTTAGAGCTGAATATCCTAAGGCTGTTATAAATTTAAAAGAAGCTATTAAAAAGGCAGAAGAAAAAAATCTTCTTGGCTATAATATAATGGGAACGGATTTTAGTTTTCATGTTGAATTAAGACTAGGTGCAGGAGCATTCGTATGTGGTGAAGGTACAGCACTTATAGAATCTATTGAAGGTAAACGTGGTATGCCTAGAACAAAGGTTTATAGAACAACTGTTAAAGGTCTATTCCAAAAACCAACAGTACTAAACAACGTTGAAACTTTTGCCAATGTTCCTCAAATAATGGAAAAAGGTTCACAATGGTATAAATCAATAGGAACAGAAGATAGTTCGGGAACAAAAGTATTTGCTCTTGTAGGAAAAGTTGCTAACGCTGGATTAGTTGAAGTTCCGATGGGAACAACTATTAATGAAATTGTTTATAATATCGGTGGTGGTACTGGTAATGACAAAAAAGTTAAAGCAGTACAAACTGGTGGACCATCTGGAGGATGTATTCCAACTGACTATTTTGATACTCCAGTAGATTTTGGTTCTCTTGCTAAGATTGGATCAATCATGGGATCAGGTGGAATGGTTGTTATGGATGAAACTGACTGTATGGTTGATATAGCTAGATTCTTCTTAGATTTTACAGTTGAAGAATCTTGTGGTAAATGTGTTCCTTGTAGAGAAGGTACAAAGAGAATGTTAGAATTATTAGAAAAAATCACTTCTGGTAAAGGTGAAGATGGTGACATTGAAAGACTTGAAGACCTTTCAGAAACTATTACTGTTGCATCTCTTTGTGGTTTAGGACAAACTGCTGCAAATCCTGTAGTAAGTACACTTCATTATTTTAGAAATGAGTATGAAGCACATGTATATGATAAAAAATGTCCTGCAGGTGTTTGCCAATCACTTCTTGAATTCTTTATTACAGACAAATGTATTGGATGTACTAAATGTGCTAAAGCGTGTCCAGTAGATTGTATTACAGGAGTTCAAAAAGAATTACATGTTATTGAACCATCTAAATGTATCAAATGTGCATCTTGTGAAGAGGCATGTCCAGTTGATGCTATAATTAGAAGATAGGTTCAGGAGGTATATTATGGCTAATATGATTAATTTAACTATAAATGGTAAAAATGTTAGTGTTGAAAAAGGAACTACTATCATTGAAGCTGCTAAACAAGTTGGAATAGATATTCCTAACTTATGTTATGAAAAGAGTCTTACTGCTTTTGCGGGTTGTAGAATGTGTGTTGTTGAAATTGAAGGAAGTAAAAAGTTAGAAACTGCTTGTTCTACTCTTGTTAAAGAAGGTATGGTTGTTACTACTGAAACTGAAAAATTAACTAAAATTAGAAGAAATATCTTAGATTTATTATTTTCTAATCATCCAAGTGACTGTTTAACTTGTGAAATGGTAGGAAACTGTAAATTACAAGAATATTGTTACAGATATGGAATGAAAAAGGGAACTTGGATTGGAGAAGTTCAAAATCATGAAATTGATGCTAATAACCCAGTAATGATTAGAGACCAAAATAAATGTATATTATGCGGTAAATGTGTAAGAGTATGTCAAGATGTCCAAGTTACTGGTGCAATTGACTTTGTAGATAGAGGTTTTCAATCAAAAATAGGAACTCATAAGAATTTAGATTTAAATACAGAAAACTGTAGATTCTGTGGACAATGTATTAGTGTTTGTCCAACAGCCGCATTACTAAACAAACAATTAATGGGAACAAGACCATGGGAAATTAAAAAAGTAAGAACAACTTGTCCATTCTGTGGAACTGGTTGTAACTTTGATTTAAATGTAAATGTTAAGACTGGAAAAGTTATAGGAGTTACTCCAAATGAAGATTCTCCTATAAATGGAACAGAACTATGTGTTAAAGGACGTTTCCATACAGACTTAATTAATAGTCCGGATAGATTAACAGATCCATTAATTAAGAGAAATGGAGTTTTTGAAAAAGCTACTTGGGAAGAAGCTTTAGATTTAGTTGCTTCTAAATTAAATGAAACTAAAGAAAAATTCGGACCAGATGCAATTGCTGGTTTAAGTTCTGCTAGAACATGTAATGAAGATAACTTTGCATTCCAAAAAATGATGCGTGTTGCAATTGGTACAAATAACGTTGACCACTGTGCTAGAACCTGACATGCTCCTACAGTTGCAGGTCTTGCAACAACATTAGGTTCAGGAGCGATGACAAACTCTGTAAACGAAGTTTTTAAAACAGATTTAATGTTTGTAATTGGTTCAAATACAACTGAAGCGCATCCAATAATTGGTAATAAAATGCAACAAGCGCATAGACAAGGTAAAAAATTAATAGTAGTAGATCCTAGAAAGACTGAATTAGCTAGAGAAGCTGATTTACACATTTCATTAAAATCTGGAACAGATGCTGCTTTAATCAATGGTATAATGCATATTATAATTGAAGAAGAACTATATGCAAAAGAATATGTTGAATCAAAAGTTGAAAGATTTGAAGAAGTTAAAGAACTTGTTTCAAAGTATAATCCAGAGCTTGTAAGTAAAATTACTACTGTTCCAGTAGATCAAATCTATGAAGCTGCTAGAATGTATGCAAATGCTGAAAGAGCCGGAATATTCTATACATTAGGAATTACTGAACATACAACTGGTACATCAAATGTAATGAATTTATCTAATTTAGCTTTATTATGTGGAAATATTGGAATTGAAGGAGCTGGTATAAACCCACTTCGTGGACAAAATAATGTTCAAGGTGCTTGTGATATGGCTGCTTTACCAAATTATTTCCCAGGATACCATAAAGTATTAGAAGAAGAAAATGTTAAAAAATTTGAAGAACATTGGAATTGTACGTTAAATAGGAAGATGGGTTTAAGAATTCCTGAAATGTTAGATGGTGCTGCCGAAGGTTCAGTTAAAGCAATGTACATTATGGGTGAAGATCCTGTGTTATCAGATCCTGATGCAAATCATGTTAAACACGCTTTAAATAATTTAGATTTTTTAGTAGTTCAAGATATTAACTTAACTGAAACAGCTAAACTTGCAGATGTTATTTTACCTGCTACATGTTATGCTGAAAAAGATGGTACATTTACTGCTTCTGAAAGAAGAGTTCAAAGAGTAAGAAAAGCTGTTGAAGCTCCTGGACAAGCTAGATTGGATTGGTCTATATTAGCAGATGTTTCTACTAGACTTGGAGGTAAAGGATTTGATTGGAAATGTGCAGAAGATATTTTCAATGAAATTAGAAAATGTATTCCTACTTATAGTGGAATTACTTACGAAAAAATCGAAAGGTTAAATGGAGTTCAATGGCCTTGTACTTCTGAAGAACATGAAGGTACTAAATATCTTCATAAGGGAAGATTTACAAGAGGAGAAAGAGCTCTTATGATTCCTGTAGAATATGAAGGACCAAAAGAACTTGAAAATGAAGAATATCCTATTATTTTATCAACTGGTAGAACATTATATCATTATAATGTTATGACAAGATATTCTGATGCTCTTGATGGAATTCTTCCACATGAATTAATAGAAATTTGTGCAGAAGATGCAGCTAAATATGGTTTAGAAGATGGAGACTTCATGAGAGTTACTTCTAGAAGAGGTAGTGTAGTTGGTAGAGCGAAGATTACTGAAAAAGTAAAACCAGGATTAATTTATATGACATTCCACTTTGCCGAAACACCTGTAAACCAATTAACTAGTGCGCATTATGATCCTATAACAAAAACAGCTGAATACAAAGTAACAGCTGTTAATATTAAGAAAGTAAATAAACTTGATAAAGGATTAGAAAGTGAAAAGTTTGTTGACTTAAATGAATTAGTGGAAGAAATAGTATAGTTCTAGTTAAATGATATTTTTAAATTTTAGATTGGGAAGTTAAAACTTCCCAATCTTTTTATGTAATTTTAGTTTTATTATTGAAACTTATCTAATTTTAATATATACTAATAGTAATCAGTTTTAAATTTTAAAGGAGGCAATAATGACAAAAATTTTATTAGTTGAAGATGAAGAAAATATTAGACTATTTACAAAAATAAATTTAGAAAGAGAAGGTTTTGAAGTTCTAGAAGCAGAAAGTGGAGAAATTGGTGTAGAGCTTGCTCTTAAATATAATCCTCAAATTGTAATTTTAGATGTTATGTTACCTGGAATAGATGGTTTTGAAGTTTGCAGAATTTTAAGAGAAAAACTTCCAAAAATTGGGATAATAATGTTAACTGCTAAAACTCAAGATGTTGATAGAATAAATGGACTTGAAAGTGGAACGGACGATTATTTAAGTAAACCTTTTAATCCGGTAGAACTTATTTTAAGAATAAAATCGTTAATTAGACGTCTTGATTCAATTCAAAATAGTAGTGATTTAATAAGTATTTATCCGTTTAAATTAGACTTATATTCTAAAAACTTTTATAAAGATGGTAAAGAAATAGAATTAACTCCTACAGAACTAACTATTATTACTATTTTTATGTCAAATCCAGGAAGGGCATTTTCAAGAAATGAGTTACTGAATATGACATGGGGAGAAGAATTTGAAGGTGATATTAAAATAGTAGATGTTAATATAAGAAGACTAAGAGCTAAAATAGAAGATAATTCAAGTAAACCAAAATATATTGAAACAGTTTGGGGGACTGGATATAGATGGAATTCAAATTAGTATATGAGAAAATATCAAAAAGAATCAATATGCTTAAGGATTTTTTATTAAAAAAATCTTTAAAGACTAGAATAATAACTCAGTTTTTCTTAGTTATTGTATTAATTGTAGTTTTTTTTGAGATTTTTTTAATATTTACTATAAAAAACTATTATTATTCCGGTGTTACTGGGATAATACAAAGTCAAGCAAAATATAGTGCTAAACTTTATGAGGTACATTTAGCAAATTCTAGTTTATCAGAAATTGTACTAGATGATATTGAAGAATTTTATAGTGAAGTTAATGCTCAGGTTCAAATCCTTAATAATTCGGGAAAAGTATTAGTAGATACAGTTAATGGAAATGAAATTGGAAACGTATTATCAACAAATGATGTAACATCAGCTAAGAATGGAAGTTATGGATCTAATATATATAAGAATCCTATTACAAATAATAATGAATTAGCTGTTTCAATTCCACTAAATAATGGTAATGAACAAGTTGGTATAGCAAGATTCATTATTTCCATGGAAAATGTTGATAGTATTATTGCTCAAAGATATCTAGTATTTTTCTTGTTTGGATTTTTTGTAATTGTTATAGGAGTAAGTATTAGTATCTTTATGAGTACTAAGATAGTTAATCCTATTGAAAAACTTACTAATGTTGCTTTAAAATTAGCAGATGGACAATTAAATGAAAAAGCTGATGAAGTTGGTGATTATGAAATTTCTAAATTAGGAAGTACAATGAACTTGATGAGTGAAAATTTGGTGAAGAAAGAACAACTAAAAAAAGATTTTATCTCAAGTGTTTCTCATGAGTTGAGAACTCCATTAACAGTTATAAAAGGATGGGCATTTACTTTGCAGCCAGAAGCCAAAGGAAATAAACTTTTAGAAGATGGATTGAGTATTATAGAAAAAGAAAGTGATCGTTTAGGTAATATGGTTACAGAACTTTTAGATTTTTCTGAACTAAGTAGTGGAAGACTTATAATGAATAAAGAGCTATTTGATTTAAATGAACTTGGTATATTCATCAATAAACAATTAATGCCAAAATCTAGTTCAAAGAAGATTGATATGTTATTAAATTATGATGAATCTAGAAGAGTTATGGTTATGGCAGATAGAGATAGAATAAAACAAGTATTTATTAATATTTTAGACAATGCACTAAAGTTTACTGATGAAGGTGGAGTTGTATTAACAGATATTAAAATAGAAGATGATAAAGCTGTAGTAGAAGTAATAGATAATGGTTGTGGAATTTCAGAAGAAGAAATTTCTTTAGTAACAGGTAAATTTTATAAAGGATCAAATAGTAATTCACATACAGGGTTAGGTTTATCTATTTGTGAAGAAATAGTAAAAGCTCATAATGGTAATTTAATAATAAGAAGTGTTCTGGAAAAAGGTACAGTTGTTAGAATAGAATTACCATTAGAAAAGGGAGAAATTCAAAATGAAGTATAAAAAATTAATATTTAGTAGTATAGGTATAAGTTTATTCTGCTTGGTAATTTTACTATTCTTTGTTCTTAGAGGTAATTTTTTTAAGTATACAGATATTAATTCTATGATTTTCGAACCTAAAACAAATTCTTTGATAGTATCAGGAACTTGGGAATTAAGCTCTATTACATCTTTAAGCGATGGAAGTGAAGTTAAAAGTTCAGAAGAAAAATTATATATAACAGAAAATTTTGTATATTTTGAAAAAATGGGAACAACAAATCCAAAATTTAAGTTTAGACAAGTTAACTTCAAAAACTATTTACTATATAATGGAGTTGTAACTGATAAGATAAATATTGATACAGATGATGTGATAGTTGTATCTATTAAAGACGAGAGAAATTTTTATAAAGAGTTTATTGTTTTGGATAAAAATAAAATAGCAACTATATATAATAAAAAATATTATATTTTTGAAAAAAAATCTGATAATGTTGATAAAAGTATAATTGAAGAACTTAGTTTAGATAAAAGTTCAATTAATCCTAAAAAAGATATTTCATTTTTAATAGGTGTTAAAAGTATCGGAACTAAAGATGTTGATTATGAAACTTTTTTAATAAGAAAAAATGGCGATGAAAAACCTACTGCAGATAAAGTTGAAGGTCTTTTTGTAAATAATAAAAATAAGTTTTTTCTTGTTAATGCAAATGAAGATGAAGTTTTTGTTACTAATGATTATATAAATAATACTAATAAGATTAGTTTAGGAGTAAAAAATGCAACTATAAATTTTTTAAGTAAAAATTATATTAGTCTTGAATCCTATAATGCTGAAACAAACAAAAAAAACTATTCAATTTATAAAATAGGAGAACTTTCTGCTGAAAGTCAAATGTCTATTAAGGATATAGCAGGAGATAAGGGAGAAAAAGCTTATTTTAATGACATAAGAAAACTTGGGTATTCAAGTGATAATATAAATTTATATGATATGAAAAATTTTGGAGTTAAAAGAAATAATTTTAGTTGGGTATTTAAAGGAATTTTAAGTAATTATTCTCATGATAATTTTGTTTCAAGTGAGATAGATTTAGATTTGATCCCAAATGTTGATATATTTTCTAATAAGTCTAGTAAAATTTCAAAACTAAGAGTTAAAGAAAAAGTTCCAGATGTTCTTGATTATTTCGTTTCTCCTGATGAAAGTGTAATTGTAATTTTGACAGCAGATGATATTTCTATGTATGAGATAAAAAATCAAGAAATTGCTACATTACCAATTTTTACAACAAGTTTAAAGAATAGAAGAGAAGTTGTAACATTTCAATGGACAAATGCCATAAGTAGTGAACTAACTTATACAGAATTTATGAAAATAAAAACAAAGTAATTAGAAAAAATAATAAATAATTTATAAAAAAACTCTATGCATAGCATAGAGTTTTTTTTATAACGAATTTATATCTAATTCTTTCTTTAATTCATTTATTTCATCCATCATAAAGTCTTTAAATATTTTATTAATGTTTGAAAATTGTAAATTTTTGTTATAAACAAAATAGAATTTTCTATTTAAGTAAAGATTCTTTATATTAAGTATTTTTACACTATCTTTATAAGGTGATATATTTAACATTCTTTGTGAAATAAAACCACTACCAACGCCTTTTGAAATTAATTCCAAAATCGTATTTGTATCATGAATAGTCGCAACACTATTAGAAATAACATTTAAAGAGTTATTTCTCTTTAGTTCATCTTCAACAATTTGCCTAGTTCCTGAACCTATTTCTCTAAGTATTATTTTATCGTTACTTAAGTCTTCAATGTTAATAACTGAATAATTTTTCAAATCAGGATAAGCATCTTTATTTACTACATAAACAATATGATCATCCATTATTTGTGTATATATTAATTTTGGATTAGAGATTTTTAATCCAACAATACCAAAATCAGTTTCACCAACTAAAATACTATCAATTACAGTTCTAGAATCATCATTACTTATATTAAAAGAAATATCAGGAAATAAATTAGAAAATTTTTCAATTAAATTTGGTAATATTATTTTTCTAGGAACAGATGATACACAAATATTTAAAGTACCTTTTAAATTTTGAGAATATATGTCTAAATCTCTAATAATTTCATCATAAGAAGCTAAAATATTAAGAGCATGTTTATAAACAATACTACCAGCTTGTGTAAGTGTTACACTTCTTCTTGTTCTTACAAATAAGGAAGTATTTAGTTCAGATTCAAGTGCTTGAATATGATTTGTTACAGAAGGTTGAGTTATATATAACACATCCGCTGTTTTGGTAAAAGATTTAGTTTTTACAATAGTAATAAAAGTTTCTAATTGTTTAAAGTCCATAAAATCCTCCGTATTATAAAGATAAATTAAAAATATAATAAATTATAAGTAAATTTTTTATTTATACAATAATTTTAATTTAAAATGTAAATTTCATATAATTTTTTATATTATAACATTTTTTTAACAAAAAGTAAATATTAATAAAATATTATAAATTAATTTAAGAAAATTATACTATTTATTAAATTTGTATTTTTATAATACAAATAAAAATATTTAGAAAACGTGTTGACTAATAATATAAAATATGTTAATATATCTATGTTAGGGGGTATGAAAAATGTTTTCAAATGAAAATATAAAAAAGGTTGATCCAGCTATTGCTGAAGTTTTGGAAAAAGAGTTACAAAGACAAAATAGTCATATTGAATTAATTGCTTCTGAAAACTGGGTAAGTGATGCAGTATTAGAAGCAACAGGAAGTATATTAACTAATAAATATGCTGAAGGATATCCTGGAAAAAGGTATTATGGTGGTTGTGAAGTTGTTGATGAAGCTGAAAGATTAGCAATTGAAAGAGCCAAAGAACTTTACGGTTGTGAATATGCAAATGTTCAACCTCATTCAGGGTCTCAAGCTAATTTTGCTGTATTTTTTGCTGTATTAGAACCTGGTGATACTTATATGGGTATGAATTTAAACCATGGCGGACATTTAACACATGGAAATCCAATTAACTTTTCAGGAAAAATTTATAATCCAGTACCTTATGAAGTTGATGAAAATGGTTATATCGATTATGATGAAGTTCTTAGAATTGCAAAGGAATGTAAACCAAAAATGATAATTGCAGGTGCTTCAGCATATGCAAGAAAAATAGATTTTAAAAGATTTAGAGAAATTTGTGATGAAGTAGGAGCAGTATTGATGGTAGATATGGCACATATTGCTGGTTTAGTTGCTGCAGGACTACATGAGTCACCAATACCATATGCAGATGTTGTAACATCAACTACACACAAGACTTTAAGAGGTCCTAGAGGTGGATTAATTTTATCAAATAATGCTGCGAATGAAAGATTTAATTTTAATAGAGCAATATTTCCAGGATCTCAAGGTGGGCCATTATTACACGTAATAGCTGCAAAAGCTATTGCTTTTAAGCAAGCTTTAGAACCAGAATTTAAAGAGTATCAAAAACAAGTATTAAATAATGCACAAGCCTTAGCAAATGGATTAATGAATAGAGGAATTAAACTTGTTTCTAATGGTACAGATAACCATTTAATGTTAGTTGATTTAAGAGATTGTGATATCAGTGGAAAAGATCTTGAAAAAGCATTAGATTCTGTTCATATTACTTGTAATAAGAATACAATTCCAAATGATCCAAGATCACCATTTGTTACAAGTGGTATAAGATTAGGAACACCTTCTATTACTACTAGAGGATTTAAGGAAGAAGAAATGGATTTAGTAGCTGAAGCGATTGCAGAAGTTATTAAAAATGGTGAAGAAGGAAAAGCAAAAGCATTAAAAATTGTTGATGAATTAACTAAGAAAATTCCTTTAAGATAAAATATTTAAAAATAAAAAAAACGTCATTATATGACGTTTTTTTTATGGTATTAGTGAAAGTATCTTATCTATAATTATCTGCTTAATATTTACTTTATCTTTTTCAGATTTCAGTATTTCTTTTGCAAGTGTAACTTCATCTGTTATTATACCATTTGCACCACTAGAAAACGCCTTTGAAATTTCATCATCAGTATTAGCAGTCCAAATATATATTTTTTTTCCTTTTTTTTGTATTTTTCTTATAATTTCATTATTTACAATTTCTTTTTCAATACAAAAGAAATCTACAAAGTCTGCATTATAAAATTTACCATAACTAAAAGCAATAATTAAACCAGTTGATATATTAGTGTTATTATTTTTTATTTCTCTCAATGCTTTTGGATCTAATGACGAAACAACGACATCATGTGGTCTATCAGCTACTAAATTAGCAACTTCTTTTGCTAATTTTTTTTCGTTATTATTATATGGTTTTAGTTCAATGTTTAGTTTAATTTTTCCTGAGGTTTTTTCTATTATGCTTTTAAGATCTATAAAATCATATTCCTTTAAAGTTATTTTATCTTTAATTTTATAGTTTTTAAGTTCTTCAAAATTCAAATTTTCTATAATAATTTTTTCTCCAGTTAATCTTTTTAAATTATGATCGTGTGATAAAACTACAACATTATCTTTAGTAAGAACAACATCAATTTCTACAAACTCAGCTTTATTTTCGATTGCTTCATTGACTGCTTCTAATGTGTTTTCAAAAGAATTTTTTGTACTTCCTCTATGAGCCATAATATCTGGTTTAATGCTTGTTATAGTATGATAAAACTTAATTTCTTCATTTGAATTTTTGTATTTACCAAAAACACCTGCAAATATTAATAGAACTAATACTAACGATAACTTCAATCTAATTTTATTTGTGGGATATACAATATCAGATATTTCTGTATTCTTTAAATTTATAAAATAAAATTTAGATAAATCATAAAAAGTAATAAAATTAGATAGTACATTTGTTATTACTTTTAAAATTGTTGCAGTGCTTAGATAAGTTATAAATGCAATGTCACTTAAAATTTTATTCTTTGATTGATAGTAAAATATTAGTACAATAAAAATTAAAAGAATAATATTAATTACTTGTATAAGTATATATTTTAAACCAATAAAAAATAATACTTTTATACTTTTAAATAAATTTCCACTAATTCTTTTAAAACTAATTTTAACACTATCTATAAAATTTTTATTTTCTAAGAAGAAAATATGATATATAAATAAAAGAAAAATAGAAACAATTAAAGATATAATTATTAATATGCTAAAAAGTATAATACCGCTTTTTGTGTTAAATATAGGTTCAGTAACAAAATGAGGAATTTTAAGTCCTTTATGTATTGATGTTGGCACTGGTATATTAATTGATACTAATATTATTATTAGATAATTTTGAAATTTTTTAATCTTATCCTTTATTTGTTTATATGAATTATTAAATATTTCTAAAATTGAAACATCCTTATTTAGTCTTAATTGGTTTGATGTAAAAATAAAACTACTTACTTCAAATAATTTGACTATTGAAGATGAAAAAATAATAAATAAAAGTGAAGCAATTTTTGTTGGAGATTTCAAAAAAATTCCTGGACTTTCTATATAAAAAAATCCAAATTTTGTAAGTCTTAAAACTAATGAAAATACTTCTTTTGAAAAAGGTAATAGAATTACTATAAATGCTAGCTGGAATAGTATATCAAAAATTAATAAGTTTTGAAAACTTTTCTTTTTTATTAGTTTAAACATTATTACTCCTTTATAAAAAATATAATAATAATAATACCACAAATAATGAAATTTTAAAAGAATAATTTCAAGAAGATATAATTTTACATTAAATAATTAAAATAAAAGCTAAAAATTATACTTTATATTTTGATAAATTTTTGATAAAAAAAATTTATATTTATATTGACAAAATATAAATTTCTTGTTATTATTTACATGTAAGTTAAATATAATAACTTGAATGAAATAAAATTAAAAGAGAAAGAGTATCTAGGGTTCCGAATATAATTGCTGGTCCAAGCGATACGAATACTTTATAAGTATTACACCTAAGGGAGAAAAGCCCAGGAGGTAGGTTTCGCTTGAAGCCTACTTGCCTGGGCTTATTTATTTCTTATGTTAAATTAGGAGGTATTTTATGGAAAAAATCTATACTGGAAAGACAAAAGACATCTATAAGGGCGATGACGGAAACTACATTTTAAAGTTTAAAGATGACGTAACTGGTGAAAATGGAGTTTTTGATCCTGGTGCAAATACTGTAGGCTTATCTATTGAAGGTGTTGGTCATGAAGGATTAAAAATAACTAAATTTTTCTTTGAAAAATTGAAAGAAAAAGGAATTAGAACTCACTATGTTGACTGTGACTTAAGTGAAAACACAATGACTGTTAAACCATGTGAAGTATTTGGAAAAGGAATTGAAGTTATTTGTAGATTTAAAGCTGTAGGAAGCTTCATAAGAAGATATGGATTATACGCTAATACTAATGATGATTTAGATACTTATGTAGAAATAACATTAAAAGATGATGAAAGATGTGATCCTTTAATTACTAAGGATGCACTTGTAATGTTAAATATATTAACAGAAAAAGAATATGAAGATTTAGTATCACTTACAAAAGAAATTTGTACAATTATTAGAGATATTTTAAAAGAAAAAGGACTTACATTATATGATATCAAGCTTGAATTTGGTAAAGTAGATGGGGAAGTTGTATTGATTGATGAAATATCAGGTGGCAATATGAGAGTTTATAATGGAGATAAAATTGTTGCACCAACTGATTTATATTCTTATTTGCTTAAATAATTAAAGCCGGAAGAATATCCGGCTTTTTAATATTAAAAATTTTATGGAGGTTTTTTATGAAAGTAGCTGTAATTATGGGCAGTATTTCTGATAAGGATATTGCTAAGAAAACTTGTGATATTTTAAATAAATTTGGGATTGAATATGATGCAAAAGTTATATCTGCGCACAGATCTTTAGACTTTGCAATAGATTTTGTTAATAAAATGGAAGAAAATAATATTGAACTTATTATTGCATTTGCAGGAAAGGCTGCTCATTTAGCTGGAGTTCTAGCTGGAATTTCAACAACTCCAGTAATTGGTGTTCCTGTTAAAGCTTCTACTCTTGATGGTTTAGATGCATTATTATCAACTGTTCAAATGCCAAAAGGAGTTCCAGTTGCAACAGTTGCTATAGATGGCGCTGAGAATGCTGGTATTTTAGCGGCACAAATTCTTTCATTAAAATATGATGAACTAAAATCTAAATTAAAAGAATATAAGATAGAGATGAAAGAGCAAGTAAAAAAAATGGACAATGATCTAGATATTTAAATGGAGGATATATAAATGGCATTAACATATGAATCAGCAGGCGTAAATAAACACGAAGGGTATAATGAAGTAAATTTAATAAAAAAATTTATTAAAAATACTTATACTAAGGGAGTTCTATCTGACTTAGGTGGATTTTCCGGTCTTTTTGAATTAGGAAATGATTTTAAAAATCCGGTATTAGTTTCTGGAACTGACGGAGTTGGAACAAAGGTTAAACTAGCTCAAATGATGGATATTCATAATACTGTTGGAATAGATTGTGTAGCAATGTGTGTTAATGATATTCTTTGTCAGGGTGCTAAACCTTTATTTTTCTTAGACTATATAGCTACTGGAAAACTAGTTGCAGAAAAGATGGCTAGTATTGTTGAAGGGGTAGCAGAAGGATGTATTCAAGCAGGATGTGCTCTTATTGGTGGAGAGACAGCTGAAATGCCAGGAATATATAAAGAAGAAGATTATGATATTGCGGGTTTTTGTGTAGGAGTGGTTGAAAAAGAAAAAATAATAGATGGTAAGAAAAATGTGAAAAAAGGAAATATAATTTTAGCATTACCATCTTCAGGAGTTCATAGTAATGGATTTTCATTAGTGAGAAAGATAATATTTGATCATAAAAATTTCTCATTAAATGATGTAACTGAAACAGGAAAAACTCTTGGTGAAGAACTACTAATACCAACAAAAATTTATGCAAAACAAGTTGTTAATTTGTTAGAAAAATTTAATGTAAATGGACTTTGTCATATTACAGGTGGAGGACTTTATGAAAATGTTCCTAGAGTATTAGGTGAAGATGTTGATGCTAAAATTTTTGAAAAAAATATTCCTCAAAAAGAAATTTTTACACTACTTCAAAAATGGGGAGAAATTTCAAAAGAAGAAATGTATGGAACTTTTAATATGGGAATAGGAATGCTAATTTTTGTTGAAAAAGAAGATGTTGATGGAATTAAGACTTTATTTGCTGATATGAATGAAGAAATATACGAAGTTGGAGAAGTTGTCGAAGGAAATTCTAAAGTGATTTTATATTAAACAATTTGGAGGAATTATGGATAAGAGAATTTTTGTAAAAAAAAGAGAAGGATTTAATAAAGAAGCTTTAGATCTTAAAGACAGTTTGAATTTAGAATATAAATTAGGTATCAAAAATCTTGAATTATATATAATTTATGATATTTATAATATAAATGAAAGAACTTATGAACTTGCAAAAGATTCTGTATTTTCAGAAGTTATGGTTGATGAAGTTTTTGATTCCATTACATTACAGGATGGAAAGTATTTTGCATATGAAACATTACCAGCTCAGTATGATCAAAGAGCAGATAGTGCTACTCAATGTGTATCTTTATTAGATAATAATTCAAAAATAATTGTAAGAAGCGGGAAACTAATAACTTTTGATAGAGCATTAGATGAAGAGGAATTGTCAAAAATTGAAAAATATTTAGTTAATCCGATTGAATCTAGAGTAAAAGATATGAATATATTGAATTTTTCAATGAATTCAGAAATGAAAAAAATGAAAGACTTATCACAATTTAATTCTTTGACAGAAAATGAATTGCTTTCATTAAAAAAAGAAATGTCTTTAGCTATGAATATAGAAGATTTACTATTTATTCAAGATTATTTCAAAAGTATAGGTAGAACACCTACTGAAACTGAAGTATATGTTCTAGATTGCTATTGGAGTGATCACTGTAGACATACAACATTTGAAACTGTATTAGATGATATAGAAATTAAATCAGAATTATTCCAAAAAGAAATGCAAAATGCTTTTGATATTTATTTAGATATTAGAAAAGAATTAAATATAACTAAACCAATAACTTTAATGGATATGGCTAGTATATTTGGAAAATATCATAAAAGAATTTTAAATGATCAAAATATTGAAGTAAGTGAAGAAATAAATGCTTGTTCATTTTTTACTGATATTGAAAATAATGGAAAACTTGAAAAATGGTTAATTCAATTTAAAAATGAGACACATAATCATCCAACAGAAATTGAACCATTTGGTGGTGCTAGTACTTGTATTGGTGGCGCTATAAGAGACCCATTGTCAGGAAGAAGCTATGTTTATCAAGCTATGAGAATAACGGGATGTGGAAATATTTTACAGAGTAGAGAAGACACTTTAAACCACAAATTACCTCAAGTTGATATTTCAACAAAAGCTACAAATGGTTATTCATCATATGGTAATCAAATAGGATTAGCAACAACATATGTAAAAGAACTTTATGATGATTCATATGTTGCGAAACATATGGAAGTTGGTGCTGTAGTAGGAGCTGTAAAAGATGGAAATTTCAAGAGAGAAACTCCAGTGAAAGATGATATAGTTATTTTAATTGGTGGAAGAACAGGAAGAGATGGGATACAGGGAGCAAGTGGTTCTAGTTTAATTCATACTAATGATTCTCTTGAGACAGCATCTAGTCAAGTCCAAAAAGGTAATGCTATTGAAGAAAGAAAAATTCAAAGATTATTTAGAAAACCAGAAGTAACTAAGTTAATAAAAAAATGTAATGACTTTGGTGCTGGAGGAGTTTGTGTTGCAATAGGAGAATTATCAGAAGGAATTGAAATTCATTTAGATAAGGTATTATTAAAATATGATGGATTAAATCCTACAGAAATTGCAACTAGTGAATCACAAGAACGTATGGCTGTAGTAATTTCACCAAGTGATTACGATTTTTTCATAAAAGAATGTGAAAAAGAAAATATAGAACATTCAAAAGTTGCTATTATTACTGATAGAAGAAGACTTGAGATGTATTACTACGACGAAAAAGTTATGGACCTTAGTGCAGATTTTCTGTCTACAAGTGGAGTTAGACAACATTCAAAAGCTACATTGTATGATAATAGTGGAGATAATCCTTTTGAAAATAAGGTTTTTACAAAGGAAAGTGTATTGAATGAATTATCTTATTTAAATGTTACTTGTCAAAAAGGTATTTCACAAAAATTTGATGCATCAATAGGTGCAACAACTGTTTTAATGCCTTTTTCAGGAAAAAATCAGTTAACTCCAGTTCAAGTAAGTGTTCAAGCACTACCAACTGTACATTCAACAAGTGATACTGCTACTGTTTTAAGTTATGGTTTTATCCCTAAAATTTCATATTATTCTCCATTCTTATCTGCGATTTATGCAGTTTTAGAATCTGTAGCTAAAATTTATGCTATTGGTGGAGAAAAAAGTAGTCTATATTTTTCTTTTCAAGAATATTTTGAAAAACTTGGAAAAGATGAAAAAAAATGGGGAAAAGTTACTCAAAGTTTACTAGGTACTATATATGCTCAAAAAGAGATAGGATGTCCTAGTATAGGTGGAAAAGATAGCATGTCAGGAACATTTAATGAATTAAATGTTGTTGAAACTTTAATTTCTTTTGCATGTGCACCTATTAAAATTAAGAATGTAATATCTCCAGAATTAAAATCAGTTGGAAATTATTTATATTATATTCCTGTAGAAAAAGATTTAAAAGGATATCCTAATATTAAAGATACATTAGATAATTATGAACTACTTAATAAGTATATAATTGAAGGAAAAGTTGTATCAGCATATGTTCAAGAAGAAGGAAGTATTGTAAGTTCATTAGTAAAAATGACTGTAGGTAATGGATTAGGATTTACTGTTAATAAAGATAACATATTGAATTTTGATCCAGCTTCTATAGTAGTTGAATCTAGATTTGAGCTACCTTTTGAAAAGATTGGATATGTTAGCGAAAATATTAATATTAATAAAATAGATTTTACTTTTAATGAAATATATGATTCATATACTAAAAAATTAAATACAATTTATCCGTTATATCAAAATTTAGATGGGAAAAACTGTGAGAATATCAAAATTGAAAATTCAAAAAAATTATTTTTTAAAGAATATGTAGACGATGTTAAAGTTTTGATACCTGTATTTCCTGGCACAAATTGCGAATATGATGTAGAAAAAGCATTTTTAGATGCTGGTGCTAAAACAAAAACAATTGTTTTTAGAAATAAGAAAGAAAATGATATAGAAAATTCTATTGTAGAATTGGTTGATAGTATTAAAGAATGTCATATTATTATGTTTCCTGGTGGTTTCTCAAGTGGAGATGAGCCAGATGGAAGCGCTAAGTTTATAGTAAATGTTTTAAAAAATGAAAAGGTAAAAAATGCAATTCATAAACATTTAGATGATAAAAAGTTAATACTTGGAATATGTAATGGATTTCAAGCTCTTATAAAGTCAGGATTAATACCTTATGGAAGAATAAAAACATTATCTGATGATGATTTGACATTATATAGAAATGATAGTTATCACCATATTTCAACAAGTGCAATAACTCGTGTTGCAAATGTAAATTCACCTTGGACTCAAGATTTTAAAATTGGAGATTTACATGAGATAATGTTTAGTCATGGTGAAGGTAAATTAGTTGGTAAAAATATTGATAAATTCAAACATTTATGTGCATTTCAATATTGTGATTTTGATGGTAATGCTACTTTAAATGGTAAATTTAATCCAAATGGATCCTTATATGCAATTGAAGGAATGATAAGTGAAGATGGTTTAGTTTTAGGAAAAATGGGTCATAGCGAAAGATATGGTTCTGAATTGTATAAAAATAGAATGATAAAAGATATACAAAACATTTTTAAAAATGGAGTAAATTATTTTAAAGGAGAAAAATAGAATGAAACTTTTATATGAAGGAAAAGCAAAGCAATTATATCAATGTGAAAATAATGATGAAGTTTATGTACATTATAAGAATAGTGCAACCGCATTCAATGGAGAAAAAAAAGAAGAATTTGATAAAAAAGGAATATTAAATAACACTATTACTTCGTTCATATTTGAATATTTAGAAAAAAACGGAATAGAAACTCATTTTATAAGAAAAGTGAATGAAACTGATCAAATTTGTAAACATGTAAAAATTATTCCCTTAGAAGTAATAACAAGAAATATTGTAGCTGGTTCTATGGCAAAAAAATATGGTTTGGAGGAAGGATTAAAATTAAAAAAACCGGTTTTTGAATTAAGTTATAAAAATGATGAACTAAACGATCCATTAATAAATGATGACCATACTTTGGCATTAGGCATTGTTACTGAAGAAGAACTATCTTATATAAAGAACGAAACTGCCAAAATTAATGAATTATTAAAAGAATTCTTTTTGAAAGCAGGGTTAATATTAGTTGATTTTAAAATAGAATTTGGAAAAACAAGTAGTGGTAAAATTATTTTATCTGATGAAATTTCTCCTGATACATGTAGATTATGGGATATTAATACAATGGATAAACTTGATAAAGACCGTTTCCGTAGAGATATGGGTTCAGTTATGGATGCTTATGAAGAAGTTTTAAGGAGAATAACAAGTGCGTGGAATTAATGAAGAATGTGGAGTTTTTGGCGTATGGAATCACAAAGATGCTTCTAAATTAACTTATTTTGGACTTCATAGTTTACAACATAGAGGACAAGAAGGTGCAGGAATTATAAGCTCTGATGGAGAAAAATTATATAGCTATAGAAATCTAGGATTAGTATCTGAAGTTTTTAAGGATAAAGAGTTACTCTATAATTTAGTGGGAGCTTCTGCAATAGGTCATGTTAGATACGCAACTGCAGGAGATAATAGTGTCAGAAATGTACAACCTTTTTTATTTGATTTTTATGATATGAGTGTAGCTATATGCCATAATGGGAATTTAGTAAATGCTAAAAGTTTAAGAGTTGAATTGGAAAAACAAGGTGCAATATTTCATTCATCTTCTGATACAGAGGTTTTAATTCACTTAATTAGAAGAAGTGAAAAAAATAGTTTCGAAGATAAATTAAAGGAAAGCTTGAGTAGAATTAAGGGTGGTTTTACTTATTTAGTTCTACTTAAAGATACATTATATGGTGCAGTAGATCCAAATTCTTTAAGACCGTTAGTTATTGGAAAAACGAAAAATGATACTTATGTAATGTCTAGTGAAACATGTGCAATTGATAGTATAGGCGCAGAATTTGTATGTAATGTAAAAGCTGGACAACTTGCTATAATTGATAAAGATGGTTTAAGAATCGAGAATTATGTAAAACCAGAAAGAATATCTATTGCTGCCATGGAATATGTATATTTTGCAAGACCTGACTCAAATATTGCTGGAGTTAACGTTCATACTGCTAGAAAAAATACTGGACGAACTTTAGCTAGAGAATGTCCTGCAAATGCTGATATTGTTGTTGGTGTTCCTAATTCATCGCTTTCAGCTGCTAGTGGATTTGCAGAAGAGAGTGGGTTACCATATGAAATGGGTTTAATTAAAAATCAATATATTGCTAGAACTTTTATTCAACCAACTCAAGAACTAAGAGAACAAGGTGTAAGAATGAAATTATCAGCTGTTAAAGGTGTTGTTAGTGGTAAAAGAGTTGTTATGGTTGATGATTCTATAGTTAGAGGAACAACATGTAGAAGAATTGTTAAATTATTAAAAGACGCTGGTGCTACTGAAGTACATGTTAGAATCGCATCGCCACCTTTTGCATTTCCTAGTTTTTATGGTATAGATATTTCAACTTCTAGTGAGTTGATTGCTGCTAATAAAACATTAGAAGAAATAAAAGAAATTATTGGTGCGGATTCATTAGGCTATTTAAGTGTACAAGGTCTTGTTGATTCAATTGGACTTAAATTTAATGATCCATACAACGGATTGTGTATGGATTGCTTTAATGGAGATTATCCTGCTGGATTGTATGATTATGAAGCTGATTTTCTGAAGTCATTAACTGATATTCAAAAGGAAATTTTAGAAAGAAAAAATAAACTTTAAAATGAGAGAAGGTAAAGTATGGTAAATATAGCTGTATTTATTTCTGGTAGTGGAACTAATTTGCAAGCCATAATTGATGGAATTAAACATAAAAAAATTAATGGAAATATAAAGTTAGTTTTTTCAAACAGAAAGAATGCTTATGGGCTTACAAGAGCTTTTAATGAAGGGATTGATACATTTTATTTGAATAAAAAGAATTTTATGAATAATGAAGAGTATGATGAAAGGATAATAGAAGAACTTGAAAAAAGAAATATTGATTTAATTGTACTTGCAGGCTATTTAAATATTTTATCAAAAAATATCGTTTCAAAATATTCAAATAGAATAATTAATATTCATCCTTCATTAATACCTTCTTTTTGTGGAGATGGTTTTTATGGAGAAAATGTTCATAAAGCAGTAATAAACTCAGGAGTCAAATTTACAGGAGCTACAACTCATTTTGTTGACGAAGATGTAGACACTGGATCAATAATAATGCAAGATATTGTTTCCGTGAGTATTAATGATAATTATGATACTTTGGCTAAAAAAGTACTAGAGATTGAACATAAAATACTTGTAAATACGGTAAAAGCATTTTGTGAAAATAAGATAATTTTTGATAAAAATAGAGCGTTCATTATGGAGGAATAAAATGTCAAAAAGAGCATTAATAAGTGTTTTTGAAAAAGATAATATTGTTGAATTTGCAAAAGAACTTGTACAATTAGGTTGGGAAATAATTTCAACTGGTGGAACATATAGAATATTAAAAGATAGTGGTTTAAGTGTTATAGAAGTTGATGAGGTAACTAATTTTAAAGAAATTTTAAATGGTCGTGTAAAAACCTTACATCCTTTTATTCATGGTGGTATTTTATATAGACGCGATGATAAAAACCACGTTGAAACAGTACAACAACTTGGAATTTCTTCAATAGATATGGTTGTAAATAACCTATATCCTTTTGAAAAAGTTTTAAATAGTGAAAATAATACGCATGAAAATTTAATTGAAAATATTGATATTGGTGGACCTTCAATGATTAGAGCTGCTGCTAAAAATTATAATGATGTTTCAATTGTAGTTGATCCTAAAGATTATCCTGAAATTATAGAAAGACTTAAGAAAAACAAATTAGATAAGGACTTTAGATTGTATTTATCATGTAAGGCTTTTAATTATACTGCTTATTATGACGCATTAATTTCTTCATATTTTAATGATTTGTTAAATATTGATTTTCCAGAAAAACTTACAACAACTTATAAAAAAGTTGAAGATTTAAGATATGGAGAAAATCCACATCAAAAAGCATCTTTTTATGAAAAAGTTTATATTAAAGACGAAGAGAAAACAGATTTTAAACAATTACATGGAAAGGAGCTATCTTATAACAACTTAACTGATATGTATTCAGCAATAAAAATTGTTAAAGAATTTGATGAACCATGTGTAGTCGCTGTTAAACATAATAATCCTTGTGGCCTAGCAATTGGAGAAAATATTGATGAAGCTTATGATAAGGCTTATGCATGTGATTCTGTTTCTATTTTTGGAGGAATTATTGCATTAAATAGAGAAGTAACAAAATGTATAGCTGAAAAAATAAATAACTTTTTTGTTGAAATTGTAATTGCAAATAAATTTTCTAAAGATGCTATTGAAATATTAACTCAGAAGAAAAATATTAGATTAATTGAAGTTTCTAATATATCTGAATTTAAAATTCCAAATATATTATCAAAAGAAGTATTAAATGGCATTGTAGTTCAAGACTATGATAATACTTTATTTACCGAAGAATTAAAATTCGTTACTAAGAGAAAACCATCCGAAGAAGAATTAAAAAATCTAATTTTTGGATTTAAGGCATGTAAATCAGTTGCATCTAATGGAATTGTTATTGTTAAAAATAATGCAACTATTGGAATTGGACAAGGAGAAGTAAGACGCTCATGGGCTGTAGAAGAGGGACTAGAAAGAGCAAAAGATAATCTAAAAGATGCAGTATTGGCATCAGATGCATTTTTCTTTGAGGATACAGTTGAATTATTAAGAGAGAATGGGATAAAAGCAGTAATTCAACCAGGAGGATCAATAAAAGATGAAAATGTAATAAAATTATGTGATGAATATGGTATAGCAATGGTATTTACATCAACAAGACATTTTAGACATTAGGAGGAGTATATGAAAGTTTTAGTTATTGGTAATGGAGGTAGAGAGGATGCTATCTGTAAAAAGATATCTGAAAGTAAAAAATGTACTGAATTATATTGCTCAAAAGGTAACGCTGGTACTTTGAGATATGCAAAAAATATTGATTTAAAGTCTAATGAGGAAATATTTGAATTTTCAAATACCAATAATATTGATCTTGTAGTTGTAGGACCAGAAACTCCACTTTGTGATGGTATAGTTGATCTATTTAATAATAGTAATATTAAGGTTTTTGGTGCTGATAAAAAAAGTGCAAGGCTAGAAGGCAGTAAAGATTTTGCAAAAGAATTTATGAAAAAATATGAAGTTCCAACTGCTAAATATGAAACTATTAGAACAATGGATGAAGGGTTAAAGGCCATAGAAAGATTTTCATATCCTATTGTAGTTAAGGCTGATGGTCTGTGCGCCGGCAAAGGGGTTAGAATTTGTAATACAAAAGATGAAGTATTAAATTACTTTAAAGAACTTTTTGAAGAAAAAATTTTTGGCGATGAGGGTACGACTGTTGTAATTGAAGAATTTTTAAAAGGTAAAGAAGCTTCATTACTTTGCTTTGTATCTAAAGGAAATTTAATACCTATGGAAAGTGCAAGAGACTACAAAAGAATTTTTGATAATGATGAAGGTGAGAATACTGGGGGTGTAGGTTGCTATTCCCCAAGTGAGTTATTTACTGATGAATTGAAATTAAAAGTTGATAAAACTCTTAAAAAAATATCTTGTGGTTTAAAAAATGAAAAATTAGAATATTCTGGTATTTTATTTATAGGATTCATGATTGATGATGAAGCAAAAGTTTTAGAATTCAATGTAAGATTTGGAGATCCAGAAACTGAAGTAGTACTACCTAGAATGGAAACTGATTTATTATTAGCAATAGAAAAATCTATTGATGGCACTCTTAACAGAGAAGACTTAAAATGGAAAAAAGAAAAATGTTTAACTGTAATTTTAACTTCAAAAGGCTATCCTAAAGCTTATGAAAAAGGGAAAATAATTACAGGTATTGATTTAGTTGATAAGGATATATATGTTTATCATAATAATACAATATTAGAAGGAGATAATATTTTAACTGATGGTGGGAGGGTACTATCAGTAACATCTCTTGGAAGTAGTTATGATGATATAAGGAATAAAGTATATAAGAATATCGAATTAATATCTTTTGAAACTAAACAATATAGAAAAGATATTGGAAAAATTTAAAATAATAAAAATATATGTAGATTTTTATTTAAAAACTTTACATATATTTTTTTTTATGATATAATATACCGGTAAATCCTTGCTCGATAACAAGAGCCAGAGACCATAAGGAGGTGAATGTAATGAGAAAATACGAAGGAGTTTTTATTTTCAAACCAAATTTAGAGGAAGAAGTACGAAATCAAGCATTTGATAGAATCAAAGCAGCTATTGAAGCAAATGGTACTATTACTGAAATTAATGAATGGGGAAATAGAAAACTTGCTTACGAAATCAACTATATTAAAGAAGGATACTATATTATAGTTAATTTTGAAGCTGCTGTTGAAGTAGTTGCAGAAGTAGAAAGAAGATCAAGAATATCTGATGCTATTATTAGATATATGGTTGTTAAGCAAGAAGCTTAGTGGAGGAACTTTATGAATAGTGTAATTTTAATAGGTAGATTAATTAAAGATCCAGAATTAAGATATACTCAAACATCTAGTAGCAGTTATGCTAGATTTACCATTGCAGTAGACAAAGGAATGTCTAAAGATAAGAAACAAGAATTAGAAGCAAAAGGACAACAAACAGCAGATTTTATTAATATTGTTGTTTGGGGTAAACAAGCTGAAAATTGCCAAAGATACTTACAAAAAGGTAGAAATGTTGCAATTCAAGGAAGACTTCAATCAGGAAGTTTCACTGCACAAGATGGAACTAGAAGATTTGTTACAGAAGTATGGGCTGAAAGGGTTCAGTTTATAGACTGGGGAGATAAAGCTCAAAAATCTGCTACGCCACAAGGATTTGGTTCATTTGATACAGGAATGGATGATGGATTCGATTTACCTTTTCAAGATGCATCAGATGAAGAAATTCCATTTTAATTATTAAAGGAGATAAAAGTATGCAAAGAAAATTTAGACCTAGAAAAAAAGTTGTTGCATATTTCTCAGATAACAGTAAACCACTTGATTATAAAGATGTAAACACTCTAAAGAAATTTATTAGCGAAAGAGGTAAGATTTTACCAAGAAGAGTGACTGGTGCTACTGCTAAACAACAAAGAGAAATTACAGCAGCAATTAAAAAAGCAAGACAAGTTGCGCTATTACCATATAGTGCAGAATAATTTGTTTATTATGGGGAGATGAGAATCTCCTTTTTTAGTGAGATAATAAATATTTTTAAGATTTATTTATTATAAAATTTCTTATTTAAAGTTACTATAAAGTATTATTTTTTACTATCTTTAATAGGTATTTAATTATTATACTTAACTTTTAAAAAAAACAAAAGATTTAATATAATTGACTTTTAAAATTATTAATGATAAAATTACTATATTAAATAATTAATATATAGATATTGTTTTTTATTGAAGAGGTGAGCTTATGAATAACAAATTATCTGTTAAAAATAATGTTGAAAAATTTAGAGTTGAAAAAGAATTTTCTCAAAGAGAATTAGCAAATTTAATAGGTGTTTCACCAGAAATAGTAGTTTCGATTGAAAACGGAAGTTTAATTCCTGATATAAGACTTGCTCTTACAATATCAACAGTATTGAATAAAAAATTTGGAGAAGTTTTCTTTTTTAATAACGATTGTAGAATATTTTAATTATAATACACCTATCAAGGTGTATTTTTTTTTAAATATATTGACAAGTATACTTGTCAATGATATAATAATATTGACAATAAAACTTGGTATAAGGAGAATTTTATGAATAAAGAGGAAATACTTGAAAAAAATAAAAAGGATAATTGTATATTTGATGAGATGAATGTATATAATACTCGCGTTGAAAATGAAAATGCATATTTATGTTTAAAAATAATATTAATTATTTTATATATTACTTTTTCAGTACTAGAAAAGTTTTATACTTATTTAAATCCAACTAAATATTTATTTTCATTCCTTCTATTTTCTGGCTTAACTGTCCAAATGCTTACTAGATATAAATTTAATAAAAAATTATTAAATCTTATAATTAGTATATTTTTTATTATAATTATATTTATATCGGTATGGAGATATTTTATAGAAATATGAGGTTTTTATGAATGAAGAGTTGGTTTTAAAAAATAATTTAAAAATAGTTAGAATTGAAAAAGGATTTTCTCAGCAAAAATTAGCTGATTTAGTTGGAGTGTCTAGAAATACAATTAGCTCTATTGAAACTGGACAATTTAATCCAACTGCAAAATTAGCTCTTGTATTATGCATTGCCTTGGAGAAAAATTTTGAAGATCTATTTTATTTTTAAAAGATATGTAAAGATTACATATCTTTTTTTATTTGTTTTTTTACTTAGTTTTATGATACAATTAAAATAGTATAAATTAAGGAGTTCTTATGAATCAAAAAGTTATAACGGTTACTGTTAATATAGATATGGATGAAAAAACTTTAGATGATAAAGTTTATGAGCTTGAAAAATTAGTAGAAGCTCTAGATGGTGAAGTTATTTTAAATTTAACTCAAAAAAAATCTTATATAGATAAAGCTTATTACGTTGGAAGAGGAAAAGTTGATGAAATTAAAGAATACTGTGAAAAGCTAGAGGCTGAAATTGTTGTATTTAATAACGAACTAACTGGATCACAGGTAAAAAACCTTGAAGAAATTATTGGAGTTAGAGTCATTGATAGAACTAGTTTAATATTGGATATATTCAGTGAAAGAGCAAGAACTAAAGAAGCTAAACTTCAAGTAAAACTTGCGAAATTAAAATATACTTTGCCTAGATTATCTGCACTTAGAAGTGGATTTTCAAGACAACAAGGTGGAATTGGTGGTAAAGGTATTGGAGAACAACAAATAGAATTAGATAGAAGAACTATTAATAGAGAAATAGCTAATATAACATTACAACTTAAAGAAATTGAAAAAAATAGAAATGAGATTCGAAAAAAAAGAATTAATTCTAAAGATCCAATTATATCATTAGTTGGATATACAAATGCTGGAAAATCAACATTAATAAATAAATTAATATCATTTGGAAAAGATGAAAGTTCAGAAGTAAAAGAAGTTTTTGTTAAAGATATGCTATTTGCAACATTGGATACATATGTAAGGGAAGGCAATTTAATTAACGGGTCAAAAGTTATGTATGTTGATACTGTAGGATTTGTATCGGATATACCTCATAATTTGGTAGAAAGTTTTAAAGGAACGTTAGAAGAAATTAAATACTCGGATTTAATTTTACATGTAATAGATATTTCAAATATTAATGTTGATGATCAAATTAGTATAACTAATAAAATGATAAAAAAGCTTAATTGTGAAGATAAAAATATTATTTATGTTTTTAATAAAGTTGATAAATTACTTAATGAAGATATTAAACTGCATTATTCAAATATTGAAAATAAAATATTTATAAGTGCAAAAAATGACTTTGATATAAGTTTACTTTTAAAAGAAGTTGAAAAACATTTATTTTCTTCTTTAATTCAAACAAAACTTTTAATACCATATGATAAGCAAAGTATAATAAGTACTATAATGAATGATTATATTCCTGAATTTGTTGAATATAAAGAAAATGGCACTTTGTTAAAAATATTATTAAAGTCTGATGATTATAATAAATATAAAGGATATGAAATAAATGAAGAGTAATGAAAGTTTTTTAAGTATTCATAGTAATAGTTCATATAGTTTTGTTATTAATAAATCTGAATTTATAGGACATTCTTTTTATGTTGAAACTGTTGATGAAGCAGAAAAGCATATTTTAGAAATAAGGGAAAAATATCATGATGCAACACATAATTGTTTTGCCTATATCATTGGAGAGGATAAATTAATACAAAAATATTCAGACGATGGTGAACCATCTGGAACTGCTGGAATTCCAATGTTAGAAGTTTTGAGAAAAAAAGATTTGACTAATTGTTTAGTAATATCTACAAGGTATTTCGGAGGAATCTTACTAGGAGCTGGAGGATTGGTAAGAGCTTATACAAAATCTGTAGTAGGTGCTTTAGAAGAAGCAAAAATTGTTAAAAAAGAAGTATTTTATGATATTAATATAGTCTTAGATTATATTTATTGGGGAAAAATAGAAAATTTTTTTAAAAATTTTGATTTAGAAATTTTAAATATTGATTATTTAGATAAAGTAATTATCAATCTATCAGTAAAAAAAGATAAATTTAATACGTTAGAAAAGATTCTTATCAATGAAACTTCAGGTAATTGTATTATTAATATAAATGGTTTTTGTAGAGGATCTGTATTTTTCGAATAACAACTTAAAAACAAGAATATAATTAATTATTTATAGTTTATATTTCTTGTATTAAAATTACTTTTATTGTATAATATTGAGTAATGATAAAAAAATAAATTCTATTTTTAGGAGGGTTTGACTTGTCTGATAACAAAATAAATAATAGTATTGTAGTTATGAAAGGCATTACTAAAATTTTTGGAAAAAATAAAGTTTTAGATGAAGTGGATTTCGAATTAAAAAAAGGAGAAATTCACGCTCTATTAGGAGAAAATGGTGCCGGTAAAACTACTCTAATGAATATTCTTTATGGTTTGTATTCACCAAATTCAGGAGAAATATATATTAATTCTAATAAATATACACACATGACGCCGAAAATAGCGGTAGAAAGTGGAATAGGAATGGTTCATCAACATTTTATGCTTATAGAACCATTTAGTGTTATCCAAAATATAGTTTTAGGAACTGAAGATACTAAGGGTCTATTTATTGATCTTGAAAAATCGAGAAAGAAAGTTCTTTCAATTATTGAAAAATATGGTTTCAGTATTGATTTAGATTCTAAAATACAGGATATAACTGTAGGTTCTCAACAAAAAGTTGAGATTTTAAAAGCTTTATATAAAGGTGCTGAAATTATAATTTTTGATGAGCCAACAGCTGTTCTTACTCCTCAAGAGATTGATGAATTTATTAATATATGTAATAATTTAAAAAATGAAGGAAAATCTATAATAATTATTACACATAAACTTGATGAAATTAAAAAAATGGCAGATTACTGTACAATTATTCGTCGTGGTAAGTTTATTGATAAAGTAACAGTTGCAGAGTCATCCCAAAAAGAACTTGCTGAAAAAATGGTAGGTAGGGAAGTAAACTTTAGTGTTAATAAAAAAGAAAATGAAGTAGGTGAAATAGTTTTAGACGTTAAAGATATTAACGTTCTTAATAATAGAGATTTACCAGTATTGAATGGATTAAGTATTAATGTTAGAAAAGGTGAAATATTAGGTATTGCTGGAGTCGATGGTAATGGACAATCTGAATTGATAGAAGCTATCACAGGTCTTAGAAAAGTAGAATCTGGAAATATTTCTATTTTAGGTAAAGATATTACAAATAAGTCAGTTTATGAAATTATTGAAAGTGGTATAAGCACAATTCCTGAAGATAGACATAAGCATGGTTTAGTTTTAGATTTTTCAGTTTCAGAAAATATGATATTAGAAAAAAGAGGAAAGGCTCCTTTTTCAAAAAAAGGAATTTTAAATTTTAAAGAAATAGAGTCATATACTCAAAAAATGATTGATAAATTTGACATAAGACCAAATGATGTACATGCAACAGCTAGAGGACTATCCGGTGGTAATCAACAAAAAGTTATTTTAGCTAGAGAAATAGATAATAACCCAGATTTACTAATAGCTGCACAACCAACAAGAGGTCTTGATGTTGGAGCTATTGAGACTATTCATAAGTATATAGTAGAACAAAGAGATAAAGGAAAAGCGGTATTATTGATTTCTTTTGAATTAGATGAAGTTATGGACTTATCTGATAGAATAGCAGTAATTTATAAAGGAAAAATTGTTGGTGAAAAGTTATCAAATGATACAAATGAAAAAGAATTAGGACTTATGATGGCAGGAGGTGTTATTAATAATGAAGAGTAGAAAAAAGATATTAATGCTTTTACTTTCAGTATTAATAGGTTTTATTGTAGGTTCTATAGTTATATCAATAGCTGGGTTTAATCCTATTAATTATTACAAAATAATGATAGAGACTACTTTTTCTAGACCAAAATTTTTTGCTAGAACTCTAGTAGACGCAGTTCCATTAATTATTGGTGGTATTGGTGTATCACTAGCATTTAAAACAGGTGCTTTTAATATAGGAGCTGAAGGACAGTTTATTATTGGATCTTTAACTGCTGCGTTCTTCGGATACTTTTTAAAATTACCACCAATTATACATCCAATAGTTTGTATTATTTTAGCTGCTCTAGCTGGTATGGCTTGGGGTGGATTTGCAGGGTGGATTAAATCAAAATATGGTGTTCACGAAGTAATAACTACAATAATGTTGAACTGGATAGCATTATATTTTTCAAATTTAGTAGTTACTTTTGGAAAATTTTATAATGAAACCAGTCAAACATCAAATGATATACAATCAACTGCAAGTATTAAAATGTTTCAAGGATTAAAAGAGTCTTCTATTCCTTTTGTAAAAGATTTCTTTTCTGCTGATATAAATTTTGGTATCATTTTAGCTATTATTTTATCTTTTTTAGTTTATTATTTATTAAATAGGACTTCAAAAGGATATGAATTAAAAGCCGTTGGATTAAATCCGAATGCGGCTGAGTTCGGTGGAATTAATGTAGGAAGTAATTTAATATTATCAATGGGTCTATCAGGGGCATTATGTTCTGTTGCTGGTGCGGTTAAAGTTTTAGGATTTGCTGGAAATGTTGCAAGACTTACTGTAGCAGAAGGCAATGGATTTGATGCAATGTCTGTGGCACTTTTAGCAAATAGCCATCCTATTGGCTCTATATTCTCCGGGTTTTTCTTTAGCGTGATAAAAAGAGGTGGATTTAGAGTTCAACAATTATTAGGAGTTCCGTATGAAATAGTTCAAATTATTATAGGTATTATTGTACTATTTATTTCAATGCCTTTAGTTATAAAAATTATTTCAAGTAAATTTAAAAGAGTTGGAGGTAAAAAATAATGAATTTTTCGACATTAGCTTTATTTATATCTGATACATTATTGTTTGCAACTCCATTATTATTTACTGCTTTAGGTGGAATGTTTACTGAAAAAGCAGGTGTTACAAATATTGGTTTAGAAGGAATGATGACAATAGGAGCATTTGCTGGAGCCACTGTAGGATATTATACAAAGAGTGCTTTATTAGGCTTTATAGCGGGTGGTATTGCTGCTGCTTTAATTGCACTTATTCATGCAATTGTTAGTATTACTTTTGGTGCAGATCAAGTAGTTTCAGGAATCGCTATAAATTTTATTGGACCAGGAGTAGCTTTGTTTATTTGTTCGCTTTTATTTGAAGGAGCTAAACAAACAATACCTGTTTCAGATGGTGAAGGCAAAATGATAAAAATATTTGATAACCTTACTGGAATACAATTTATAGACAAAATATTAGGTCAATATATAACTACTTATATTGCATTAGGATTGGTTGTTTTAATTTCAATTTATTTATATAAAACAAAATTTGGATTAAGACTAATAGCAGTAGGAGAACATCCAAAAGCAGCAGAAACATTAAATGTTAATGTTTATTTATACAGATATTTTGCCGTTGTAATTTCTGGGTTACTAGCTGGTTTTGGGGGTGCAACTATGAGTTTAGCAACTGTTTCTAACTTTTCACAATCCTTAATTTCTGGCCAGGGGTTTATTGCATTAGTAGCAGTAATATTTGGTAAATGGAAACCTTATGGAGTATTAGGAGCGTGCTTATTTTTTGGTGCAGCTCAAGAATTAGCAATTCTATTACCTGGATTAAATATTAATATTCCTGAATCAATTTTACCAATGGTTCCATATATAAGTACATTATTAGTACTAATATTCTTTGTAGGAAAGTCTAAAGGACCATCTTCTGCAGGAGTTCCATATATAAAATTGGAAGATTAATATATAAAGGCATACTTATTAGTATGTCTTTTTGTTGTGAAAAATTTAAATGTATTTTTTAATATATAAAATGGAGGATAATTATGATTACAATAAAAAGTAAACAAGAAATTGAAGGGATGAAAAAATCTGGTGAAATTATTTCAAAAATCCATATTGGGTTAAGAGATTTTATTAAACCAGGAATTACTACTTTAGATATTGATAAATTTTGTCATGATTTTATGCTTAAAAATGGAGCAAAACCAAAACAAATTGGTTATCATGGATATCCATATGCAACATGTACTTCAGTTAATGATGTAATTTGTCATGGACTTCCAAGTAAGCAAATATTAAAATCTGGAGATTTAGTGACTGTTGATATGGTTGTAGATTTAGATGGATACTTATCTGATAGTGCATGGAGCTATGCAGTTGGAGAAGTATCTGACGAAGTAAAAAATCTAATGGATGTTACTAAGGAATCTATGTATAAAGGAATAGAAGCTGCAGTTATTGGAAATAGAATAGTAGATATTGGAAAAGCGATACAAAGTTTTGTTGAACCAAAAGGTTATTCTATCGTTAGAGATTTTTGCGGACATGGTATAGGTGTAGAAATGCATGAAGATCCGCAAGTTCCTCATTATATTACATCTACTAGAGGAGTTAGACTTGTAGAAGGTATGGTAATAACAGTAGAACCAATGATTAATACTGGAGATTGGAGATGTACTATTGACGATGATGGATGGACAGCTAGAACTATAGATGGTGGGCTTTCTTGTCAATATGAGCATACATTTGTAATTACAAAAGATGGACCATTGATATTAACAGATCAATCACTTTATGAATAATTATTTGCATATTATTTATTGATTTTTTTATAAAATAGGAGTATAATTTAATTGTAGATATTGTAAAAATTAATAAAATATTTAAAGTAGGGACAAAATTGGTGTAACGGGACAAAAATGAATGATATTGAATATGTAAAAAAATTTGCTCCTGATTTGATTGAAAAATTAATATTTAGATTCAAAATCTTAGAATATATTTCTATAAATGCTCCAGTTGGTAGAAGAAATATTGCTTCTCATTTAGGAGTAGGAGAAAGAATAGTTAGAAATGAATTAGAATTTTTTACAGATGAAAAATTTATTGAAGTTATAAAATCAGGAACTTTTATTACTGAACTTGGAGAATCTATTTTACAAGAACTCAGAGGTTTAGTTAATAATTTAAATGAAAATCATATTATTGCTGAAGAATTAAAAAATAAACTTAGAATAAAAAAAGTATTAGTGTGTGACTCGTATCAAGATGAGATTCTTGGTAAAGAACAACTTGCTAAGGTAGCTTCTGAATATTTTTTAAATATTATATCTGAAAAAGATGTTATTGCTATTTCAGGGGGTACGACTGTTAAATCTTTTGTTGATACTATGAGTGTAAAGAAATATTATAATGAAATATCTGTAATTCCAGCAAGAGGTAGTTTGGGAAATGGATTAGAGTGTCAATCAAACGTTGTTGCAAATAATTTATCAAAGAAATTAAAAGCAAAGTTTTTTGGAACTTTTTTACCAGATTATTTAGATGAATTAACGTTTGATAGATTAAAGGATTTAGAAGAAGTAAAGACACTCATTGAATATTTAGATAAGATTAACGTTTTAATTTTTGGTATTGGAAGAGCGGATGCAATGGCAAAAAGACGCTCTTTAAAATCATCTGAAATTAATTTGCTTAATGAAAAGAAAGCTGTTAGTGAAGCATTTGGAAATTACTTTGATATTAATGGAAATATTGTTTATAGTTCAAATACAATAGGGTTGGATATGGAACAATATTTAAAAATTAATGATGTTATTGCGATAGCTGGATACGGGAAAAAGTATAAGGCAATTATTTCTATCTGCAATATTAGAAAAGATATGACTCTTATAACAGATAGAGATACAGCAAAACAGATTTTAGCTATATTATAAGCGAAAGCTTTTATAAAATTATAAGGAGGAATCGAAATGAAAGTTGCGATTAATGGATTTGGTAGAATTGGTAGATTAGCATTTAGATTAATGCATGAATTAGAAGGAGTAGATGTCGTAGCAATTAATGATTTGACAGATGCAAATATGTTAGCACATTTACTTAAATATGATTCAACTCAAGGACGTTTTGAAAAAGAAGTTATAGTTAAAGAAGGATGTTTTTCTATCGATGGAAAAGAAATTAAAGTCTTTTCTGATGCAGATCCTAAAAATTTACCTTGGAAAGAATTAGATATTGATGTTGTGTTAGAATGTACAGGATTCTTTGTTGCAAAAGAAAAAGCTCAATTACACATTGATGCGGGTGCAAAAAGAGTAATAATTTCTGCTCCTGGAAAAGGTGATATGAAAACTGTAGTTTATGGAGTAAATCATGATATTCTTGATGGAAGTGAACAAATTTTATCTGGAGCTTCTTGTACAACAAATTGTTTAGCTCCTATGGCAAAAGTATTGCAAGATAAATTTGGTATAGTTCAAGGTATAATGACTACTATACATGCGTATACTGGAGATCAAAACACATTAGATGCTCCACATAGAAAAGGTGATATGAGAAGAGCTAGGTCAGCTGCTATAAATATTGTTCCAAATACTACGGGAGCAGCAAAAGCTATTGGCTTAGTTATACCTGAATTAAAAGGAAAATTAGATGGCTCTGCGCAAAGAGTACCTGTTGCGACAGGTTCATTAACTGAATTAGTAACTGTTTTAGAAAAAACTGTTACTGTTGAAGAAATTAATAATGCAATGAAAGAAGCATCAAGTGAATCATTTGGATATACTGAAGATCCAATTGTTTCAACTGATGTAATTGGAATAAAATATGGTTCTTTATTTGATGCAACACAAACTAGAATAGTTGAAGTTGATGGTAAACAACTAGTTAAAACAGTTGCTTGGTATGATAATGAAATGTCATATACTGCAAATTTAATTCGTACGTTCCAGTATTTAGTTAATCTTTCTAAATAATTAATAGATAAGAATTTCAAAAAATAAATTATAAGTAATTTAAGATATGTGTTGAAATCTTATTGTCATATAATAATATGAGGTGAAGATTTTCACCTCATATTGTATAGTAAGGAGTAATTATGAATAAAAATGTTATTACAGATTTAGATGTTACCTCAAAAAGAGTTATTGTAAGAGTTGACTTTAATGTTCCAATGTCAAAGTCTGAAGTTGGTAAAATTACTGATAATGCTAGAATCTTAGCTGCTTTACCAACTATAAATTATTTAATTGAAAACAAAGCTAAAGTTATTTTATTATCTCATCTTGGAAGACCAAAAGGAGAAGCTAAAAAAGAGTTTTCTTTAGAACCAGTTGCTAAGGAATTGTCTAGGCTTTTAAATAAAGAAGTAAAATTTTTACAAAGTGATTTAGTTGTTGATGATAATGTAAAAAATAAAGTATTTAATTTACAAGATGGAGAAGTAGCATTACTAGAAAATACTAGATTTAGACCAGAGGAAACTAAAAATATAGATAATTTTTCAAAAGAATTATCTTCTCTTGGAGATATTTATATAAATGACGCTTTTGGGACTAGTCACAGAGCTCATTGTTCAAATGTTGGACTATGTAAATTTTTACCATCTGCAGTTGGATTTTTGGTTGAAAAAGAGATTTCTATTATGGGAAAAGCTCTTTCTAATCCAGAAAGACCTTTTGTAGCAATTTTAGGTGGTGCAAAAGTATCTGATAAAATTACTGTAATTGAAAACTTAATTGAAAAAGTAGACAGTATTATAATCGGAGGAGGAATGGCATTTACATTCTTAAAATCTTTAGGATACTCAGTTGGTAAAAGCTTATTAGAAGAAGATAAAATTGATTTAGCAAAGGATTTATATGAAAAAGCTAAAAGTAAAAATGTCAATATGTTATTGCCAGTAGATGTAGTTGTAAGTAAAGAATTTTCAAATGATTCTGATTTCAAAACTGTTACTATAGATTCAATTGAAGAAGATTATATGGGTCTTGATATAGGATATAAAACTGTTGAGCTATTCTCAAATGAAATTAAAAAAGCAAAAACAGTGGTTTGGAATGGTCCAATGGGAGTATTTGAAATGCCAAATTTTGCAAAAGGTACATTTGAGATTGCAAAGGCTATAGCTGAAACTGATTCTATAAGTATAATCGGCGGAGGAGATAGTGCATCTGCTGCTGAAAAATCAGGATTTAAAGATAAAATAACACATATTTCAACTGGTGGTGGTGCATCATTAGAATTTCTAGAAGGAAAAATTTTACCAGGAATTGATGCAATAGATAATAAATAATTGGAGGTAGTATGAGAAAACCTGTTATTATTGGAAATTGGAAGATGAATAAAACATTGGATGAAGCAAAAATACTAATTAGTAACATCTTGTCACAAAAACTAGATAATAGTGTTGAAAAAGTTGTATGTGTACCCTATATATATGTTACTGAAATTAAAAAATTAATAGATGGAACTGGTATAGGGTTAGGTGTACAAAATATGTTTTACGAAAATAGTGGAGCGTATACTGGTGAAATTTCTCCTACTATGCTTAAAAGTTGTGGTGTATCTTATGTGATTTTAGGTCATTCAGAAAGAAGAACTATTTTTAATGAAACTGATGATTTAATTAATAAAAAAGTAAAAGCAGCATTACAAAATAATATAATTCCAATATTATGCTGTGGCGAATCTCTTGACGAAAGAAATTCTGGTGCTGAAAAAGATATTGTAAAAAGACAAATAAGTAATTCATTGTTTGGAATTAGTAAAAGTGAAATTGAAAAAGTAATAATTGCTTATGAACCTATTTGGGCAATTGGTACTGGATTAACAGCATCTTCTGATGATGCAGAAGATATGATAAGATTTATTAGGGAAATATTGAATGATATTTATGGTGAAATATCATTTAAAGTAAGAATTCAATATGGTGGAAGTGTTAAACCAAATAATATAAAAGACCTAATGACAAAAGAAAATATTGATGGAGCATTAGTTGGTGGTGCTTGTTTAGAAAGCGAAAGTTTTTGTGAATTAATAAATTATAAAATATAAGGAGAATAATATGAGCTTAATAGTTGAAATTTACGCAAGAGAAGTTTTAGACTCAAGAGGAAATCCTACTGTTGAGGTTGAAGTAACAACTGAAAATGGAATAGTTGGAACTGCTATAGTTCCTTCTGGTGCATCTACAGGTGTCCATGAAGCTGTTGAATTAAGAGATGGTGATAAAGCAAGATATTTAGGAAAAGGAACACTTAATGCAGTTAATAATGTAAATGAAAAAATAGCAGATGAATTGATAGGTTTCGATGTGTTTGACCAAGTTGGAATAGACAGAGCTTTAATTCAAATAGATGGAACAGATAATAAGTCAAATTTAGGTGCGAATGCAATTTTGGGTGTTTCTATGGCTGTTGCTAGAGCTGCATCGATTGAATCCGACACTCCACTTTATGAATATATTGGTGGTGTAAATGCTAAAACTTTACCAGTTCCAATGATGAATATTTTAAATGGTGGAGAACATGCAGATAATAATGTAGATATTCAAGAATTTATGGTTATGCCAGCAGGTGCTATTTCTTTTAAAGAAGCGCTTAGAATGGGTACGGAAGTTTTTCATAATTTAAAAACTGTATTAAAATCTAGAGGATATAATACTGCTGTTGGTGATGAAGGAGGATTTGCTCCAAATTTAAATTCTAATGAAGAAGCTTTACAAACTATCATGGAAGCAATTGAAAAAGCTGGATATGTTCCAGGTAAAGATATATTTTTAGCTTTAGATGTAGCATCAAGTGAAATGTATGAAAATGGAAAATATAATTTTAAGGGAGAAGGAAAAGTATATACTTCAGAAGAATTAGTAAATTATTATTCTAATTTAGTTAACAAATATCCAATAATATCAATTGAAGACGGATTATCAGAAGATGATTGGGATGGTTGGAAACTTTTAACTGAAAAACTAGGTAATAAAGTTCAACTAGTAGGAGATGATTTATTTGTTACTAATTATTCCAGACTAAATTTGGGAATTAATAAAGGAATTGCTAATTCAATCTTAATTAAATTAAATCAAATTGGAACAATTACTGAAACATTAGATGCGATAGAATTAGCTAAAACTAATGGATATACTTGTGTAATATCACATAGGTCAGGAGAAACTGAAGATACAACAATTGCTGATTTAGCTGTTGCAGTAAATTCCGGACAAATTAAAACTGGTTCTGCCTCAAGAACAGATAGAATCTGCAAGTATAATCAATTATTAAGAATTGAAGATAGATTAGGAGAAAATTCTAAATTTTTAGGATTATCAGCTTTCTATAATATTAACAGAAAATAGTATAATTAAAATAGCTCATTATTTTTATATAAAAAATTATTATATAGTATAAAAAAATATATTATTTAATGTGTTTTATGATATACTATTATGTAGATATTTATATAAAATATATGAGCTAATCTTTTGATTGTATATTATAATTTTGGAGGAAGTATGTCTATTTTAATTTCTGTTTTAGGTGGATTAGGATTATTTCTTTATGGGATGAATCTAATGGGAGCTGGATTACAAAAATCATGTGGTGAAAAATTAAAAGGAATAATAGCAGCAGTAACAAAGAATAGAATTTATGCTGTTTTAGTTGGGATTTTTGTTACTATGATTATTCAATCTAGTTCTGCAACTACAGTTATGACAATAGGTTTTGTAAATGCTGGGTTTATGACTTTAGCTCAATCTGTTGGAATAATTATAGGGGCTAATGTTGGTACAACAATAACTGCACAGATAATAGCTTTTGATATTTCTAAATATGCGCCATTAGTGATAGCTATTGGAGTATTTTTGTGGATGAGAGCTAAAAATGATAGAAAAAAAGATATTGCAGAGATTCTTATAGGATTCGGTATCTTATTTTTAGGTATGTCTATAATGACTAACGGTTTAGAGCCTCTATCTCAAGAAGAATGGTTTAAAAATATATTGGTAAAATTAAATAATCCAGTAATTGGTGTTTTAGCAGGTCTTTTACTTACAACTGTTCTACAATCCTCATCCGCATCAATCGGTTTATTGGAAGCATTAGGAATGCAAGGTGCTATAAATATTAATCAAGCTTTTGGGATTCTATTTGGAGATAATATTGGTACAACAACAACTGCTATGATTTCTAGTATTGGTGCTAGTAAAAATGCTAAAAGAGCTGCATTTATACATTTTCTATTTAATTTAATAGGAACTATTATATTTATGACAATACTTAGAATTCCAGTTCAATATTTAGTAGAATATATTTCTCCAGGGAATGTTCAAAGACAAATAGCTAATGCACATACACTTTTCAACATAATAAATGTTTTAATTCAATTGCCATTTGCTAGCTTATTAGTAAAAATTTCACAATGGGTTATTAAAGGTGATGATGTAGTTGAAGAAAGGTATTCTGAACATTTAGATAAAAGAATATTCGAAACTCCAAGCATTGCTATAATTCAAGCACAAAAAGAAGTTGCTAGAATGGGTGAAATAGTAATTGAATCTTTAGAAAAAACAGTTGAAGCTTTTAAAACTAAAAGTAGTAAAAATATAGAGTTTGTTCTTGAAAGAGAAAAAGTAATTAATGGTTTAGAAAAAGAAATTATTGATTATTTGGTACCATTATCAGATAAAAATTTATCTGATGAAGAAAAACATAAGGTATTTGTCATGATGTATGCAATTAACGATTATGAAAGAATTGGAGATCACTGTGAGAATATAATAGAGTTGATACAAGAAATAAAAATAGAAAATTCAGTATTTAGTAAAACCGCCTTTGATGAATATGAAAAAATATCATCAGATGTTATGAAAATTATTGTAGATACAACAAATGCATATAAGGATAATAATCTTGAATTAGCTAAAAAGTGTATTCCTATAGAAGAAGAAGTAGATATTTTAGAAGAAACTTATAGAAGAAATCATATGGATAGAATTAACAAGGGTATATGTGATACAAATGCAGGCGTTAAATTTTTAGATATATTATCTAATTTTGAGAGAATTGCTGACCATGGTTTAAACATTGCAAATTACACATTAGGAAAAGAATTGTAAAAGATTGTTATTTTTGTGTACAAATACTTAAAGTTATAAAAAAGTTTTATTATGATTTTGACAAAAAATGCTTTACAATTGGGTAAACATAATATATAATAATAAACGGATGTGATTTCATTGCAGTTTGTTATTTTTATACTGTAAATGGAGGTAAGCTATGTACGATTGTATTATAATTGGCGCTGGTCCTGCTGGAATTAGCGCAGGTATTTATGCAGCTAGAGCTAGTATGAAGACAATAATAATTGAAAGAGGAACACCAGGTGGTTTAATAGCAAAGACAGATGAGATTGCTAACTATCCAGGTGCTGAAGATGTTCCAACTGGTCCAGAATTAATTGAAAGAATGGTAAAACAGGCTAAATCATTTGGAGCTGAATTTATAACAGATACAGTAGTAAATGTAGATTTTTCTGGAACAACTAAGATTGTTTACGGTGAAAATACTACTTATGAAGCAAAATCAGTTATTATAGCCACTGGATCTAATCCGAGATTACTAGATGTACCAGGAGAAAAAGAATTTACTGGTAAAGGAATTGCTTATTGCGCTACATGTGATGCACCATTTTTTCAAGATTTAGACGTGTATGTTGTTGGATCTGGGGAAGCTGCTGTTGAAGAAGCTATGTATTTAACTAAATTTGGTAGAACTGTTACTTTATTAGTTAGAAAAGATAAGTTATCTGTAGCGAAATCAATAGAAGAGAAAGCAATGAAATGTGAAAAATTAAAAATTATGTGGAATGTAGAAGTTGAAAGTTTTGAAGGAACAGGTTTATTAAGCGCAATGAATATTGTAAATAATAAAACTGGAGAAAAAACTAAAATTGTTCCAAGAGAGGGAGATATGATATTTGGAGTATTTATCTTCGTTGGATATATTCCTGAAAGTACAATATTTAATGGTATAATTGATACTGATAGAAACTATATAGTATCAGATGAAACAATGAAAACTAGTGTTGAAGGTGTTTTTGTTGCCGGAGATGTTAGAGTTAAAGAGCTAAGACAAGTTGTTACAGCAGTTAATGATGGCGCAATTGCTGCAATAAATGCAAGAAAATATGTTGAAAGCTTAAGTTAATTGAATTTAATTCCGAAAGGATTAAATATATAAATTTTAAGGAGGTGAGTATATGCGTCTAGAATTAGGAAAAATCTTAATTAACGATGTTAAATTTTGTTCAGAAACAAAAGTTGACAAAGGTGTTTTATACATTAATAAAGAAGAATTAATAGATCATTTAATGGATGATGAACACTTAAAATCAGTAGACGTAGATCTTGCAAAACCAGGTGAAAGTGTAAGAATTACTCCAATTAAGGATGTTGTAGAACCAAGAGTAAAGGTTAACGGAGCAGGCGGAGTATTCCCTGGAATGATTTCAAAAGTTGATGTAGTTGGTTCAGGAAGAACTCATGTTCTTAAGGGAGCAGCAGTAATGACAGTTGGTAAAATAGTAGGTTTCCAAGAAGGTATTGTTGATATGCAAGGACCTGGAGCTGAATATACACCATTTTCAAAAACTAATAATATAGTTTTAATAGTGGAACCAGCTGAAGGAGTTGCTACTCATGCTTATGAAAAAGCTGTTAGAATGGCAGGATTAAAAGCTGCTACTTATCTTGGATTAGCTGGTAAAGAAGTTGAACCAGATGAAGTAGAAGTATTTGAAACTAAACCATTATTTGAACAAGCTGAAGAATTAAAACATTTACCAAAAGTAGCTTATGTACAAATGTTACAATCTCAAGGATTATTACACGATACATATGTTTATGGTGTAGATGCAAAACAAATAGTTCCAACTTTATTATATCCAACTGAATTGATGGATGGAGCTATCTTAAGTGGTAACTGTGTATCTTCATGTGATAAGAATACAACATATCATCACTTAAATAACCCTGTTGTTAGAGCAATGTATGAACAACATGGAAAAGAAATTAACTTCGTTGGTGTTATTATCACTAATGAAAATGTATATTTAGCAGATAAAGAAAGATCATCAAATTGGACTGCTAAATTATGTGAATTTTTAAATCTTGATGGAGCTATCGTATCACAAGAAGGATTCGGTAACCCAGATACAGACTTAATTATGAACTGTAAGAAAATCGAAGGTAAAGGTGTTAAGACTGTTATAATCACTGACGAATATGCAGGTAGAGATGGTGCCAGTCAATCATTAGCTGATGCTGACGCTTCTGCAAATGCAGTAGTAACTGGTGGTAATGCTAATGAAACTATCGTATTACCTAAGATGGATAAAGTTATTGGAACTTTAGACTATGTTGACATAATTGCTGGTGGATTTGATGGATCATTAAGAGAAGATGGTTCAATAGTGGTAGAATTACAAGCAATTACTGGAGCAACTAATGAATTAGGATTTAATAGATTATCAGCTACTGGCTATTAAAATCTATTAAAAAAACGGAATATTATATAAAATTAAAAGAAAATAAAAATTAAGAAAGGATGTGTAAGCGATATGGCACTTTTTACAGAAAACACAAAAGTAATCATAATCGGCGATAGAGATGGTATACCAGGACCAGCTATAGAAGAATGTGTCGCTACAACTCCTGCAGAAATAGTATTTTCAGCAACTGAATGTTTTGTCTGAACTGCAGCAGGAGCAATGGACTTAGAAAATCAAAGAAGGGTAAAAGAATTAGCAGAAAAATATGGAGTAGAAAACTGTGTAGTTCTTTTAGGAGCATCTGAAGCAGAATCAGCAGCATTAGCTGGTGAAACTGTAACAACAGGTGACCCAACTTTCGCAGGTCCATTAGCAGGAGTTCAGTTAGGACTTAAAGTATATCACGCAGTTGAACCTGAATTTAAAGCAGAAGTTGATGAATCAGTTTATGATGACCAAATTGGTATGATGGAAATGGTTCTTGACTGTGATGCTATCATTGAAGCTGTAAGTGAAATTAGAAATTCATTATAATTTGTAATTAAGATAAAATCATATATAAATATATGATAGAGAGGTGATTAGTGTGGAAAAATTAAGAGTAGTTCACTATATAAACCAATTCTTTGCTGGTATAGGTGGAGAAGAAAAGGCAGATTACAAACCAGAAGTTAGAGAAGAAAAAATCGGACCTGGTTTAGCATTAAATGCTGGTTTTAACGGTGAAGCTGAAATAGTTGCTACTATTATTTGTGGTGATAGCTATTTTGGTGAAAATATGGACCAAGCTAAAGCAGAAGTTTTAGAAATGGTTAAGAAATACAATCCAGATTTATTCATAGCAGGTCCTGCATTCAATGCTGGTCGTTATGGAGTTGCTGCTGGTACAATTACTGAAGCAGTTCAAAATGAACTAGGAATTCCAGCTTTAACTGGTATGTATATTGAAAACCCAGGTGCAGATATGTTTAAGAAGAGCATATATGTGATTTCAACAAAGAATAGCGCTGCAGGTATGAAAGATGCTGTAAGCAAAATGGTTCCACTTGCATTGAAACTTGTTAGAGGAGAAGAAATTGGTTCTCCAGCTGAAGAAGGATACATTGAAAGAGGAATTAGAAAGAATATATTTAGAGAAGATTTCGGTGGTAAAAGAGCAGTTAATATGATGATCAAAAAGTTAAAGGGAGAAGAATTCGAAACAGAATTCCCAATGCCAAACTTTGATAGAGTTGATCCAAATCCAGCTGTTAAAGATATTACAAAAGCTAAAATTGCTTTAGTAACATCTGGTGGTATTGTACCTCATGGAAACCCAGACCATATTGAATCTTCATCTGCTTCAAAATATGGTAAGTATGATATTGAAGGTGTTTTAGATCTTAAAGAAGGTGAATGGGAAACTGCTCACGGTGGTTATGACCCTGTTTATGCTAACCAAGATTCAGACAGAGTTTTACCAGTTGACGTTTTAAGAGAACTTGAAAAGAATGGTGAAATTGGAAGTCTTCATAGATATTTCTATACAACAGTAGGAAATGGTACAGCAGTAGCTTCTTCTAAAGCTTTTGCAGAAGAATTTAGTAAAGAGTTAGTTGCTGACGGAGTAGATGCAGTTATATTAACATCTACTTGAGGTACTTGTACACGTTGCGGTGCAACGATGGTAAAAGAAGTTGAGAGAGCTGGAATACCAGTAGTACACATTTGTACAGTAACTCCAATTTCAATGACAGTAGGAGCTAACAGAATTGTTCCTGCTATTGCAATTCCTCACCCATTAGGTAATCCTAAATTATCTGCTGAAGAAGAATATGCATTAAGAATGGGTATTGTTAAAAAAGCATTAAAAGCTTTATCAACTGAAGTTGAAGGACAAACAATATTTGAATAATTTTTTAATAAAAAAGGTGTCAAATATTGACACCTTTTTAATTTAATGGTATGCTATTACTAAGGGTAGTTGGCTTATGTAGTTGGCTTATGTAGTTGGCTTATATAGAATACATACTATACTATCTGTTTTTTATATTAAAGGAGGTAATTAAGATGAATTTTCCTGTATTAAAAGGAACTTCTTACGTATTAGTTCATGCACCAGACATGATAATCCAAAATGGAACAACTCAAACTACTGAAAAGGCTTTAAATCCTAATTCAGACTATTTAAAGGAAATACCAAATCATATTAGAAAATATGAAGAAGTACTAAACTATTTACCAAACCAAGTTTATATTGGTAATAAAAGACCTGAAGATTTAAAGGCTGTACCACAACCATGGTCAGATCCTGAAAAATATTTATCAGGTGCTCCAAGAGAAGGTAAATATGGTGAAATAATGCCAGAACATGAATTTATAGGTCTTATGAAGATTTGTGATGCTTTTGATTTAGTTTTACTTAATAAAGAATTTACTGAATTAGTAAAAGCAGATTTAGAAAAGCACCCATTAATTAATGAAGGCTTACTTGCTAGATTAAAAGAAGGTGTTGAACAATCAGTTCTTGAAGGACATATGGATAATCATGCCGAAGGATTATTTTTTGAAGATAAATTAGTAGGTGTTGTTACTAGAGCTCATGATGTAGATGTTAACTTATCTGCTCATGTTATGTTTGAAAATTTAGTAACAAAAGCATCTGCTTTATTAGCAGCTTTACATTTAGTTGCAAAGAACAATTTAGATCCTAACGAAGTAGAATATGTAATTGAATGTTCAGAAGAAGCATGTGGAGATATGAACCAAAGAGGTGGTGGTAACTTCGCAAAATCTATAGCTGAATTAGCTGGATTCGATAATGCTTCAGGATCTGACTTAAGAGGATTCTGTGCTGCTCCTACTCATACATTAATTACAGCTTCATCACATGTACATGCAGGAACATTTAAACATGTTGTTATAGTAGCAGGTGGAAGTACTGCTAAATTAGGTATGAATGGTAAAGATCACGTAAAAAAAGATTTACCAATATTAGAAGACTGTATTGGTGGATTTGCTGCATTAATTTCTGAAAATGATGGAGTAAACCCAATTTTAAGAACAGATATCGTTGGAAGACATACTGTGGGAACAGGTTCTTCACCACAAGCTGTAATGTCATCATTAGTTACTGCTCCATTAGAAAAAGCTAATTTAACAGTTAAGGATGTTGATAAATATTCAGCAGAAATGCAAAACCCAGATATTACTAAACCAGCAGGAGCTGGAGACGTTCCAAATGCTAACTTTAAGATGATTGGAGCATTAGGAGTAATGAAAAAACAATTAGAAAAAACTGAAATAAATGAATTTATAGAAAATCATGGTATGGAAGGATGGGCTCCAACTCAAGGACATATTCCTTCAGGAGTTCCTTATTTAGGATTCTGCCGTGAAGATTTAACTTCAGGTGATTTAAATAGAACTATGATTATAGGTAAAGGATCATTATTCTTAGGAAGAATGACTAACTTATTTGATGGTGTTTCAATTGTTTTAGAAAGAAATTCAGGTGAATTAGAAGATAACTCTGGAGTTTCTAAAGAAGAAGTTAAGAAATTAGTTGCTGAAGCAATGAAAAATTTTGCATCTTCTTTAATTGAAGAATAGAGGTGATTTAATGTCTGATATAAAAAAAGTAATTGGTAATGTTTTTGAAGAAATTGCTACTGGTTTAGAAACTGGTGCTTTTACATCAAGACCAAGAATTGCTGTTACAACTTTAGGCAGTGAACACGGATTGGAAAATGTCGTTAAGGGTGCTGAATTAGCTCAATCAAGAGATAAAAGTGTTGAATATTGTATAATAGGACCAGAAGTAAAAACTTCATTAAAACAATATGTTGTTGCTAATGATGAAGAAGGTTATAAAGTAATGGAATCACTTTTAGATAGTGGAGAAATTGATGGTTGTGTAACTATGCATTATAGTTTCCCAATCGGAGTATCTACTGTTGGTAGAGTTGTAACACCTGCTGCTGCTAAAGAAATGATTATTGCAACAACAACAGGAACATCCTCTGCACATAGAGTAGAAGGTATGGTAAAAAATGGTATCTATGGTATTATTGTTGCTAAAGCTTTAGGTATTGAAAATCCTACAGTTGGTATTTTAAATCTAGATAATGCCGTTTCTGTTGAAAGAGCATTTAAAGAATTAAAAGATAATGGCTATGATATAAACTTTGCTGAATCAAATAGATCTGACGGTGGAGTGTTAATGAGAGGAAATGACTTATTACAAGGTGTTCCAGATGTTATGGTTAATGACACATTAACTGGTAACCTACTAATGAAAGTATTCTCTTCATATACCACTGGTGGAAGCTTTGAAGCTATGGGTTATGGTTATGGTCCTGGAATAGGTGAAGGATATGATAGATTAGTACTAATTATATCTAGAGCATCTGGTTTCCCTGTAATCGCTAATGCTATGAGATATGCAGGCCAATTAGTAAAAGGAAATATCAAAGAAGTTTCTAAAAAAGAATTTGAAAAAGCAAATAAAGCTGGTCTTAAAGCTATTTTAGAAAAAATTACTTCAGCTGGAGCTAAAAAAGCAGAACCAGAAGAAGATATTAAATGTCCTGCAGAAGAACAAGCTACTGCTACAATTGGTGGTATTGATATTCTTGAACTTGAAGATGCTAAGGTTGCTTTATGGAAAAATAATATTTTTGCAAAAACTGGAATGGGATGTACTGGACCAGTTATCATGGTAAATGATGCAAATCTTGAAAAATCTAAAGAAATCTTAACAAAAGAAGGATATATTTCTTAATATTAAATTTAAAGAGAGCTTTTAGCTCTCTTTTTGTTTGAAAATATAGAAAAGTGGTATAATTATAATGTCTTAGTAAAAAGGCAAAAATAGGAGGTATTAATATGAGTTTAATCGGAAAGAAAATTGAAGAATTTGATGTTCCAGCATATTATGATGGAGATCTAATAAGAGTATCAAACAAAGATTTAGAAGGAAAATGGAGTGTATTATTCTTCTACCCAGGAGATTTTACATTTGTATGTCCAACAGAATTAGAAGACTTAGCTTTAAGCTATGATAAATTTAAAGAAATTGGTTGTGAAATTTATTCAGTATCTACTGATTCTGAATTCGTTCATAAGGCTTGGTGGGACGCTTCTGAAACAATCAGAAAAATTCAGTATCCAATGATTTCAGATAGAGCTTTAGCTCTTTCAGAACAATTTGGTGTTTTAATTGAAGGAGAAGGTCAAGCATTAAGAGGCACATTCGTTGTTAACCCTCAAGGTGAAATTGTTCTTTATGAAGTAAATGCTAATGGAATTGGAAGAAATGCTAAAGAATTATTAAGAAAAGTTCAAGCGGCGCAATTCGTAGCTAAACATGGAGATAAAGTATGTCCTGCAAGATGGGAACCAGGTGATGAAACTTTAACACCAGGATTAGACTTAGTTGGTAAAATCTAATTAAAAATTTATTTAGACCAGAATATTTTCTGGTCTTTTTTTGTTGAAATTTAATTGTTTTCATGATATAATATATCTAATATTTTGTATAATAAAAAAATTGAATATGAGCATATAAAAGAGGAGTAGTTTAAAAGAAATTTTTAGAGAGAATTTATTTGGTGAAAAAATTCATTTTCTTTTTTATGAAGGTAGCTTTTTAGCTTTGAAAGACGGGTAATTACGTTATAAATTAAGAGAGTCATTTTATGAAAATTAGGTGGTACCGCGATAACTTCGTCCTATAATTGGGATGAAGTTTTTTTATTTAATACACTAATTTTTAAAAAATGTATTCATATAATAACAAATACTTATTTTATTATTATTTATAGGAGGTACTATGAAAAATTTAGAAAAAACTTATAATCCAAAAGATTTTGAAAAGAAAATTTACAATAGTTGGTTAGAAGATAAAGATTTTGTAGCTGAAGTTAATCCAAATAAGACACCATATACAATTGTTATGCCACCACCAAATGTAACAGGTAATTTGCATTTAGGTCATGCATTAAATAATACTATTCAAGATATTTTGATTCGTTGGAAAAGAATGAGTGGATATGAAGCACTTTGGGTTCCTGGTACTGATCACGCATCTATTTCAACAGAAGCTAAAGTTGTTGAAAAAATAAAAAATGATGGAAATTCTAAAGAAAAATTAGGAAGAGATGGATTTTTAAAAGAAGCTTGGGATTGGACTGAAAAATATGGTGGAAACATAAAAAATCAACTTAAAACATTAGGAGTTTCTTGTGATTGGTCTAGAGATGCATTTACATTAGATGAAAATCTATCTAAAGCAGTTGAAGAAGTATTTATAAAAATGTATAATGATGGTTTAATTTATAGAGGAGATAGAATTGTTAATTGGTGTTGTAATTGCGGTACTGCAATTTCAGATGCAGAAGTAGAACATATGGAGGAAGAAGGAAATTTTTATCATATAAAATACTTTTTTAAAGATAGTGATGAATATTTAACAATTGCAACAACAAGACCTGAAACAATGTTAGGAGACTTGGCAGTTGCAGTACATCCAGATGATGATAGATATAAAGACAAAGTTGGTAATACTTTAATTTTACCAATTGTAAATAAGGAGATACCATTAATTGCAGATGAGTATGTGGATATGGAATTTGGAACTGGTTGTGTTAAAATAACTCCTTCCCATGATCCAAATGACTTTGAAGTTGGAAATAGACATAATTTAGGACAAAAATTAATGATGGATTATGATGGAAAAATAGCAGAAGGATTTGGCAAATTTTCTGGTATGGATAGAAAAGAAGCTAGAAAAGAAATTGTAAAAGAATTAGAATCCCAAGGTTACCTAATAAAAATAGAACCACATAATCATGCAGTTGGACATTGTGAAAGATGTAAAACTACTATAGAACCAATTATTTCAAAACAATGGTTTGTAAAAATGGAAGAATTAGCAAAACCAGCAAAACAAGCATATTTAGATGGGAAATTAAATATTATTCCTGAAAGATTTGGAAAAGTTTATATTAATTGGTTAGATAATATTAAAGATTGGTGTATTTCTCGTCAATTGTGGTGGGGTCATAGACTTCCTGTATATTATTGCAAGGAAAGTGGAGATGTTGTAGTAAGTAGAACTGAACCAAAAGAAGATGGAAAAACTTTTGTTAGAGATGAAGATACACTAGATACTTGGTTTTCTTCTGCATTATGGCCATTTTCAACTCTTGGATGGCCTAATGAAACATCTGACTTAGAATACTTTTTTCCAACAGAAACATTAGTTACGGGTTATGACATTCTATTTTTCTGGGTAATTAGAATGGTGTTTTCTAGTTTATATAATCTAAAAGAAGTACCGTTTAAAAATGTATATTTTACAGGACTAATTAGAGATGAACTTGGTAGAAAAATGAGTAAGTCATTAGGTAATGGTATTGATCCGCTAGAAATTATAGATAAATATGGTGCGGATGCTTTAAGATTTACATTAGTTGGAGGAAATACTCCAGGTAATGATATGAGATTCTATGAAAAGAGAGTAGAATCAAATAGAAATTTTGCAAATAAACTTTGGAATGCTTCAAGATTTGTACTAATGAATTTAAATGAAGATGAAATTTATGATATAGACTTTAATAAAATTGAAGTTGAGGATAAATGGATTTTAACAAGATTAAATAGAACAATTGAAGAATTATCTTTAAATTTATCTAAATTTGAATTTGGTTTAGCTTCAGCAAAAATTTATGATTTTATCTGGAATGAATTTTGTGATTGGTATATTGAATTTTCTAAAACACGATTATATGGTGATAATTTAGAAAATAAACTTGTTGCAAAGTCAGTATTAGTTTATGTATTAAATAATATTCTAAAATTATTACATCCTTTCATGCCTTTTATTACTGAAGAAATATATTCTTTCTTACCAAATGTTAATGAAAAACTAATTAATGCAGAATTTCCAGTTTATGATAGAAAATGTATATTTATTGAAGAAGAATTAGAAGTAGAAAATTTAATAGAAACAATAACTGCTATAAGAAATAAAAGAAGTGAAAAAAATATTCCTCCTTCAAAAAAATCTGATTTATTTTTTGTTTCAAATAATGAAGTAACAAAAAACTATACAGTAGAATTAGAACATCTATATAGATTTTTAGCTTCTTGTTCAAAAGTAATCGTGATGGATAAAGATGAAGAAGTTGATAATTCAATGGTTGTAATATGTAATAATCAGAAAATTTATATTCCTTTAGATGGGTTAGTTGACTATGAAAAAGAACTTGAGAAATTGAATCAAGATTTACAAAAATATGAATCAGAAATTAAGAGGGCATCCTCAAAACTTTCTAATGAAAAATTTGTAAATAATGCTCCTGAAAAAGTTGTTAACGAGGAGAAAGAAAAACTAGAAAAATATAAAAATATTTATAATGAAATATTATCAAGTATTGAAAAAATTAAAAATAACTAAGAATAATTAGGTGATACTATGAATGTTGATTTTAATGTTATATTTATGACTTTTTTAATTGTAATACTAGTTAGTATTCAATATACTTTAAATAAAATATTGATTATTTTAAAAGAAATTAAAGATTCAGAGAAAAAGAAGTTAGACTTTGAAAAAAACAAAAAAATTGCAAAGGAGGATTATTTTGATGAACAAAAGAGAGGTTATTAGATTTACAAGAGAAGAAATTTCTAATAGGATAAAAGAACTTGGTAAACAAATTTCAAAAGACTATTCTGGTAAAGAATTAGTTGCAATAGGTCTTTTAAGAGGAAGTTTCGTGTTTCTTGCTGATTTAGTTAGAGAAATTGATACTCCTATTGTAGTTGATTTTATAACAACTTCTTCTTATGAAGATGCTGAAATATCTTCTGGAAAAGTTAATATTATTTCTGATTTAAGAGAAAATGTAGAAGGAAAAGATGTTCTTATAGTTGATGATATTATGGACTCTGGAAATACTTTAAAGAATATTAAAGAATATATTCAAAGTAAAAATCCTAGAAGTATAAAGACATGTGTTATGCTAGATAAGCCTAGTAGAAGACAAGTAGATATTACTCCTGATTATTTTGGTTATGAAATTGAAGACTGGTTTATAGTTGGATATGGATTAAATTATGGAAGTAAATATAGAAATATTCCATATATATTTTCATATGAGGATTAATCATGTACAATAGATTTTCTTATATTTATGATGATCTTATGAAAAGGCAAGTAGACTACGAACTACTTGCCTCTAATCTTATAAAAATTTGTCAACAATATCAAATAGATGTAAAAAATGTATTAGAGTGTGGTATGGGAAGTGGAAACTTAACAGAAACTCTATTAAAAAGAGGATTTAATGTTGATGGTTTTGATATTTCTGATGAAATGTTATCTATAGCATATAATAAATTAATAGATTATAAGAATGTAAATATTTTAAAAGGTGATATTAGAACTTTTGTAACTAGTAAAAAATATGATTTAATATGTTGTTTTTTTGATGTCTTAAATTATATAAAAACAATAGATGATATTGAGCTTTTTTTAAAAAATGCAAAAAAACAGATGAATGAAAATTCTATTTTAATGTTTGATATTAATACAGAATATAAACTTAAAGAATACTTAGGAAATAATACTTTTGTATCCGAAGAAGAAGATTTTTTTTATGTTTGGAGAAACTATATCAAAAAAAATTACATTGATTTTGAAATTGATTTTTTTATAAAAAATGAAAATAATACTTATGAAAAAATTAAAGAAATTCAGAGACAATATATACACTCAGAAAATGATATTATTCAATTATTTGAAAAAAACGAATTGAAAATTTTGGATATTAAAGATTTTGAAACTTTCCAAAATAAAGAAAAAACAACATATAGAACATTATATATATTAAAAATTTAATTTGACAAAATTATATAGTAAGTATATAATTAAAAAGGATGTGAAAAGCATTCCATATATTTTTAAGGAGGTTTATATATGTTTTTTTTAACAGAAGAAGTGGCAAAACAACAATATTGGTCACTTATTAAAACAAATAATACATTGGTGTTATTAGCTATTTTATGTGCAATAGCTGCTTTCAGTATTTATCTAGAACAAACATACAGCTGGGCTGGTAAAGTAACTGGATGTATTATAGCATTAGCTTTTACAATGGTTTTATCAAATGCAAAAATTATTCCTGCTGAAGACACTAAAGCCTATGATATTGTCTGGGGTTGGGTAGTACCGCTTGCAATTCCAATGCTTTTATTTAAAGCAGATTTAAAGAAGGTATGGAAAGAATCAGGTAGAATAATTGGTATCTATTTACTTAGCGGTTTAGGTACTATTTTTGGAGCTTTTGTAGCCTTTTTCTTATTAAGAAGTTTTATTCCAGAACTTTATAAGTTAAGTGCAATGATGGTAGGAACTTATACAGGTGGTAGTATGAATTTAACTGCTATGTCAGATGCTTTTCCTTTAAATGATAAAGGTTTACTCGGATCTGCAGTAGTAGCTGATAATCTATTTATGGGAATATATTTTGTTAGTTTAACAATAATACCTACAATGAAGTTCTTTAGAAAACATTATACTCATCCTTATGAAGATGAAATGGAGAAATTAGGGAATGTTGGTGAAAACAAAGCAGCTCAATTCTGGGCCAAAAAGGATATTTCTTTATTAGATGTTGCAAAAGTTATTTCTATATCATTTGCAATAGTTGCGGTTTCTACAGAATTAGGTGGATTTATTTCTGGATTTAAGCCGGATACTAGTTCAATGGGAACAGGCTTAAAATTCTTGGTAGATTTATTATTTGGCTTAGTAGGTAGTAAATATCTATTAATGACTACTATTACTGTTATTTTAGCAACTTATACAAAGATTTTATCTAAAATTTCTGGTGCTGATGAAATAGGAACTTATTTGATTCACATATTTTTTGGTGCTATTGGTGCTCCAGCTTCTATAGAAATAATTCTTAAGAAAGCACCATGGTTATTAGTATTTTGTATAATTATTGTAGTTATTAATATGATTGTTTCTTTCATTTTTGGTAAAATTTTCAAATATTCAGTTGAAGAAATTTGTATAGCATCAAATGCTAATATTGGTGGACCTACAACTGCGGCAGCACTAGCTATTGCAAGAGGATGGAATCAATTAGTTGTACCAGGAATGTTAGTTGGTATTCTAGGATATGTTATCGGTAATTATTATGGTGTATTTATTGGTAATATATTAAAATTGTTTTAATTATGATTTGTGCAATTAAATTAGAAAAAAATGGAGAAATGGTATTAACTAGTAATGGTCAAAAAATTATTACTGATAGTGTAAAATGTAAAGAATTAAATTCTGGTTTTATGACTCCAGGAGCAATGTTTATGGGAGCACTAGCTGGTTGTAAGGTTTTAACTTTTATTAAAGCATCAAAGTATTATAATATTAATTTTGAAGATTTAAGTATAGAAATAGAAGCTGATGTAGTAAATACTGATTACATTGATGATACTCCATTTAGAAATCAAGAATATTCAGAAATTAGAACGAAGTACACTTTAAAAACAGATGTTAATATAAGTGAAATTGAAAAAATAATTAATCTTGCAAGTAAATTTTGTACAGTAAATTTAGCTGTTGATAAAAATATTAAACAAGAACACTATATTGAAATTATATAAAAATAAAAATCACGGATTTCATATTCGTGATTTTTTTGTTTTATTTATTATCTTTACAATAACTGCTATAAATGGTATAATTACACATATTAGTAGTTGGAGGAGAATATGAAAAAAAGATTTTTAATTGCATTAATGTCCTGCTGTTTATTATTCAATAATATAAATGTAACTAAAGCTGAAGATAATAATTTAAATGATAATTATAGAATTTATGAGCTATTTAATATATCAGATACAAAAAATTTAGAATTAACTGGAGAGTCAACAATTGACTTTTCAAATACTAATAAAAATGAAAACAAATTAGAAGGAATATATAAAGCAGATTATACATTAAGAAGTACTAATAATGGAAATTCTACTTTAAAAATGGGAATAACATTTAATAGTAGTATCGAAAATTTAAGTAAATTTTCACTTAAGATGGATGGTGCTGAAATTCCATACTCATTTAAATTTCTTAATGATAAATTCAAGTCTCCTACTGGTACTGAATTTTATAAAGAAATAATAGGAAATATAGATTCTCCAATTTATGAACCTGTAAATTTCAAAAAAGAAGATGTAGGAGTTCTAAGAAAGTTTAATTTAGAATCAAGTAACACTGAAAATTTAAAATATGAAATTACTATAAAGTATTCTACTGATAAAACAAAGTTATTTTTATCAGGTGGAGAAGATTTAAAGGTAGAGGAAAATAAGAGTAATAAAACTTTAATATTAACTCATGAATTTAGTGGTAAGAGTAAAACACCTATTTTATATACAATTGGAAGTGATGTAAATATAACAACAAAAGTATACTCAGGGGATAAGGAAATTAATTCTGGATATAAAGAAAATATAGATAAAACGTCAGTAAATGTCGAAAATTTCTTAAAAAATATATTCTTAGGGGAAATTCCTGAGAATGTCAGACAAAGATTTTCTGAAGACAATTTATATGAAATTTTTGTTGAAAATTTTGATAAAATTATAGGTGGTAGTGGCTATGATAGTTTGGGAGTTTTAAAATCTACAGCAGACAAGCAAATTGTGGTTACTTTTGAAACTACTATAGAACCAAAAGTTGAAAAAAAACTAAGTGTCGAATATCCAATATCATCTACACTAACTACTATAAATAATATAAATGTTATGAAATTAAATATAGAAAGTTCACCATTTTCTACATTTGATAATTTTAAAAGTTTTAAGTATACTTTTAAAGGAAATGAAGATTATAAATATATTATTAATTCTAACACAAAATATACAAATACAAAAAATGGTTCTGAAATAACTTTATCTAAAGCTCCTATTGAGTTAATTACAAATTTAGTATATAAAGAAAGATATGTAAAAGGAATTAGTGAAAAGGAATCAAAATCTTATACTAAGTTAGTGATTATTATCCTTGGAATTTCTGAGGTTGTAGGGGTATTATATTTGAAGAATGTTTATTTTAAGGATAAAAAATCTAATAAAAGAAAAAGATAAAATCGAAAATCATTTTCGATTTTTTTCTTTTTATTGCATTTGCAACATAAATTAAGTATAAAATATAGTAATATAGATATATTATAAGGAGGTAAATATGAGTAAAATAAATTTTGATGATAAATTATATAATATTTTAAATGGAAATGAAAAACTTTTACAGTTTTTTATTAATAATGGTTTTGACCAATTAAAGAACGAAAAAATGCTACAAACAATGGGAAAGATGGTTTCTTTAAATATGGCTTTAAAAGTTAGAGGAATAAATAAAGCAGCTTTTGAAGAAAAGCTAAATATGTTTTTAAATGATGAACATAGTGCCGTTGATAAATCGTTAGTTGAAGAGAAAGAACTAAAAGGAGATGTAATTGTTAAAGGAGTGCTACCATGTCCATTAAAAATTCCTATTCTAGAGGCATTTGATAAATTTATTGAAGAGCAAAAAAATAATGGGTTAGACATTGGTTATGAATTAAAATCAGCAAATTTAGGAATTGATTGGATTGAATCAGATATAAATTCTAAAGATATTGATAAAGTTGCAGATGTTATGATTTCAGCTGGTTTTGAACTATTTTTTGATAAAGAAAAATTTTCAGATTTCTTTAAAAATGAGAATTTTTATGTTGAACCAAGAGAATTTAATAAAGATTTTGATAATGAAAAAATTTGTTTAAGAGATCCAAAGAATATATATGATATTATAGCTGTAGTTCCATGTGTATTTTTAGTAAATGAAAATAATCTTAACGGCAAAGAAATACCAACTTCATGGGAAGAATTACTATTTAGTGGAAATTATGATGATAGTGTAGCTATACCATTATCAGATTTAGATATGTTTAATGCATTAGTTGTAACTATTTTCTCAAAATGGGGAATAGAAGGAATTAAAGCATTAGCAAGAGTATATAAAAAGAGTTTACACCCTGCTGAGATGGTAAAGAAAAAAGGAGATTCAAAAAATAATCCTATAGTTAGTATAACACCGTATTTCTTTACACAAATGGTTGCTAGAAGCTCAGCGTTAAAAGTTGTTTGGCCTAAAGACGGAGCTATAGTAAGTCCGGTATTTTTAATGGCAAAAAAAGATAATGAAAAAGCCAAAACTGTAGTAGAATTCTTTAATAATAGTAGTGTTGGTAAATTACTTTCATCTAATGGTAAATTTCCAACTACTGTTAAAGGTGTAGATAATTTATTAGAAGAAAATTGTGGATTTTTATTCTGTGGATGGGATTATATTCATAACAATGATATAGTTAAAATTATGAAAGAATCTGAAAAATTATTTAATGAAGAAATTTTAAAATAGAGGTTAATATGAATTTAGTAGTAGTATCTGGTCCTCCTTCATCAGGAAAGACTAGTGTTATAGTAAAAACAATCGAAAATCTAAAAAATAGAGGAATTAAAGCAGGTGTAGTAAAATTTGACTGTTTGTATACAGATGATGATTTAATCTACGAAAAAAACAACATATTAGTTAGAAAAGGGCTTTCAGGTGCTTTATGTCCAGATCATTTTTTTGTATCTAATATAGAAGAAGTTGTACAATGGGGAATTAGTAATGATTTAGATATTTTAATTACTGAATCTGCTGGACTTTGTAATAGATGTTCTCCTTATATAAAAAATATTAAAGCTGTTTGTGTTATTGATAATCTTTCAGGAATTAATACACCTAAAAAAATTGGTCCAATGCTAAAAAGTGCAGATTATGTAGTTATAACGAAAGGTGATATAGTATCACAAGCTGAAAGAGAAGTTTTTTCTTCAAGAGTAGCTTCTGTAAATCCAAGTGCAATTGTTATGAATATTAACGGACTTACTGGTCAAGGAACTTATGAATTAAGTACATTATTATTTGATGAAGATAATTCAATTAGTACAGTAAATGGAATGGAATTAAAATTTGCAATGCCAACCGCCTTATGTTCTTACTGTTTAGGAGAAAAGAAAATAGGTGCAAAATATCAAATGGGAAATATTAAAAAAATGAAATTGGAGGATAGAAATGCATAATTTAAAAATTAAAGAATTAATAGAAAAATATCCTTTTGTTGAAGTTTTTTTTAAAGAAAATAATTTTGATATTTCAAATAGTAAGCATTTGTCATTTGCAGAATATTTACATTCTTTTTCAGAAGATGATAAAGAAGAACTAGCTATTGATGAAAATTTACTTTGTGAATCACTTAATATCTATATAAATCAGATGAAAAGTTTTTTAGGACTAGAAGATAATGAAGTAAACTCAATTACTTTACTTGCTGGAACAGATAAATTTGGTAATAAGGAAAATTACGATGAATTTATAGTAAATAAATCAGAAATAATTTCAATAGTTGGTCCAACAGGAAGTGGAAAGTCTAGACTATTAGGAGATATTGAATGGGTAGCAGATAGAGATACTCCAACTAATAGAAAAATTTTAATAAATGGAAAAGATGCTGATAAAAAATGGAGACTAAGTGCAAATAATAAATTAGTTTCTCAACTTTCTCAAAATATGAATTTTGTTATGGACTTAACAGCATATGAGTTTATAGAACTTCACGCAAAAAGTAGAATGGTTGAAAATGAGGAAGAAATAATTAATAAAATTATTGCTGAAGCAAATAAACTTGCTGGAGAAAAATTTGACTTAAATACGCCTATAACTTCATTGAGCGGTGGACAGTCAAGAGCATTAATGATTGCTGATACAGCAATTTTAAGTTCATCACCGATTGTTTTAATTGATGAAATTGAAAATGCAGGAATTGATAGAAAAAAAGCGTTAGAATTGTTAGTAAGTGAAAATAAAATAGTTTTAATGGCAACTCATGATCCAATATTAGCTTTAATCGCTGATAAAAGAATTGTAATAAATAATGGAGCTATAGTTGCAATACACGAAACTACTAATGAGGAGAAGAAATTACTTTTAGATCTTGAGAAAATGGATAATGTCATTCAAGATTTAAGAAAAGAATTAAGATATGGCAATTCACTTTCCAATTTTGAAATAAAATTATAAAACTATTTACTTTTTCTATTTAAAGTATTATAATAAATGTGAGATATAAATTTTTATATTTCATATTATAATCATGGAGGAAATTGTTAAGAAAAAATTTCTTTTTGTTGTATAGGTATTATTGTTATTTATCTGCAGTGAGGGATTAAAATTATGATTATTGCAAAAAAATATTCTATAAATTATCTATGGATTGTAAATTTTGTTATATTTACTTTACTTATGTTTATGTTGGATTATATCGATTTAAATCATGAGTATATATACAGTATTGATAAATATTTATTTTTAAAGGTTTTGCCTATAATTGATGAATTAAATGGAGGAACATTCATTATAGTATTTATATTATATATGACATTCTCAATTTTGTATAAGATAAATTATAAATTTTTAATTATAAATTTATGCTATGTAATATTTCAATTATTAGCAATATTGTATCCGGTAGTATTTGGGAAAGTTGAATTATTAGGTTCTAAATCAATATTATTGTTTATAATTATAATAATAATTCATTTTATATTGATTTTTATTAATACTTTTCTTATAAAATTTAAAAATGATTGAATTTTTTAAAAGGAGAAATTTTAATTTCTCCTTTTATATTGCAAAAAATGTGGTATAATAAACATGTCTTTACACATTTTATAAAGATATAATTTTTATTGAGAGGAATTAGATATAATTTTTATTGAGAGGAATTTTATGTATGAACTTTTATCTCCGGCAGGGTCTATGGAATCCTTAAAAGCTGGAATTCAAAATGGAGCAGATGCTATTTACTTAGGAGGTAGCAGTTTTGGAGCAAGAGCCGCTGCAACAAACTTTGATAATGATGAGCTTATAGAAGCTGTAAAATATGCAAAACTTAGGGATGTAAATATATTTGTTACGGTTAATACATCTATTAAAGAAACTGAAATTGAAGATTTGATTTCTTATACGGATTTTTTATATAAAATTGGTGTGGATGCTATTATTTTGTCAGATATTGGAATTGCAGAAGTTTTAAGAAAAAGATATCCAAATATGGAACTTCATGCATCAACTCAAATATCTGCACATTCTTTAAATGATGTTTTAGAATTAAAACAAGTTGGATTTGATAGAGTTGTTATTGCAAGGGAGCTTGGTATAGAAGAAATTAAGGAAATTTGTGATAATGTAGATATAGATATTGAGGTATTTATACATGGAGCTATTTGTGTAAGTTATTCAGGTCAATGTCTTATGAGTTCAATGCTTGGAGACCGTTCAGGAAATAGAGGTCGTTGTGCTCAACCTTGTAGGCAAAGTTACAAATTAATAAATAAAACAACTGGAAAAATTATTAATGTAAATGGAAATTATTTGCTAAGTCCAAAAGATTTATGTAGTATAGAAAATATTGAAAAAATATTGGATACAGGTGTAAAATCCTTAAAAATTGAAGGAAGAATGAAAAGACCTGAATATGTAGCAGTTGTTACATCAAGATATAGAAAAGCTATAGATAATTATATAAATAATAAAATTACAACTGATAAAAAGACATTAAGAGAAGATTTAGAAGCAATTTTTAATAGAAAATTTACATCAGGATATCTAATGAGCAAAAGTGGATCTGATATTATCAATTTCGATAAGCCAAATAATGTTGGAGTTAAAGTAGGTGAAGTATTAAGTTTCAATCCCAAAAAGAACAAATTGAAAATTAAATTATCCGGCAAACTTTCAAAAGGAGACGGGATTAATTTAGGTGGAGGAAATATTGGCAGAATCATTAAAGACGGAGAAATTTTCGACTGCGGAGTAGCAGGAGACATTGTTGAAATAGATTTTATCAAGAATATAAAACCTAAAACACCGGTTTACAAAACATCAGATAAACAATTGGTTGATAATGCTAATAAATCATTTAAAGAAGGGATTGAAAATAAAAAGATAAATTTAAAATGTGAAATTTTTATAAAAGTAGGTTATAAAATAAAATTTAATTTGGAAGATATTGAAATTTTTTCTGATGAAATAATAGAAAAAGCAAATAACAAGGAAGCTGAAATAGATAAGATTATTGAAAAATTATCTAAAACCGGTGGAACACCTTATAATTTTGTTTTTAATAATATTTTTGTTGATAAAAATGCATTTATACCAGTTTCGGTATTAAATAATCTTAGAAGAAAAGCAATAGAAAAATATGAAGAGTATAGATTGGATTTTTCAGCAAAAAGAATTATTTGTCCTTATGAGGATTATAGTTATCTAAGTGGAGAAAAAGTCTTTAATGGAAAAATTACATTAAAAGTACATAAAAATTCTCAATTAGATACAATTTTAGAAAATCCAAATATATCAGAGTTTGTAAATGAAATTTATACCGAAGATTTTACTTTACTTGAAAAATATTATAATAAATTTAAAACTCTTGGGATAAATATAATTTACAGTGCTTTGGGTGTTATAAGAAATGAAGAGTATTTTGTGTTAGAAAAATATTTATCCAAAATAAATAGCGATATTTTTAAAAAAGTTCAAATATCAACCTGGGGTTCAAAAAACTTTTTTAAATCAAAATTTGACACAAAAAAATTCAATATAGATACATATTTTAATATCTATAATTCATATTCGTTGAATTTTTTTGAAAAATATTTTGATGCTGAAGATATAACAATTTCACAGGAAATAAATAAATTTGAAATAAAAAATCTATTGGATAAATCAAAAGAAAGAAATTCAAATGTTGATATGATTATTTATGGACATACAAGATCAATGCTTACAGAATACTGTGTAATGGGAGTTTTAACAAAGGATTGTCACAAAGATAGACGTTGTGCTGAATGTGCAAGAAGCGATTATATGTTAAAAGATATGGAGAATAGAGAATTTAGATTATTTCAAGATATGTTTTGTAGAACAGAAATTAGAAATCATATTGCTCTTGATTTAAGAGAAAATATAAAAGAAATATTTGAATTAGGAGTTGATAGAGTAAGACTAGATTTTACCTATGAAAATTCAGATATGGTTTATAGTATTTTGAAAGAGTGTATTAATTTCTTAAAATATCAAAAAATAATAAAAAATAGTAGTGCATTTAAAGGTCATTATATAAATTCGGTTAATTAATAAAAAAAGTAGTATTATTATATACTACTTTTTTATTAGAAATATACTTATAATTTAAAAAATTATTAAAAACATTGAAAAATAGATAGATATTTGATAAAATAAAGGTTAAGATGAAATTATACATTTTAAAAATAATTAATTTATATATGTATTAATTACTTTAATGTTTTGTTAATAAATAGGGAAGTGTATATGAAAAAAGGAGATATTATTGTTATCTTTTGTTTGGTTGTTATTTTTTCTTTTTCATTAGTTTTAATAAATAAGAGTTTTATAACAACTACAGACAAATATATAAGTATACAAGTAAATGGTGAAGAAATTAAACAAATTACATTCAGCAAAGAAAAGAAAGTGTATCCAATAAGAACTGAATTTGGTATTAATATTTTAGAGGTTAGTGAAGATGGTATTAGAGTAATTGAGGCAAATTGTCCTGATAAACTGGATGTAAAATTTGGGAAAATAGACAAAGTTGGTCAAGCTATTGTTTGTATGCCAAATAGATTAGTGATACAAATAAAATCAAGACAAAATAATGATTTGGATGTGGTAAATTAATGAATACAAAAAAAACAAATTTAATTTCACTATTTGTATCAGTTGCTTTAATTGTATCTTTACTAGAAAACTATATTCCTATACCAATTCCAAACGTTAGATTAGGATTATCAAATATAATTATAATAAATTCTATACTATTATTTGGTTTTAAAGAAACATTTTTTATTTCATTTTTAAAAGCAGTTTTACTAGTACTAATTCTAGGGAATCCTATAAGTTTTATTTATAATTTTTCTGCAGGATTTTCAAGTATGGTTGTTATGTATTTAGTAAACAAGTTTTTTAATAAATACTTAAGTTTAATAGGAATTAGTGTCTTAGGATCTATTACTTATATTATCATTCAAATTTTAGTTTCTATGGTACTTTTAAATTCTATAACTTTAATAAATTTTATTCCATTACTAGGTATAATCGGAATATGTACAGGTATTTTAGTTGGAATTATTTCTAATTATATGTATAAGATTTTAAGAGGTAATTATGTTAAACTATAATTATGATGAGTTTTTGAAAGATTTAGACAAATTTTTAAATGAAGAAAAACAAAAGAAAATAAATAATGATATTAGAGAAGAAAGTCATTCTTATAATGAGAAAATTATTGATGAAGTTAGTAGTGTAAAAAATATAAAATATGATGATATAGATTCTTTTACAATATCTATAAGAGATTTAGAAGAAACTGAAAAGCCGAGAGAAAAACTTTATAAATTTGGCCCTGAAACTTTGACTGAATATGAACTTTTGGCAATATTATTGGGGAGTGGTTCAAAAAAAGAAGATGTTCTGAATCTTTCAAAAAAATTATGGATTTTCATGAAAAAATTTCATAGAATAAGTGAAATAACGATTAATGATTTAATGAAAATAGATGGTATAGGATTATCTAAAGCTTGTACTATAATTTCAGCATTGGAGTTTTTTAAAAGAATAAATTTAAAAGAGTGTGTTGATAATTTTTCCATTGGATCTCCAAAAAGCGTTGCTGATATTTTTATGAATATTTTAAAAGATGAAATGAAAGAACATTTTTATGTTCTTGTACTAGATACAAAAAATAAGATTTTTTCTTGGGATGAGATATCTCGAGGAGATTTAAATTCATCAATTGTACATCCTAGAGAAGTATTTAAGTATGCTTTAAGCAAAGGAGCAAATAGTATAATATGTTTACATAATCACCCAAGTGGTGATCCAACACCTAGTACACAAGATGTAGAAATAACAAAAAGATTAGAAGATGTTGGGGATTTAGTCGGAATAAAATTATTAGATCATATTATAATAGGATATAATAAATATATAAGTTTAAAAGAAAAAGGATTAATGATATAAGAGAGGTAGAAAAATGAGTTTTTCGTGGATTTTAGGGGAAGATTTAACTTTAGATTTAGGAACATCCAATACACTTATATACTCTAAAAGAAAAGATGGTAAAATTATTGAGCCTTCTGTTGTAGCTGTGGATTTAAATAATTATGAAATTGTTGCAGTTGGTGAAAAAGCGAAGAGTATGGAAGGTAAAACTCCAGATAATATAATAACATTAGCACCAATTAAAGGTGGGAAAATTATAAATTTTGAGATTGCTCAAGTAATGTTAACAAATTTACTTAAAAAAGCAAAGTCAAGTTTTTCTGTTTTTCATCCTAAAGTATACATTGCTATATCAAGTGGTATTTCAGAAGTAGACAGAAGAGCAATTGAAGATTGTGTTATATATTCTGGAGCTAGAAGCGTAGAATTCATTCCTAGTGCAGTTGCTTCTGCTATTGGAATGGGTCTTCCTGCATTAGAACCATCAGGTAGTGTTGTAGCTAATGTTGGTGGAGGTACAGTAGACGTTTCTTTAGTAAGTTTAGGTGGAGTTGTAGCATCAAAATTTGTTGATATTGGTGGAGATTCAATTGATTTTGATATTATTAATATAGTAAAAAATAAGTATGAACTAATGATAGACAAAGAAACTGCAGAATTTATAAAAATTAATCTAGCGTCATTCATAACTAGTAATATAACAAATAATCTTTCTATATTTGGAAGAGATATAAATACTGGAATGCCGAGGAATGCTGTTATATATGGTAAAGATATAACTTCATCTTTGTTTCCTTTATTTAATGCTGTTGCAGATGCTATTAAAGTTATACTAGAGAAAACACCACCTTCAATGACAGGAAATGTTTTAAGAAATGGAATATACTTAACAGGTGGTTGTTCTAAAATAAATGGTTGTGTAGAATATTTACAGAATGAATTAAGAGTAGCGATAAATGTAACAGAAAACCCATTAACTTGTACATGTTCAGGAGCAAGAATACTAGCTAATAATATTAAAGCAAAAAATAATAGGAGAAAAAATAATGAATAGATTTAGAAATATTAAATCACGTAAAAAGAAGATTTCTTTTTTTACAACTATAATAATTTTAAGTTCTATAATTTTTTTTAGTAGCAATTCTTCTATTATGAATATAGGTGAAAATGCAATAGGAACTGTAACAAGTTCAATTACTAGAATTGTTTATTCTTCAATCGCCAGTTCGAAAGAAGTATTTACAAAAATTTTTGGTTCTAAATCTATAAGAGAAGAGAATGAAAAGCTAAAAATTGAAAATGCAGAGCTTAAAGAAAAGAATGTTAATATGGAAAATATTATTGCTAAAGAAGATTTTTTAAAAAATGAATACAATCTTTACTTAAAAAATAAAGATAGTCTTTTAAGCGCAAATGTTATAGCATTAGATTCCAATAGTTTATTGATTAGATTTAATATCAATAAAGGTAGTAAAGATGGAGTAAAAGTTGGAGACATTATTGTTCAAGGTACTGTAGGGGAAGATGAAAATACTTATATTAAAGCAGTTGTTGGAAAAGTTATTGAAGTTGGCTATAATTGGAGTAAAGTATCTAGTTTGGTTGACTCTTCAAGTAATGTATCTTTTAATGTTGTTAGAACTCAATCCTTCGGTGTGATAAATGGGCAAGAAAATAATCTTTTATCTGGATTTATGTATAAATCAGATGCAGATATAATTGTAGGAGATAAATTAGTTACATCAGGAAGAGGAGGTATTTTTCCCTCTGACCTTTATATAGGTGAAGTAACTGAAGTTAAATCTTCCGAAAATAATTTAGAGAAAAAAATAAGTGTAAAGTCTCCGGTAGATTTTACAACATTATTTAGAGTCTTTGTAATTAAAGGAAATGGAGATGGCAATGAATAGATTAAAAGTAGTATTAATGTTTTTTGCAAGTATTATGATACAAACTGCTATTTTACCAAACTTTAGTATTTTTAACTCTAAAGCAAATCTCAGTCTAGCTCTTGTTGTTGCAATTGCAATGAATTATGGGTCTTATATTTCAGGTTATTCTGGAATTATTCTAGGTTTTTTTGAAGATGTTTTATTTTCGAAATTAATTGGTATAAGAGCATTAATATATTATATGATTGGTTTTATAGTTGGATATAATGAAGATTCTCTCAATAAAGGTGATATTCGTTCAGGTTCAATAATTACAGTTGTAGCAACGTTGTTTTATTGGATAATGAACACTATAATTTATATGTTTTTTGAAAATTATTCTTCAACTGTACTTATAAATTATATTAAAGGCCCTATATTTTTAGAGTTAATTTTTAATGTATTGTTATATTTAATCTGTAATTATATTATACGAAAAGTATTTAAGAAGAAAAAATTCAGATTTTAGATAGTAGGTAATAATATGAAAATTTTTGATAAGAATAAATTAAAAGAAATTAATGATAGACAATTAAGGTATAGAATTGTTTATTCTATTTTTTTTGTATTGATGTCTTTACTTGTTTTAAAGTTATTTCATTTAACTATTATAAATGGTGATGATTATAGAAATAAAGCTGATAACAATAGGCTTAAAGATGTAAAAATAACAGCTCCTAGGGGCAATATTTATGATAGAAACGGAAAATTATTAGCTGGAGTAAAAACTAGTCCAGCAGTACAAATCTTAAAAGATGAATATAGCAGATTAAGTAAAGATGAAAAAATTAGTAAAATTGAAGAATTAATAACAATATTGAATAAAGATGGTGCGAGTTGGGATACTGATGATTATTTTTTAGGTATCAACTATTTCGTATATACTTCGGATACAGATTATTTTACAGAGTTAAAATCACCAAAAGAGAAAGTTTTAGATATTATTTTGGAAAATAATCTTGTAGAAGATATTTTGAGACTAAAAATAGAAAAAAATTCATCATCTAAATTTTCATTCTATATAATAAAAAAAGTAATAAGAGATTTACAACTTAAAGGTATCTATGTTCCAACAGATTTTTTTGATGTTGATACTGGTGAAATTTCTTTTTCAAAAGGAACAAACTACGATGAATATGCTAAAGATAAGGATTTATCAAAAGGTATTTATTCACATGTTGCTAGTTTGGTTAAAGATGATAAATCAATTATAAGAAAGATATTAGACCAACCATTAGCTAGAAAATTAGTATTTGATGAATTGAAAAGTAGAAATTTACTATCAAATATAGAATTAAAATCATTGATTGACTTAAATAAGTATAATCTTTTATTAATCAAATCTGAGTTAAATAAACAGAATTCAAAAGTAACCTTAGATACTAGTGCAAAAGATGATTTTTATAATATGGTTAGGAAATTTAGCATAGATAAATTATTGAGTTTTGTTAAAGTTGATAAAAATGGAAAAAAGATTATTCCAGCTCAAATTTTATTAAAACTTTTAGAAGATAAAAATATAGAATCTAATGTAGAATATACTATAGTTAAAGATGAAAAAGATAAAGAAACATTACAATTCAATTATAAGGATAATAATGATAAAAAGGAAGTTGAACCTTTAACATATTTAATTTCAATTGCAGAAGAAAATGATTTACTATATGACTTTGTATTATCTGATGATATAAAATTAATTGCTCAAGAAGTTAATACTGAAAATAATATTATTCTCAGAATTTCTATTACAAATAAGTCATTTGATTATGTTTATAATATTAATAGGACTGAGATTAAAAATAGATATAAGATTAAAGATGATTATACTGCAGAAAGTCTATTTGAAACTTTAAAGAAAACATATAGTATTGAAAATTTAGATGATTATCTAACTTATAGTTTTCTTGTAATCAATAGAAAAGTTGAATTGCAAGGGGATAAAGCTTATATTCCTATTACATTAACTTATGGTATTTCTGAGCCGTGTATTTCAAATATTAAGGAAAAATTTGAAAATAATAATGGATTTACCGTTTCAATGGAGCCTATTCGATATTATCCTAATGGTGAATTAGCAGCACATATTTTGGGATATATTGGAAAAATATCACAACAAGATGAGATAGAAAAATATAGTAAAGAAAAAGGATATTCTTCTGATAGTTTTATTGGTAAAACAGGAGTAGAGGAAAGTCAAGAAGTTTCACTTAAAGGACAAGATGGATTCAAAAAAGTAATGGTAGACAACAGAGGAAATAGAACTGAAACTATTTCTGAAACAGAAGCTATACCTGGTAAAAATGTATACTTATCAATAGATGTAAATCTACAGAAGATAGCAGAAGAATCTTTAAAGAGAACATTAGAGTCTATAAGAAACGCAAGCGAGTATAAAAGTAAATGGGGTAGTTATACACCACATGAAAGTCATCCAAATGCAACAAGTGGAGCAGTAGTAGTTATAGATGTTAAAACGGGAAAAGTATTAGCTCTTGCTAGTTATCCATCTTATGATCCAAATCTTTTTGTAACAGGAATTTCAAATAGTGATTGGATTAGTTTATTTCCTGAAGATCCAAGAGATTTTTTAGCTCCAAGACCTTTATATAATATTGCAACGCAAAGTATTTCACAACCAGGATCTACGTTTAAACTTGCTACAGCTTTATCTGCACTAGAAAAGGGTCTAGATCCTAATGAGATTATAAACTGTCAAGGAGTAATGGATGTTGGAGACACAAAATTTGGATGTTGGATTTGGAATCAGTATAAAAAGACGCATGGATATGAAAATTTAAGAACAGCACTTAGAGATAGTTGTAACTACTATTTTTATGCATTAGCATTAGGAGAAAATCCAAAATCGAATCAGAAAACAGGAATAAAGTTAACAATTGAAGATCTCTCTAAGACAGTTAAAGAATTAGGACTTGGAGAAAGAACTGGTATTGAAATTAATATTCCAAAAGAAAGTAAAGGTGTTGTTCCCGATTCAACTACTAAAAAGTCTTTAACTAAAGTTATGCTAAAGTTAAGATTGGAAAAAGAAATAGACAAATATATTCAAGATGGTAAATCAAAAGAAGATTATGATTTTACTAAAATAATAGATACTATTGTTAATTGGACTGAAGAAGAAACTGTTTTATCAAGAACAGAAGTTATAAAAAGATTAGAGGATATGCAATTAAAAGCTACTGAAATTATAGGAAATTCTAAATCTACTTTAGCTGATATGATTAAATTTGACTACTTAAATCAAGCTTCTTGGTCAAATGCAGACTCATTAAATACAGTAATTGGTCAAGGACAAAATGCGTATACACCAATACAAATGGCTAGACTAATGGCTATGATTACAAATGGTGGCCAAAAAATTAAAACTTCGGTTATCGAAAAAATTGTAAGTTATGATAATAAAACTGTTTCTTTTCAAAATAATCCTGAAACTGAGAAAACAACTTTTAATCCGCAAAATTTAAAGTATATTTTAGAAGGTATGAATATGGCTTCTAAAACATCTGAAAATAATAAAATATTTAAAAATTTACCAGTAGAAATAGGGACAAAAACAGGTACTGCTCAAAAAAGTGGAACAAATCCAGTTACAGGGCAGGCATACGATAATTATGCATGGACTGTTTCTTTTGCGCCATATAATAACCCTGAAATTGCTATAGCTACAGTAATTTTTCAAGGTGGAGCTGGTGCATATTGTGGACCTATAGTCAGAGATATTATAGGTCAATATTTGGATAATAAAACAGAATCAGGAGAGAATGTTCAGTCAGACAAACAAAATGACAATAATTCAGAAAATAATGATAATTTAGTTGGAGATTAGTCTAAAAAGTATTGTAATTTTAGTTATTATGATATATAATGTACTAGACTAAATAATTTAGGAGGGTTTTATATGAAACTTAAAAAGACTTTCGCTGCTCTTTTAGTAGGCGCGATGATTTTAACAGGTTGTTCTTCTTCACCTAAGGAAACAAAAGAAACAAAAACAGAAGAAAAAAAAGAAAGTACTAAAAAACCAATCAAGTACGCAATGGTTACTGATACTGGTGGTGTAAATGACCAATCATTTAACCAATCTGCGTTTGAAGGATTAAAAGATTTGGAAAAAGAAGGTATAATCGAAAAAGCAAGTTATGTTGAAAGCAAGCAAGCTTCAGATTACAAAACAAACTTAGAAACATTGTTAGATACTAAGTATGACTTAATTGCTGGTATAGGATTTGCATTAGCAAAAGACATTGAAGCTGCTGCAAAAGCTAATCCAGATCAAAAATATGTAATAATTGACTCTGCTTTTGAAAATACTCCAAAAAACTTAATTGGAACAATTTTTGCAGACAATGAAAATTCATTCTTAGTTGGATATTTAGCAGGAACATTAACTACTTCAAATAAAGTAGGATTTATTGGAGGCATTACATCTCCATTAATTAAAAAATTTGAAGCAGGATTTAGAGCAGGTGTTGAATTAGCAGCTAAAGATAATAATAAAACTGTTGAGGTAGTTGCTCAATATGCTGAAAGTTTTGGAGACGCGACTAAAGGTAAAGCAATAGCAAATAGTATGTACTCATCAGGAGTTGATATGATTTTCCATGCTTCAGGAGGAACAGGAAATGGAGTTATTGAATCTGCAAAGGAAAATAATAAATTTGTTTTTGGGGTAGATAGAGACCAATCATACTTAGCACCTGAAAATGTAGTAGCTTCTACAATTAAAAAAGTTAACGAAGCTATTAAGAGTGTTGGTAAAGATTTATATGAAGGAAAATTCAGAGGTGGAGAAACAATTGAATTTTCACTAAAAACTAATGGTGTTGATATTGCTTATGGAAAAGAAGATCAATTAAAGATTAAAATTCCTAATGAATTAAAGCAAAAAATTGAAGAGTTAAAGAAAAGTATAGCTGATGGTAAAATTACTGTACCAACAGAAGTTAAATAGTTTTTATTAAAAGGAAGCATAAGCTTCCTTTTTTTATTTAAATTAAATTTTTATATTTACCTTTTGCTCCTAATATTATATAATATTAATATTAAATAATATTAAGGAGAGTATCATATGAAAAATGAACTAATACTTGTTGTTGATTTTGGAGGACAATATAATCAATTAATTGCTAGAAGAGTTAGAGATCTTAATGTATATTGTGAAGTAATTCCTTATAATAGAGCACTTATTGAAGTAAAAATAAAAAAACCAATTGGAATAATTTTTACTGGTGGGCCAAATAGTGTTTACGATGAAAATGCGCCAAAAATTGAAAAAGAAATTTTTGAGTTAGATATTCCTATTTTAGGTTTATGCTATGGTATGCAATTAATTTCTAAAACATTTGGTGGAGTAGTTGAAAAAGCAGAAAAAAAAGAATTTGGTAAAACTATATGTATAAAAGATAAAAATTCAAAACTTGTAGCAAACATGAAATCTGAAACAACTGTTTGGATGAGTCACCAAGATCAAGTTGTAAAACTACCAGAAGACTTTGATTGTATTCAACATACAGATACATGTCCTTATGCCGGAATAGAAAATGAAGAAAAGAAAATTTATGCTGTTCAATATCATCCTGAAGTTAATCATTCAGAAGAAGGTAAGGAATTAATAAAGTCATTCCTTTATGATATTTGTAATGCAAGTGGTGATTGGACAATGCATAATTTTATGACTGAACAAATTAAAAAAATTAAAGAAACTGTTGGAGATAAAAAAGTACTTTTAGCTCTTTCTGGTGGTGTTGATTCCTCTGTTTGTGCATCATTACTATCTAAATCAATTGGAAATCAATTAACTTGCGTATTTGTTGATACTGGTCTTATGAGAAAAAATGAAGGTGATGAAGTAGAAGAAGCTTTTAAAAATGATGAATTAAATTTTGTAAGAGTAAATGCAAAAGATAGATTTTTAGAAAAGCTAAAAGGAGTAACAGATCCTGAACAAAAAAGAAAAATAATTGGAGAAGAATTTATTAGAGTCTTCGAAGATGAGGCTAAAAAAATTGGTCAAGTAGATTATTTAGCACAAGGAACAATATATCCAGATGTTATTGAATCAGGACTTGGAGATGCAAAAGTTATAAAATCACATCACAATGTAGGAGGACTTCCTGATGTTGTAGATTTTAAAGATTTAATAGAGCCTCTAAGAGATTTATTTAAAGATGAGGTAAGAAGATTAGGGTTAGAACTTAAAATGCCTGAATACTTAGTTTTCAGACAACCATTCCCAGGACCTGGCTTAGGAATAAGAGTAATGGGAGAAGTAACAGAAGAAAAATTGGAAATCTTAAGAGATGCTGATGCAATATTTAGAGAAGAAATTGCAAAAGCTGGAGAGGATAAAAATATAAGCCAATATTTTGCAGTTATAACAAATAACAAAACAGTTGGAGTAATGGGAGACTTTAGAACATATGACTACACTCTAGCGTTAAGAGGAGTTACAACAACAGATTTTATGACTGCTGATTGGGCTAGAATACCTTACGAAGTTTTGGACAGAGTTTCCGTAAGAATAGTAAATGAAGTAGAGAATATAAACAGAATTGTCTATGACATAACAAGCAAACCGCCAGCAACAATCGAGTGGGAGTAGAACGAGAAATCACATAAACGGTCTAAATCAGGGTTTTTAGGTGTGTTTTAATTAGTGATTGAGAAAAATTGGGTGTTAATTTTTCAGATATGTTTGCAAATAAAGAACTAAAGAAATAAAAAACTTGAGGTAAAAGAATATTACTTCAATTAGAGTAAATACTTATAGTAGAAGGAGATATATGATATATTTTTGTTGAATAAGGTATTGCCTTATTTTAGCTGTGCTTAAAATGATGTAGCAGACGAACTAAATACAAAAATTAGAATATCTTTGAGTAGTTGAGAAACTTTTTGTTTTCTAAAAGAGAAATATTTGATAACAAAATTAGATATCTATGTGTATGTTAACCGTTTAAATACAGCCAGTAAGAAAAATCAAGGTGTGGATGTTGCTATTAAGTCAGACTTTAAAGTAGTTTATCAACAGAAGAGTTAACAAAATTTAACACTCAATATCCGAAGCTGAATACTTAAATAACTACAGATTTTCATAATGGATTCTAAATCACAGATAAAACATAAATTTATTATATATAGATCAACCACTAAAAATGTTGGAAAATAGATTTGAAACTACTAAGATAGAAGAAATGGACTTCGATTTACGATTAATAGTAAATGAGGAATAGGAGAAGAATAATGCAATCTAATTTTGATTTTTTACAAAATGATTTTCCAGTTTTATATCAGATTGGAAGTATTGCCGAAAAATATCTATATACAGATTCAAATTCTTGTTTAATAAAATTGGGAATTTTTGGAGAGATGGTGGTTAATCTAATGTTGCAATTAGACAAAATTCCTGTGCCACAAACAGATAATACCCATGCGAATCGTATTAAGCTTTTAAGAAAAGAAAGCATGCTTCCAAATCAGATTGACGATATTTTATATGCTTTAAGACTGAATAGAAATAAGGCGGTGCACTCAAATTTAGATGATCGAGAACAATGCAAGACACTTCTTCGAATGACTTACAATTTAGCAGTGTGGTTTATGCAAGTATATGGAGATATTAATGGAACGATTAATGATTTTTCAATGCCTGTGGAAGATAAAACCAACTATGCATCTTTGGTTGAAGAAAAAGAGACACTTATACAAGAATTGAGTGCAAAAATCAAAGATATACAAGCACAAGATATTTCACAAAATGATCGTATTCAAAAAGCAAATAATGCAGTTAACTTCATGAAGCTCTCAGAAAAGGAAACAAGATATTTGATTGATGAGCAGCTTCGTAGAGTTGGTTGGGAAGTTGATACTGAGACACTACGTTATTCAAATGGAGTTCGACCACAGAAAGGAAAAAATCTGGCAATAGCTGAGTGGCCGACAGAAAATGGATATGGAGAAAAAGGACATGCTGACTATGTGCTTTTTGTGGGATTAAAGATGGTTGGGATAATTGAAGCAAAAAGAACGAGTCTGGATGTACCTTCTATAATTGATGTGCAAGGGAAAGAATATGCAAAGAATGTTATAAGGGAATACAATGCAGATAGAGTTGCAGAAGATGAGGCAGAGTATGGTGTTAATTCAAAGAAAGAAAGTTATCAATTTTCGGATTGGAATGGATACAAAGTACCTTTCGTATTTGCAACCAATGGACGTAAATATTTGGAGCAGATTAAAACAAAGTCGGGAATTTGGTTCTTAGATTTAAGAGACAATAGCAATATACCAAGAGCATTGCAGGGATGGATTAGTCCAGGCGGTATTGTGGAGTGGTTGGAGAAGGATATCCAATCAGCAAATGATAATTTGAAGAATACTCGCTATGACTTATTGACAGACAAAAATGGTTTGAACCTGCGTAGTTATCAAATTCAAGCGATAGAAGCAGCAGAAAAAAGTATTATAGAAGGAGCAAAAACAGTTCTGCTTTCAATGGCTACAGGCACTGGTAAAACACGAACAATTTTGGGGATGATATACCGTTTTTTAAAATCCAATCGTTTCAAAAGAATATTGTTTTTAGTGGATAGGACAGCGCTTGGTATGCAGGCACAGGATGTATTTAATGAAGTCAAGCTTGAAGATTTACTGACATTAGGTGAGATCTATAACATAAATAAATTAGAGGAAAAAGAAATATCAAGAGAAACAAAAATACAAGTTGCTACTGTGCAGAGCTTGATAAAACGCATTATGTATAGTGAAGAGGGACTAATTCCCGCTGTTTCTGATTATGATTTGATTATAGTGGATGAGGCTCACCGAGGTTATACATTAGACAAAGAAATGGATGAAGATGAGTTGCTCTATCGAAATCAAGATGATTTTGTGAGCAAATATCGAACCATCATTGAATATTTTGATGCTGTAAAAGTTGCGCTTACGGCAACGCCTGCATTGCATACTACTGAAATTTTTGGGAAACCGGTATTTAATTATTCATACAGAGAAGCGGTAATCGATGGCTATTTGGTTGACCATGATGCACCTCATAATCTGAAGACGAAACTCAGTGTAGAAGGTATTAAATACAATAAGGGCGAAATTGTGCCAATTTATGATCCTATTACCGGAGAGGTAACCAATAGCGATGAATTGGAAGATGAACTCAAATTTGATATTGATCAATTCAATCGTAAAGTAATTACAGCAGATTTCAACAGAGTAGTTTTAGAAGAAATTTCAAATTACATTGATCCCGAAGGAGAAGGAAAAATACTAATTTATGCCGTGGATGATAAGCATGCTGATTTAATCGTTTCCTTGTTAAGAGAAATCTATGAGTCACAAGGTGTTGACCAAGATGCTATTATGAAAATTACAGGAAGCATAGGAGATAAAAAGAGAGTAGGAGAAGCAATCAGGCGTTTTAAAAATGAAAAATATCCAAGCATTGCTGTTACAGTTGACTTGTTGACAACAGGAATAGATGTACCGGAAATCACAACCTTAGTATTTGTACGCCGTGTAAAATCAAGAATCCTGTTTGAACAGATGCTGGGTAGAGCAACAAGACTTTGTGAGAAAATAGGAAAGACACATTTTGAAATATATGATCCGGTTGGCGTATATGAATCTCTTAAAGATGTTAGCACGATGAAGCCGATTGTTGTCAATCCAGAGACGGATTTTGTCGATTTGATGGAAGGGTTGAAATTGCTAACAGAGGAACAAGTACAAAATCAAATTGACCTTATTGTTGCCAAAATGAGAAGAAAGATTAAAAATCTATCGAAGCAACAAATGGAATACTTTGGAGTACTTTCAGATGGAAAAAATCCACAACAATTCATTGAGGAAATATTAAATTTAACTCCGAATCAAGCAAAAACAATGATTTTAAAAAATGCTCCGGTATTTGAACTATTGTCACAAAGTAAAAGAACCATAGAAAGAGCGGTGGTTATTTCAAACAAAGAGGATGAACTTCTAAGTCATACCAGAGGATATGGAAATGGACAAGAACCAAAGGACTACTTAGAAGAATTTAGGAATTTCATTTCAGAAAATGTAGAAAAAATTGAAGCTTTAAAATTGATATGCACCAGACCTGCAAGTCTTACTCGCCAAGGGCTAAAAAATCTCCGAAAGATTTTAGATCAACAAGGCTTTACAGAAAAGCAACTCAATAGTGCGTGGAAAGAGGTGAAAAATGAAGAGATTGCGGCGGATATTATTAGTTTGATTCGTGCACAAGCTATCGGCTCCGCCATGATAAGTCATGATGAAAGAATTAAAAATGCTGTAAAAAAGCTAAAATCTAAACACAATTTTACAAAAATGGAAGAGGGATGGCTAGATCGAATTGAAGCTAACTTGATAACAGAGACGGTTTTGACAGAAGATATTTTTAATAGCGGTGTTTTTAAAGACAAAGGTGGGTTTAATAAAATTGATAAAATATTTAAAAATAAACTAAGAGAATACATCATAGAGTTGAATCATTATCTTTATGAGGATGGAGGGAAAGCGGCATAATGGGAAATCAGGAAATCATACAAAAACTTTGGAATTTATGTAATGTGCTTCGAGATGACGGTATAACCTATCATCAATATGTAACGGAGTTGACCTATATTCTTTTCTTAAAAATGATGCAGGAAACTGGAGAGGAGAAAAATATTGAGAAGAACATCGTCAGTTACGAAGAACTGAAAAAGAAAAATGAAGAGGGCACAATAACAAAGAATGAACAGCAGGAATTTGCAGATAAAAAGAAAGTTGCTGAATACTCTTGGGATAGATTGGTATCCCTTTCTGGAATTGAACTTAAAAGGTATTATGAGCAAATTATCCATTTATTTGGGGAGCATTGTCGTGGACATATAAAATCCATCTATCATAATGCCCGAACAAATATTGAAGAACCGAAAAATTTGGAAAAAATCATTCGTACAATGAATAATCTGGATTGGTACAGCATAGATGAAGAAGGGTTCGGAGATTTATATGAAGGACTTTTGGAGAAAAATGCTAATGAAAAAAAATCAGGTGCAGGACAGTATTTCACCCCTCGTGTATTGATTGATGTCATGACTCAATTAGTTCAGCCACAGCTTGGCGAGCGCTGTAATGACCCTGCTTGTGGGACATTTGGGTTTATGATTGCAGCAAATCGTTATGTAAATGAACATCATGATGAATTTAGCTTGTCGGATGAAGAGTATAAATTTCAGAAGGAAAAAGCCTTTACAGGATGTGAACTCGTTTCCGATACACATCGTTTGGCGCTGATGAATGCAATGATTCACGGAATTCATAGTGAAATTTTGTGTGCTGACACTTTAAGTAATATTGGGAAAAGGATGAGTGATTATGATGTTGTATTGACCAATCCACCATTTGGAACAAAAAAAGGTGGAGAGCGTGCCACTCGAGACGATTTTACATTTCCGACATCCAACAAACAGTTGAATTTTTTACAGCATATTTACCGCAGTTTGAAAACAAATGGAAAAGCCCGTGCAGCAGTAGTATTACCGGATAATGTATTGTTTGCGGATGGAGACGGAGCAAAAATTCGTGAAGACTTGATGGACAAATGTAATCTCAATATGATTCTTCGATTGCCGACCGGTATTTTTTATGCACAAGGAGTCAAAACAAATGTACTGTTCTTTACCAGAGGAACAACGGAGAAAGAGAATACAAAAGAAGTATGGTTCTACGATATGAGAACCAATATGCCTTCCTTTGGGAAGACAACACCGCTTAAAAAAGAGCATTTTGTTGATTTTGAAAAGGCATATCTAGCAGAAGATAGAACTAAAATCGAGGATGAAAGACTCAATGTCTTTACACGAGAGGAAATCAAAGCCAAAAGCAACAGCTTAGATTTTGGTTTGATTCGTGATGAAAATGTTTTGGATTATGAAGATTTGCAAGATCCGATTGAAAGCGGAGAAGAGATGATTGGACAATTAGAAGAGGCTCTTGATTTGATAAAAAGCGTAGTAAAAGAGCTGAAATCGCTTGGGAGCGTAAACTGATGGCAAAGAAAAAGAATAATTTAACATTGGAAGAAAAGCTGCAAAATGCATTGGTTCCCGAGGAAGAACAACCGTATCAGATACCAGAAAATTGGGTTTGGACATACTTGTTGGAAGGGTTTGCTGAATGCAAAGATAAATATAGAAAACCTGTAAATGCAAAGGAACGAGAAAGTCGGGAAGGAGTTGTGCCTTACTATGGAGCCACTGGTCAAGTAGGTTGGATTGATGATTATCTAACAAATGAACATTTAGTTTTAGTAGGTGAAGATGGTGCTCCTTTTTTTGAATTACTAAAAGATAAAGCTTACATTATAGAAGGAAAAGCATGGATAAATAATCATGTTCATATAGTAAAATCCTTTTATGGGATGAAAGGAAATGAATATCTAAAACATTATCTAAATATTTTTAATTATAATGGATATGTAAATGGAACAACAAGATTGAAATTAACACAATCAAGGTTAAGAGAAATTCCTATTCCTATGGCACCTATTTTAGAACAGCAAAGGATAGTAGAGCGTATTGAAAGTCTCTTTTCAAAATTGGATGAGGCGAAAGAAAAAATTCAAATGTCATTGGATAGTTTTGAAAATCGTAAATCAGCAATTTTATATAAAGCATTTTCCGGAGAACTAACCAAAAAATGGCGAGAAGAAAATGGGATCAAGTTCAAAGATTGGGATAAGGTGGAATTACGAGAAAGATGTCATATTAACCCCAAAAAAATCTCTACAAAAGAATTAAATGATAATATGGATATAACTTTTATTCCGATGGCATCTGTTTCAGATATACTTGGAGAAGTTTCAGAACCATTAGTAAAAAAACTTGGCAAATATAAAAAAGGGTACACAAATTTTTCTGAAGGCGATATATTATTCGCTAAAATTACTCCTTGTATGGAAAATGGTAAGATAGCTGTTGTCGAAGAACTTGAAAACAATATAGGATTTGGATCAACTGAATTTCATATAGTCAGATGTAATAATAACACATATAATAGATTTATATATCATTTACTTCGATGGAAAAAGTTTAGAGAAGAAGCAAAAGCAGTTATGTCCGGAGCTGTTGGTCAGCAAAGAGTTCCAAAATCATTTTTAGAAGAGTACAAAATAAGCTTTCCATCTCTTGAAGAACAAAAAGAAATTGTACGCATTTTGGATACTATCTTTGATAAAGAACAAGATATTCAGCAACTTATTGATTTGATAGAAAAAGTTGATTTGATGAAAAAATCCATACTGGCAAGAGCTTTCAGAGGGGAATTAGGTACGAATCTTCCCGAGGAAGAAAGTGCAATGGAACTGTTAAAGTCTGTTTTGGAGGTTTAGTGATTATGAAAATTTCAGGCTTAAAAATTAGTGGGTACAAAAATCTTAAAAACCTGGAAATGGATTTTGAGAAAGATGTATCCCTTATAGCCCTTATTGGTGATAATGGAAGCGGAAAATCAAATGTTCTTGAAGCTTTGACGATAATTTTTTCCGGATTATCGATGAAAGAAAAAATTGGTTTTGATTTTGAAGTGGAATATTATATTGGTCAAACAAAATATTTAATTTGTAATAATGCCGAAGTTCTATCGATTTTTAAGAATGGAAAGAAGATAAGAAAACTTGACCCATTAAATGATTTGCCTCCAGCAATTTTTCTCTATTACTGTGGGGATACAAGAAGATTAGAGGAAATTGCTGATTCAAATATAGACCTTGAATTTAACAAGGCATTAAAGATTCAAGAAAAAGTGAAGGTAAAGTATCTATCCTTATTGCAATTAAGGGACTTTCCAGGGGCGCTTTTGGCAAATGCACTATTTGGAACACAGACTTTTTCTAAGGTTTCTGAGTTGCTTGGCATAACAAGAATTGCAGACAAGGTAATCTTCTCTTTGAAAAGACCGAACTGGAGTAAAAAGGCTTCGATAAATGAAGATTCTTTTTGGAATGCCCGAGGAACTGTGGCAAATCTACTTCATCAGATTAAGGATATGGGGAATTTAACTATCTCGGACAGAGATTCGGCTGTCATCCAAATTGATGATTGGAAAAAACTCAAGACAATGGCAGAAAACATTTTTGATATACTTAAAATATTCAAACTTTTAATGCAAGCAGATATATTGCACAGCATACGCTTCGATGTTTTAAAAAATGATAACGAGATTTCAATTCACGAATTAAGTGAAGGAGAAAAACAACTTGCTTCACTTTTAAGCTTTTTAGAAGCTACAAAAGAGTATAAATCTTTGTTTTTGTTAGATGAATTCGATGCTTTTTTGCATCCTTCTTGGCAAAGGAAATTTGTGGAACTTGTATCGGATATAGAAATTCGCGGGCAAATTATTTTTACTACACACTCACCATTATCATTGACTAAATTGAATAAGCATCAGATCAGAATTTTTAAGAATGGAGAAGTTGAAGAAGTCACTGTTGATACATTCAACAGAGATAGCGCTGAAGTGATGGAAGAGATTATGGGAGTAGATTTAAGGTCTGAAGAAGTTCAGAAACTGATAGATGGATTTAAAAAAGCGGCACTATTTTCGGATAAAGAAAAAGCATTATATTACAAAGAACAGTTAAGAAAAAAACTCTCGGAAGAGGATCCTCTTTGGATAACCGTTGAAATTCTTTTGTCAAAATTAGGAGAAAAATAAGATGAAGTATATAGCGAAGGAAGAAGCTCCAAAGGAGTATCAAGAATATTGTAAGAGAAACAAAGCTTCTTACGATGATTTAAGAGAGAAAAATAATAGAGAGGTTTATGAAAAACTGAGAGTATCATTATTGGAAGAACAGGGGTATATTTGTTGTTATTGCGGTTGTCGTATCACCTTAGACAATGTCACGGTTGAACACTTGAAACCACGGGATAAATATAAAAAACAAGAGTTGGATTACTCCAATTTATTAGCTTCTTGTGATGGAGGACAAAATAAACGCAGTAAGAGCAAGGAAGTTAATTTAAGTAGGAGTGAAAGAGATAAACAGTATCCGTTGTATTGCAATTGTCAAAAAGGAAATATGGAAATACCGGTTACCCCACTGATAGATAATTGTGATGAACGATTTAAATATGATGAAAAAGGAAATATTTTTTGTAAAGAGGGTGATACTGCTGCTGAGAATACAATAAATATTCTAAATTTAAATAACTCGACTTTAAAAAACCAAAGACAAGCGGCTATTAAGAACGTCATATGGCGCAAAGATGAAATTCAAAAAAATAAAAAAGAGGAGATAGAAAGACTTTCTTCTATGCAAAATGATGACGGCGTTTTTAGATATATTCCGTTTTGTTTTGTAATGAGATCTTATTTAGAAAGTTTTATTTAAAAAGTAGATTTATTCAATAAGGTGATAACAAGAATTTGCCGCTGGAATCGTTACTGGAACGGGCAAAATAATCTAAAAACGATCCAAAATTAGACGATATTCTCAGCACTTAAAGAACTCAAAGTATGCAATTTGAACGCTTTTGGCATAGAATGAACAGTGGAGCATGAAGAGTGAGAGCAACAGAAACAAATATTTTACCGTTATAAAACGCTTAAGGATACAGCGGTGAATTGTTTTTAAGTAATTAAATTCTCTAAATTATATTATTTTTATACTAAAAAGTTTAATAGCAGTATAATTTTAATAATGGAGATTAATATCTCCATTTTTTTAAAATATTTTAAAAGATTTGATTTTTTAGTAAAAAGGTGTATAATAAAACTAAACAAGTATTAATATATATTAAGGAGATAAATATGGATTTTAAAGAAAAATTAAAGAAATATGCTGAAACTATAATAAAAGTTGGAGCAAATGTTCAAAAAGATCAACTAGTAGTTATAAGAGCTAATATTGAAGCAAAAGATTTAGTTAGAGAATTATCTGAAGAAGCTTATAAAGTTGGAGCTGGAAATGTTAATGTTGTTTGGAGAGATGATATAATAACAAGACAAAAATTTGAATATGCGAGTATAGAAACTCTTTCTGATGTTAAACAATGGACAGTTGATCAATTTACTGATTATATTGATAGTAATGCAGTATTTATTTCAATTGTTGGAGATGATCCAAATAATTTAGATGGTTTAGATATAAATAAAATTAAAGCTAGTAGTATTGCTAATTCGAAAGCTATGAAATATTTTTCATCTTCATTAATGGCAGATAAAAATTCATGGTGTGTTGTTGGTGCACCAACAGTAGCATGGGCAAAAGTAGTATTTCCACTTTTATCAGAAACAGAAGCCGTTAATAAGTTATGGGAATTAATTTTTTATACTTCTAGAATAGGTGAAGGTGACTCTGTTAAAGGTTGGGAAGAACATATTAATGAACTTAGTAGCAGAGCAAAATATTTAAATGAAAAACAATTTAAATATCTAAAATATACAAGTGATAAGGGAACTAACTTAACAATTGAATTACCACAAAATCATGTATGGAATGCTGCTGGAAGTGGTTTTAATTCAAAAGGTGTTAGTTTTACAGCTAATATTCCAACAGAAGAAGTTTTTACCCTACCACATAAAGATGGTATTAATGGTATTGTATATAGTACAAAGGCTTTAAATTACAATGGAAATATTATAGATGAATTTAAGTTAGAATTTAAAAACGGAAAAGTTGTTAGTTATAATGCAGAAAAAGGTTATGATGTATTGAAATCTCTATTAGAAACAGATGAAGGCGCTTTGTCTTTAGGTGAAGTTGCTTTAGTACCATTTGATTCTCCGATTTCAAATACAAACACAATGTTTTTTGAAACTCTTTACGATGAAAATGCATCATGCCATTTAGCTTTAGGTAAAGCATATCCAACTTGTTTAAAGGATGGAGAAAAAATGACAGAAGAAGAACTTAAAGATAAGGGTGCTAATGATAGTTTAGTTCATGTTGACTTTATGGTTGGAGATGAAACTTTAAATATTGTTGGAATAACTGAATCTGGAAATGAGATTCCTGTATTTACTAACGGTAATTGGTCAAATTAAAATTAATGCAGGAATTTCCCTGCATTTTTTTATTATTTAGAATAAATAAGTTTATATTAAATATAAACTATTTAAAATAATTTAGGAGGATTTTGATTATGAGTAAATCAAAGAAAAAAGCATTTACATTAATTGAACTATTGGTTGTTATTGCTATACTTGCTATATTAATATTAATAGCAGTTCCAAGGTATAACAATTCTAGAGTAAAAGCAGATAAAACTGCGCATGCAGCTAATGTAAAAGTATTGGAAGTAGCAGGTCTTAGATACTTAACAGAAGAAAAAGTTGAATCCGATAAGGATATAACTGATGATTTAGTTGCTAAAAAATATGTTAAAGAAATTCCAAAATTACCTAAGTCAATTAAAGGAACAGCTTATAAAGTAGAGATCAAAAATGGTGATATTGTAGTAACACCATCAGTTGAAAAAGATGATTAAGAGAAAGTCATTTACTCTTATTGAATTAATCGTCTGTTTAGCAATTATTTCTGTTATGATTTTAGTTATTAGAGTAAGCTTTATTAATAATAAAAAAACAATAGCTTTAGAGGAACTAAAAATTATAGCAGAAAGTATAGAAAATGCAAAAGTCTTTTCCATAGAAAATAAGAAGATAGTAGTTATTAAAACAAATTCGCATGATAATACTTTTGATATAAAATCTGAAGGTTATTTTTTTAAAAAAATTTATTGTAAAAATTTAAATATTTTAAATAGTATTCAATTAGACTTTAATAATAGAGGCATACCAAGTGAGGGAAAGACTTTTAAATTTTCTTATGATAAAGAATTTTATGAAATAAGAGTAAGACCAGTAACCGGATTTATAAATGTGATAATAAATGAAAAATAAAAATTTTAGAATAAAGTCATTTACAATGATAGAATGTATATTTGCGATTTTTATATTGTCAATAATTAGTATTTATATAATTTCTGGTATTAATACTTTTTTACATATACAAAAAGAAAATATTAAGAATATCAATAAATTAACAGAAGTAGAAAATACTGTAGTTATTATAAAAAATAATATAAAAAGAAATTTAGAAATATTAAATGATGTAGATTTAAATAAATTTGAAATTAAAATTTTTGATTTAGGCGAGATATATAATATAAAAATTAATTACATAGATGACATGGAGAAAATATATGAAATATATATATCAAAATAAAACTAAGTCTTTTACATTATTAGAGCTTTTAATAACAATTGCAGTTTCTAGTATTATTATATTGTGTTGTATATATATTTTTTTTGGAACTTATTTTGCTAATTTAAATCAACGAAAAAATTTTTCAAAATTAGAGCAGATTAACTATTCAATGGAATATATGGAAAATGAGATTAGTGATTCAGTTTTAACAAAAATTTCTTCGGATAGTATTAAATTAAAAAAATATAGATATAGTTCTTATTTAAGTGAAAAAGCATCAAATACTATTACAAAAGTAAATGATATTGAATATAAAAAAATAAAAGTTGGAAATAAATATGAAATAAGAAGAATATCTAAAGATACTTTAAATTCTATTAATTATGGTAATAATTTACTGATTAAGGATTTAGATTTTTTTAACGTGGAATATTTTGAGGATTACTTGGTTTTAAGATATTCATTTAACGACAAAGAATATATTAAGTATATTTTACTAAAAAATAAAAAATATGATTATATAAGTGGAGAAAATTAATATGAAATTTAAATCTTATATTATGCCTATAGTACTATTAATTTTTTCATTGGTAATGATATTCTTTTTATCAATATATCATAGAACAATTAGTTCATATAACAAAAATAATTCAAAAGAAAAATTGGTTATTAATAAGTTTAAAAATTTAAGCATGGAAGATATTTTAAGTACTAAAGCAACATTAAATTTTATAAATAATAAAATTAATAATAGAGAAAATTTTAGTATTAATATTAATCTAGATGAACTCTTAAAAGTAAATAATATAAATGATATAGATAATTTTTTTGAGAATTATCATATAACTTTAAATAGTAATAAGATAAAGAAAAAGATAAACTTTTATGATAATCAAAAAACATCACATTCATATTATGTTCGTCAATATGAAATTTTTTTTGAAGTAAGATTTGATAATCAATTAGTTGAATATAGAATAGTAGATTTAAATAGGATTGAAAATTATTTATTCGATACACAAATTAAAAATTATATTGAAGGACGAAAGAAAAATCTTAATGATAACTATTATATTGCATTAAATAATAATACATCTAAGTTATACGAACGAATTTTTTCTAACGAAATTCAAGTTAACTTTACTAAAGATTTACGTATTTACAATTATAATGATAAAATTTATATAATATATGATGAACAGTACAAAAAATTGTTGAATAGTTATTTTAGTAGTAAAGGATTTGAAATGATAAATTTGGATATTAATTTATCCGATATTGAAGAATTTATTAAAAATAATAACTTAAAGAATTGCTCAAAAAATAATTTTATTGAATCATATCTTTTAGAAAATTCAGAATATATTAAAAATTCTATTAATATTGATATTAATAATAAATTATATTTAGATTTTGACAAAAATGTTGAAATATATTGTAATATAAAATTAGATCAAAATGATGAAATAGTTGTAACTAATAAGGTTCCAAAAGTATATGGTATATTAGTAAATAATACTAAAATAAACGATATTAAAATAGATTTTGAAGGTATTTTATTCTCTAAAAATAAGTTAAATAGTAAATACAAATTTTCTCCAGAAATTTTGGATATTACAGCTAGATTTATTAAAATTAGTAATAATTTTTATTTAGAAAAAATAGATAATAATGATATAAAGTAGTTTGATTAAAATTAATAAATTTGATATACTATATCTGTTAAAATGAATTTTTTTGGAGGGGAATTTAATTGGAAATTAAAATAATAAATAGAAGCAAAAATGAAAACCCATCTTATGCAACAGAAGGAGCTTCTGGGTTTGATTTAAGAGCAAATTTAGATGAAGATTTAATAGTTAAACCTTTAGAAAGAGTAGCAGTTCCAACAGGATTGTTCCTTGAAATACCAGTTGGTTATGAAGGACAAATTAGGGCTAGAAGTGGAATGAGTTTAAAACATGGTATAACTATGGCTAATGGTGTTGGTACTATAGATAGTGACTATAGAGGAGAAATCAAGGTTTTAATTGTAAATATTTCAGATAAAGAATATACTATTAAAAATAATGATAGAATTGCTCAAATGATTATTGCAAAATATGAGAGAGCTGACTTTAAACTTGTAGAAGAATTATCTGATACATCTAGAGATAAAGGTGGATTTGGACATACAGGATACTAAAAGGGGAGTAAATGAATAATAAAAGAAAAACAAGATCAAAAACAAAAAAAACAAATCTAAATAAAGATAAAGTATTATATAGAAATACGATTTTAGGATTGCTTTTATTAAATACTTTTTTTATTATATTTTCTATTTTTTCTAATACTGGTTTCTTAGGTAACATTATAAAAAATGTATTTCAAAAACTTTTTGGAGGTACATATATTATATTTCTAATAATTATGGAAATAATTTATACAGTTGTTATTCTTGGTAAATTAAATAAAAAAAACAAGAACCGTAGTATAATGGGATTACTTGTCTTTTTTAATTATATGGGTTTAGTTGACTTATCTAATAACACTTCAAATAATTTATCGATTAAATTTTCTATTGCTCAAAGTACTGCTCCAAAAGGTAGTGGTTATTTAGGGGCTATTTTAGGATATTTTTATAATATAATGATTGGAACAATAGGATTATACGTATTTACATTTATGATAGCATTATTCTTAATACTATCATTTTTAGATATAACTTTTATAGATTTTTTGAAAATTTTAAAAATTAATATTATAAAATTATATAATACAATACATGAAAGATATTTAAGTTATAAAGAAAGAAAAGCTCAAAATAATAGTTTAAATGAATTAAAAAATGAGGAAAATATGGTAATCGTCGACAGTGTAAATGATATGGAACAAAGGGAAATAATTGTGTCAGATCATAATAATGGACTATCGATCGAAAATGACGTTGAAATTGAAGAACTTGAAAAAGATAATTTGCTAGATAGTTTTAATTTATTTCCTGATGATAATGAATTAAATAAAGAAAGAAAAGACAAAGAAAATAAAATAAATACAGAAACTATAGATATAAAAATGGATACTTCTGAAGGTAAAAAAATAGAATATAAAATTCCATCTTTAAATTTACTAAAAGGTAGTAAAAATAAAGAAACAGAATCTGAATTAACTTTAAAGGATAGAGCCAGAAAGATAGAAACAACATTAAAAAGTTTTGGTGTTGGAGCTAAAGTTGTAAGAATTAATAAGGGGCCAACTGTAACATGCTTTGAATTACAACCAGATATGGGAGTTAAGGTTAATAAAATTGTTAATTTGGCAGATGATTTATCTTTAGCCTTAGCATCTTCAGATATAAGAATAGAAGCTCCGATTCCAGGTAAATCTGCTATAGGAATAGAAGTAGCAAATACATTAAAAGAAAATGTATCTTTAAAGGAAATTTTATCATCAAAAGAGTATCAAAATTCTACTTCTAAGATGCCAATGGCTTTAGGTAAGACAATTTCCGGTGATATTATAGTTTCATCTATTGATAAAATGCCACATATGTTAATTGCTGGAGCAACAGGTTCAGGAAAATCAGTTTGTATAAATACATTGATAATGAGCATATTATATAAATCATCTCCTGAAGATGTAAAAATGATACTAATCGATCCTAAAGTTGTTGAACTAAAAATATATAATAATATTCCACATCTTGCTATACCAGTTGTTACTGATTCTAAAAAAGCGAGTGCAGCATTAAATTGGGCTGTTAGAGAAATGGAAAGACGATATTCACTATTCTCTGATAATCAAGTTAGAGACATCAATGGATATAATGAAAAACAGAAAAATGATAAATTGGAAAAATTACCATATTTAGTTATAATTATAGATGAATTATCAGATTTAATGATGGTAAGTGCTAATGAAGTTGAATCACATATATGCAGGCTAGCTCAAATGGCAAGAGCTTGTGGTATCCATTTAATCGTAGCAACTCAAAGACCATCTGTAGATGTTATAACAGGAACAATTAAAGCTAATATACCATCAAGAATTTCTTTCCAAGTTTCTTCTCAAATTGACTCAAGAACAATATTAGATGCATCTGGTGCTGAAACATTACTTGGTAGAGGAGATATGCTATTTAATCCATCGGGAGTTTCAAAACCTATTAGAATTCAAGGATGTTTTGTTTCTGATAGTGAAGTTGAAGCAGTAGTAAATAATATTAAAGAACAAAGTAATGATGTCATTTATGATGAAGAAATAATTAGAAATATTGAATCTGAAGTATCTAATTTAGATAATTCTGAAGATGATGATGTAGATGATTTATTTTATGATGCGGTAAAAATTGTTTTAGAGGAAAATTCAGCTTCAATATCCCTACTTCAACGTAAGATGAAAATTGGATATGCTAGAGCGGGTAGAATAATTGATGAGATGGAAAGTAGAATGATAGTAGGTAAGCAGGAAGGTAGTAAACCTAGAAAAATATTAGTTGGGTATGATTACTTAGAAATGAAGAAAGGGGATACTAATGAATATAGCAAATAAATTAACTTTGTTTAGAATTTTTTTAGTACCAATTTTTATTATGAGTTTACTGATTTTAGGAATTGATAATATATTAGGTTTTTTAATTTTTATTATAGCATCAATAACAGATATGTTGGATGGATATTTAGCTAGAAGTAGAAATTTGGTTACAACATTTGGAAAATTTATGGATCCGCTTGCAGACAAAATTCTTGCTTGCTCAGCATTAGTAATGCTTGTTCAGTTCGGGAAAGTTGAAGCTTGGATGGTTTGTATTGTTTTAGCTAGAGAATTTATAATATCAGGTTTTAGATTAATTGCAGCAACTAATGGAATTGTAATATCGGCTAGTATTTATGGAAAAATAAAAACTATAACTCAACTTTTTGCAATTAGTTTTATACTTCTAAACTCAACGAATTTTATTAAGATTCCAATGAATATTGATAAGATATTGTGGTATATATCAGTTGTATTCACAGTTATGTCTGCGATAGATTACATTTGGAAAAATTTGAAAGTTTTAGATTTAAAAAATATATAATTTAGGAGGAAATAATGGCTATAAAGAAAACAGATAAATTCGAAAGAATAGAAGATAAAGATGAAAGAAAAAAAGCTTTATCAATAGCACTTGAAAAAATTGAAAAAGATTTTGGTAAAGGAATAATTATGAGAATGGGTGATGCACCAAAATTAAATGTTGAATCAATTAGTACAGGCGCTATGAATTTAGATATTGCATTAGGGATTGGAGGAATTCCTAAAGGAAGAATTGTAGAAATATATGGACCAGAATCATCTGGTAAGACAACTTTAACATTACATATAATTGCTGAAGCTCAAAAATCAGGTGGAGTTGCAGCATTTATTGATGCTGAACACGCTCTTGATCCAGAATATGCAAGAAAATTAGGTGTAGATGTTGATAATTTACTTATTTCTCAACCTGATACAGGAGAACAAGCTTTAGCTATAGTAGAAGCATTAGTTAGAAGTTCTGGAATTGATTTAGTAATTGTTGACTCTGTAGCTGCACTTGTTCCTAGAGCAGAAATAGAAGGTAATATGGGAGATTCTCATATGGGTTTACATGCTAGACTAATGAGTCAAGCATTAAGAAAATTAGCTGGTATTATTTCAAAATCAAATACTACAGTTGTATTTATAAACCAATTAAGATCAAATATATCTACTAATCCTTATGCTGGTGGTGGTCCTGCTGAAACTACAACTGGTGGTAGAGCTTTAAAATTCTATGCAAGTGTTAGAATTGATATAAGACGTGCTGAACAATTAAAACAAGGTGATGGAGAACCTTATGGTGCAAAAACAAAAGTAAAAGTAGTAAAAAATAAAATGGCTCCACCATTTAAAACATGTGAATTTGATATAATATTTGGAGAAGGTATCTCTAAATTAGGAATTATAGTAGATATGGCATCAGATAAAAATATAATTAAAAAATCTGGTGCATGGTATAGTTGTGGAGATCTTAAATTAGGTCAAGGAAAAGAAAAAGCTAAAGTTTATTTAGAAGAACATCCAGCTTTTCTTGAAGAAATCAAAGAAAAAATTTATGCTGCATATGCTATAGATTATGAAAAGAAAGATGTTCCTGATGAAGTAGAAGTTTCTTCATTTGAAGAAGATATAGAAAATTCAGAAGAATTACTATTAGATGATTTAATAATAGAATAATATTTTTTAAAAGATGAGTAACAAACTCATCTTTTTTATTGTATATTAAGATGATTTTTATTTCTTATTATGATATAATAAATATAGTTTTGTACTTATTAAAAAATTATTAAATAGAATAACTGAGGAGGTTTTATGAAGATTAAATTATTAAAAGATAGTTTTATTAATATTTCTAATAATATATATGACTCAGATTTTATTAGTATGACAAAAATTAAGGAAGATAAAATAAGTTTTGATGAGAGTACTTTGTTTTTATCAAAAAGAAGTAAAGATAAACTGAATTCTCAACCAATAGAAAGAAATAATGAGTGTATATATATTTTTAAATATTTTAATTCATATGGAATTTTGGCTGATTTACCAATTGAAGAATACACTTCTGAAAAAATCAAATGTCATGAACTAGTATTACCTGATATTATTCAAGGAATGATTGCGAATTATCATGAATATAATTCAGAAACAGCTCCTGTTTTTATTGTTCATAAAGAAGAAATTGACTATAAAAAAATACTAAATAATAAAAAATATAAAAGAGAGTATCATTTTGAAAATATTGATTTATATGCTTATTATAATGATGAAGCTAGAGAGATATTAGATAAATTTTCAAAAATAGATCAGATGTACGTTGCAGACGGACATCATAGATTATATGCCTCATCTATGCTAAAAAATAAGGCAAGTGTTTTATCATGTTTTTTAGGGTTTTCACAAGTTAAAATTTCTCCTATCCATAGAATGATCAAAAATATGGACGCTACTTCTTTTGAAAAAGCAAAACAATTTATGGGTACATTTTTAGAAGTTTATGATGATGAAGAATTAAAAAAAGGATTCGTTAGGATATCCTATCAAAGAGATTCTTTTTTAGTAAAGTTAAAAGATACAGAAAATGATTTATTCTGGAATAATGATGTCTATAGAATGAATACACAAATAATATCAACAGCATTTAGAATACTTAATTTTTCAAACGTTGAATATATAGGTGATGATGATTTAAAATTTGTTAAAAAAAACTTAACTAATAGTGATGTGCTTATAGAGTTATATCCTATGGATGCTGATGAGTTTATGAAGCTTGCCGATGAAGTATGCATACTACCGCCAAAATCTACATTTTTTATTCCAAAATTTCCTTCATTTTTAGTTTTTAAGAAATATAAATAAGCGAGGTGTATAAATGCAAGCAGTTATTTTAGCAGCAGGTCTAGGAAGCAGACTGAAAAAATTAACGGAAAACCACACAAAATCCATGGTTGAAGTAAATGGTGTTTCACTAATTGAAAGAATGCTTAGAATTTTAGATAAAAAAAATCTTACAAAAATTGTAATTGTTACAGGATACAAAAGTGATTTTTTTGTAAATTATATAAAATCTTTGAAGTTAAATACAAAGTTAACTTTTATAAATAATGAAATATACAATAAAACAAATAATATTTATTCAATGTACCTAGCAAAAGAAGAAATGGTTAATGATGATAGTATTTTACTCGAATCAGATTTAATATTTGAAGAGCAGATTATCAATGATATATTATATGATCCTCGTGAAAATTTAGCATTAGTTGATAAGTACGAAAGATGGATGGATGGTACATGTTTAAAAATTAATGAGAAAGAAGAAATTACTGATTTTATTCCTGGAAAATTATTTGATTTTAATGATGCAGATAATTATTATAAAACAATTAATATTTATAAGTTTTCTAAAACTTTTTCAAAAGATATTTATTTTCCATTTTTAGAAGCTTTCATGAGTGCGAATGGAAGAAATGATTATTATGAAACTGTATTAAAAATAATAATAGATTTAGGAAAAAATCATATACTTGCAAAAGTAATTTCAAATGGTGTTAAATGGTATGAGATAGATGATGAACAAGATTTAGACATAGCATCTTCTATCTTTTCGGATAGTTATGAAAAACTAGAAAAATATCAAAAGAGATTTGGAGGTTACTGGAGATATCCAAAATTACTAGATTTTTGTTATTTAGTAAATCCTTACTTCCCACCAAAAAGATTAGTTGACGAACTAAAATATAATTTTAAAGTTTTACTTGAACAGTACCCATCAGGGCTAAATATTAATTCATTGTTAGTTTCAAAAATTTTTGATGTAAAAAAAGATAATATTGTAGTTGGCAATGGTGCTGCTGAGTTAATAAAATCAATTATTGAAAAAATTGAGGGTAATATAGGCATTATTAGACCTACTTTTGAAGAGTATCCAAATCGTCATAATTCCAACAAAATAATAGTATTTAATCCAAACAACAATTATTTATCTTATACAGCAAGTGATTTAATAAATTATTTTTCAGACAAAGATATTGAGGCATTAATCTTGATTAATCCAGATAATCCAACAGGAAATTATATCTGTAAAAAAGATATTTTTACAATAATTGAATGGGCGAAGTCAAAAAAGATTAAATTTATTTTAGATGAAAGTTTTGTGGATTTTGCTGAAGAAAAAGATTCAACATTTTTATATGATGATATTTTAAATAGTTATAATAATTTTATTGTTGTAAAAAGTATTTCTAAATCATATGGAGTTCCAGGACTTCGTTTAGGCATTTTAGCAACGTCAAATACTTCAACAATAGAAATGATAAAGAAAGATGTGTCTATTTGGAATATTAATTCTTTTGGAGAATATTATCTACAAATATATGATAAGTATAAGAAAGATTATCAAAAAGCGCTATTAGAAATAAAAAACTCTAGACAAGTATTTTTTAATGATTTAAATTGTATCAAAGAATTAAAGGTTATTCCTTCTGAAGCTAATTACTTTACAATAGAATTAACAAAAGGAACATCTTTAGATTTATGTTCAAAAATGCTTGAAGATTATAATATTTTAATTAAAGATTTAACTCCTAAGTTAGCTAATGGTAAAGAATATATAAGAGTAGCTGTTAGAAATATTGAGGATAATAAAAGATTAGTTTTGGCATTTAATAAATATTTTAACAGCATATAATTTAATATTACTAATGAAACAGTATTTTATTAATAATTAAGTGAAAATACTGTTTTTTTATTTTATATATAAAAATAAAAAATTAAAATATTTCTAGATAATTGTATAATACTTATAAATATGATATACTAAAGTGTATTAGTATTGGAGGTAATTATGAAAATTATAGTAGATTTATTAGGATCTGATAAAGGACCTGAAACAATTTTCAAAGGAGTAATAGAAACTAGTAAATTACACAAAGACTTGTCTTTTGTAGTTATTGGGCCACAGGAAATATTAAAAAAAATAGAAATTGATAATGATTTAAGAGATAGATTAGAGATAATTGATACACATGAATATATTTTGAATAACGAAGAACCAACTTTTGCTGTAAGAAAAAAGAAAGATTCTTCTATAGTATTAGGAATGAGATATTTAGATAAGGGAAGTGCAGATGGTTTAATATCTTTTGGAAGTACGGGAGCTGTATTAGTTTCGGGACTTCTTATAGCAAAGAGAATGGAAAATGTAGAAAGACCTGCTTTAACTATTACTTTGCCTACTAATAAGGATAGAATGATTTTGTTAGATTTAGGTGCTAATATTGATTGTACTGTTGAGATATTAAAACAATTTGCGATAATGGGAAATATTTATGCTAGAGAAACTTTAAATAAATTAAGTCCTAAAGTGGCTTTATTAAATATTGGAAGTGAGAATGGAAAAGGAACAAAAGTTTTAAAAGAAACATACGCCGCTTTAGAAAAAGAAAACATGAATTTTGTAGGAAATATTGAATCTAGAGATATTTTTAACGGAAATGTTGATGTAGTTGTTTGTGATGGATTTCATGGAAATGTACTACTTAAGACAATTGAGGGTTCAGCAAAATTCATTTTAGAAAATATGAAAAAAACCTTAATGTCATCATTTATTGGTAAAATTGGAGGACTATTAATAAAATCCCCAATGAAAAAATTAAATAAAACATTAGACTATAAAGAATATGGAGCGTGTCCAATGTTAGGATTAAAAAAAGTAGTTTTTAAAGGACATGGAAGTAGTGATGAAAAAGCTGTTGTTTCAGGTATAGGTTCAATGGTTGATTTTATAAAAAAAGATATTAATTCAAAAATTGCAAAAGAAATTGAGAGAGGAGAATAATAATGGTTTTTGAAAAAGTTAAGGAGTTTCTGCAAAATTCATTTAAGGGAAAAGAAATTAATTTAGATACTAAATTTAGAGAAGATTTACAAGCTGATTCTATAAAAGTATTAAGTGTTATTATGGATATTGAAGATGAATATAATTTAGAATTAGATGAAGAAACTATTCGTTCAATTGTAACTGTTAGAGACTTGGTAGAATATATAGAAAAAAATATCTAAGAGGGATTTCAATGATTACTAAAGAAAGAATAAAATTACTAGAAGAGTTAATGGGAGTGCTCGGATATCAATTTAAGGATTTAGAATTATTGAATTTGGCATTTGTTCATAGATCTTATTTAAATGAATATAAGGACGTTAAAATCTCAAATGAGAGGCTTGAATTTTTAGGAGACGTAGTTTTAGGATTTGTTGTTAGTGTAGAATTATACAGTCAATTTCCTGATTCGGATGAGGGGTATTTAACAAAAATAAGAAGTAAAATTGTATGTGAAGAATCTTTTTCATATGCCGCTAGGATTTTCAATTTAGGAAAATATCTTCTACTAGGTAAAGGTGAAGATAGTTTTGGTGGAAGAGATAGAAATAGTATATTAGCAGATACATTTGAAGCGCTTTTTGGAGCATTATATCTTGACGGAGGTATGGAAATTGTAACTGAAATTGCAAATAAATTTTTCTTTGACACTGTAGTTTATAGAATCAACAAAAATATTTTTATAAAAGATTATAAAAGTTATTTACAAGAATATTTTCACAAAGGGTCTTCAACTAAAATATTATACACATTAATCGCTGAAAGAGGACCAGATCATGATAAAGAATTTGATATGTGTGTAAGTATTGATGATATTATATCCGGATATGGAACTGGAAAAAATAAAAAGCAGGCAGAACAACAGGCTGCTAGAGATGCTTTATTAAAAGCAGGAGCTATAAGTGAATAAATGTAACATTATACCAATTTTTGTTCCACATATGGGATGTCCTCATGACTGTATTTTTTGTAATCAAAGAAAAATAACGGATTTTGTTGATGTTCTAGATGAAAAAGAAATGAGAAAAAATATAGAAAAATATATCCAATATTTTAAAAATAAGTCAATTCCAATAGAAATTGCTTTTTATGGAGGAAGTTTTACTGGAATACATAAAAACTTGATGATTCGATATTTAGAAATAGCTAAATATTATATAGATAGAGGAATAATTAATTCAATCAGAATATCTACTAGACCTGATTATATAAATAAAGAAATTCTAGAAGTTTTAAAACAATACAATGTTAACACGATTGAATTAGGTGTTCAATCTATGACTAAGTGTACTTTAGATTTAAATAATAGAGGTCATAATGTAGACTGTGTATATGAATCATCTTCATTAATAAAGAAATATGATATTAAATTAGGTTTACAAATGATGGTAGGTCTTTATGGAGATACATTTGAAACAGTGCTTAACACTGCAATTGAGTTGTGTAAAATTAAACCTAATTTTGTAAGAGTTTATCCTACACTTACCATTAAAGATACAGAATTGGAAAGACTTTATTATTTAAAAAAATATAAACCAATGAGTCTTGAAGATTCTATTTATTTGTGTAAATATGTTTATATTGTATTTGAATATTATAAAATACCAATTATAAGACTTGGATTACAAAGTAGTGATAATATTTCAGAAGATGGTGATATAGTTGCGGGACCATATCATCCAGCGTTTCGTGAATTAGTTGAATCATCAATTTATAAAGATATAATAGAAAAATTTATTTGTTTATATAACATAAAAAATACATGTAAAATTGAGTGTTATAATAGTGAAATTTCTAAAATTACTGGAAATAAAAAATCAAATGTAAAATATTTTAAAGAAAAGTATAATATTAATATAGATATAAAAACACATAATTTAGATAAGAAGATTTTAAAAATTAATGATAACATAGTAAATATTAATGATTATATAGATTATTTTTTTAATAATATTATTTTAAGGAGAATTAATGAGACTTAAAAGTATTGAAATAAATGGTTTTAAATCATTTGCTGATAAGATTAAACTTGATTTTGAGACAAATATTACTGCTATTATTGGACCAAATGGAAGCGGAAAAAGTAATGTTGCTGATGCTGTTAGATGGGTTTTAGGTGAACAAAGCGCTAAGACTTTAAGGGGAAGTAAAATGGAAGATGTTATTTTTTCCGGAACAGATCATAAAATCAAAAAAAATTACTCCGCTGTTAGTATAACTTTTGATAACTCTGATAATATTATTCCAATAGATTTTAAAGAGGTAACAATAGCTAGAAAATTATATAGATCTGGAGAAAGTGATTATTTTATAAACAAATCTAATGTTAGATTAAAAGAAGTTCGAGAATTATTCTTAGATACTGGAATTGGTAGGGAAGGTTATTCTATTATAGGTCAAGGGCGTATAGAAGAAATTATCAATGGGAAATCAGAAGATAGGCGTGCAATTTTTGAAGAAGCTTCTGGTATATCTAAGATTAAATATCAGAAAAATGAGTCTCAAAAAAAATTATTCAAAGCTAAGGATAATTTAACAAGACTTAGAGATATAATAATTCAAAATGAAAATAGATACACTTTTTTAAAGGGGCAATCAATAAAAGCAAAAACTGGTATAACTTTATTACAAAATATTGAAAAAGCTGAATTTTCTATATCATATAAAGATTATAATAATTTAAATAGTAATTTTAATAAATACACAGAAACTTTAAAAATTAGTAAAGAGGAATTTTCTGATATTAGTAAAGAATTAGATGATGTAAAAATAAAAATAGCTCCTCTTAAAGAAGAACTTAATAATATAACTAATTTAGTAGAAAAAGATACAGCCGAGTTAAATAAAATTACTAGTCAAAAGAATGATAGTGTGAATAAAAAAAATATTTTAAACGAAAGAAATAAGTTTATAAAATTAAATAACGAACAATCTTTAGATATAAAAGAAGAGTATATATCTAATTTAGAAAAAATCAATTCAGAAATTGATGAAATAGATACTAAAATTTATGAAAAATCAGAAAATTTAAATATTCTTACGAAAGATAAGAATAATTTAAAAGATATGTTATCTAATAAAATAAAAGAACTAGAGTTTAAAACAAATATTTTAGAAAATTTACTCATAGAAAAAGAAAATATTGAAAATAGTATAAATGACTTAGAAACAGAAAAAAAAGCTAGTGAGTTAATTTCTTATTCAATAAAGAAGAAAATAGAAGAAAATATTGAGGAAACAAAAAAATTAAATGTTGAAAAACAAGAACTTGATAACTTAGTATATAAAAATAAGGTACTTTTAGATTCATATTTAAAAGAACAAGATAATTTAAATTTAAATATAAACAAATATACTATAAGTATAAATGAATTAGAAGAAGAAATTAAGAAACTTAAAAGTAAAAATTCTATTATTAATAATGAGATTACATTAAAAAATAAAGAAATTTTGATGTTAAAACATTACATCAGAAATTATGAAGGTTATAGTAAATCAATACAAGATTTATTTAGACTTTGTGAAAAAGAGAAATACATAAAAAAAATGATATGTGGAACTCTTGGTGACTTAATATCTGTAGAAGATAAATATAAAAAGGCAATAGACACTGTTCTTTCTTCAAATTTACAAGGAGTTGTTATTCATAATGATTTAGAAGCTAAAAAAATTATTGAAAAAATAAAAGAAAATAAAATAGGTAGAATTAATTTTTTTCCAATCTCAAAAATTTTATTTAAAAAAGAATTTAATAATCTTAAAGATAATGATATACTTTCATTTGCAAATACCGTAATTACTTGTAATGAAGATATTAGAAATATAATTGATTATTTTTTAGCAAATACTATAATATGTGAGAATTTAGATATTGCCATTAAGTTGTCAACAAAATATAAGAATAAATATAGAATTGTAACGTTAGATGGTGATGTTATTAATAGTTGGGGTTCTATTTCTGGTGGATATAAATCAAATAAAAATTCTTTTTCATTAATAGGAAGAAAAAAACAATTAGATGATGCTCAATATGAAATAAATTGTTTAGAAATTTCATTAAAAGAAAATACTAAAAAAATAGATACTTTGGTAAATAACTTAGAAAAAAATAGAGAAAAATTATTATTAATAAATTCTGATAAAGAAAGTATTAATTCAAAAATAGATGATGTTCAAAAAATAATATATAAAAACGAAATTGATATTTCAAATATTTTAAATAGAATTGAAGAGATTAATAGTTATAATGAAAATCATCAAGTTTTTAACTCTGAAAAAGAAAATGAATTACAATTATTGACTAATAATTCTATAATTTTAAATGATAATATAAATTTAGTAAATTTAGAAATGAGTGATATAAAAAATAAAATTTCTGAGTTAGAAAAGAAACAAATTTTAATTTTAAATAATCTTGATACTGTGGAAAGAGATTTAAATATATTGAATAATTCAAAAAGTATTTTATTAGAGAATAAAGTTTCAATAGAGAGAAAATTAATTTTAAAAGAAAATGAATTAGAATCTTCTAACAGTCAATTAATTACTAATTTATCTGAAATTGAACTAATAGAAAGTTTGATTATTGAATTTGACAGTAAAATAAATGAATTAACTAATTCTATTAATTATAATACTAATTTAAAGAAAGAATTAATACTTAGAAACGAGGATATTTCAAAGAAATACACAGAGTTAAATGAGAAATATATAATTTTAGAAAAAGATATAGAGAAATATGAACTTAGACTTTCAAATTTAAAAGACCAATTTACAAATTTATTAAATAGGCTCTGTGAGGAGTATTCTTTAACTTATGAAAGTTGCGAAAAAAAAATGGAATTATATAAAAATGAATGCTTCTCTAAGGACGAACTAAAAAAATTAAAAGAAGATTTAAGAGAATTAGGTTCTTTTAGTTATGATTCTATTGAAGAATTTGAAAAAGTTAAAAATGAATTAGAATTTCAAAAAAATCAAGAAATAGATTTACAAAACTCTATTGATGATATAAATAAAATTATCTTAAAACTTGAAAATACAATGAAGAAAACTTTCATTACTGAATTTAAGAATATTAATGAGAATTTTTCAAGTATTTTTAAAATTTTATTTAACGGTGGTGAAGCAAGACTTGAACTTGATAGTGATGATATATTAAATTGTGGAATAGATATAGTGGCAAAACCAGTTGGTAAAAAAATGCAGACTTTATCATTAATGTCTGGTGGAGAGAAAGCATTAACTGCCGTAGCATTACTTTTTGCAATATTTGAAACACGACCATCTCCATTTTGTATTCTTGATGAGGTTGATGCAGCTTTGGATGATTCAAATATTCTTAGATATGTAGAATATTTAAAAAATTATCTTACACAAACTCAATTTATTATGATAACTCATAGAAAGCCAACAATGGAAATGGCTGATATGATTTATGGTGTAACTATGGAACAAAAAGGAGTTAGTAAAATTGTTTCTATGACTTTTAATAAGGAGAATAAATAATATGTTTAATTTTTTTGGAAAGAAAAATGAAGAAACACAGACTAAAGAAACAACAGATAAAAAACAGAACTTTTTTGAAAGATTAAAATCTGGATTAGCAAATACTAGAAATAACTTATCTAGTAAGATTGATAATTTACTTTCTATGTCTTCAAAAATTGATGAAGAGTTATTTGAGGAATTGGAATATATTTTAGTTTCAGCTGATATAGGAGCCACAGTTACAATGGAACTAATTGATGATTTAAAAGATATTGTAAAAAACGAAAAAATTAAAGAACCTTCACTAATAAAAGACAAATTAATAGAACTAATGAATTTTAAATTAAATGAAAAAGAATTAAATCATAATTTTAATATTACAGATGGTATCCCAACTATTATACTAGTTGTTGGAGTAAATGGAGTTGGAAAAACAACTTCTATTGGTAAATTAGCAAATAAATTTAAGGCACAAGGTAAAAATGTAATGTTAGTTGCTGCTGATACATTTAGAGCAGCTGCAACAGAACAACTTACAGAATGGGCTAATAGATCTAATGTTCCAATTATTTCAAATGAAGAAGGAGCAGATCCGGCATCTGTAGTTTATGATGGAATTCAAAGCGCCAAGAGTAAAAATATTGACGTTTTAATATGTGATACTGCTGGTAGACTTCATAACAAAAAGAATTTAATGAATGAATTAAATAAAATTACTAGAATAATTGATAGAGAATTTCCTGAAGCAAACAAAGAAGTAACCTTAGTTTTAGATGCTACTACAGGTCAAAATGCAATTGTACAAGCAAAAGAATTTAGAGATACTGCAAATATAGATAGTGTTATTTTAACAAAGTTGGATGGTACTGCAAAGGGTGGAGTAGTATTTACAATACAATTAGAAATGGGAATACCTGTTAAACAAATTGGTATAGGAGAAAGAATAGATGACTTACAAGATTATAATGATCGAGATTTTGTAAATGCTATTTTTAGATAATTTAAAAATTAACGTTTATTTTAACGTTAATTTTTTTTTTTTTTTGAAAAAATTAAAAAAACTATTGACAAATCTTTATTTAATGGTATAATATTAAGGTCAAGAAAAAAACTTGACCCATTTAAGAGGTGATTATGGAAAAAATAGTTGAAATTGCCGTTCTATTTGATTATTATGGTAAACTACTTAGCGACAAACAGTATAATGTTGTCGATCAGCACTGTAATGAAGATTTATCACTTAGAGAAATTGCTGAAATAAATGGAATTTCTAAACAAGGTATATCAGATATTTTAAGTAGAGCAGAAAAAAAATTGAGATTCTATGAAGAAGAATTAAAATTGATTTCTAAATTTGAAAAAATCAATAAAAATTTAAAAGAAATTAACCAATTAATTGAAAATTCAAATGAAGATAATTCTACTTTAATTAATATTCTAGATATTATTCAAAAAAAAAATAAAGAAATAATTGAAAATGACTTATAGGAAGTGGTAGGAATGATATTCGAGAATTTATCTGAAAAGCTTCAAGGAGCGTTAAGTAAACTAAGAGGTAAGGGTAAACTTTCTGAAAAAGACGTTGATCTTGCTATGAGAGAAGTTAAACTTGCACTTTTAGAATCTGATGTAAATTTCAAAGTAGTTAAACAATTTATAAGTAATGTAAAAGAACGTTCAATTGGTAAAGAAGTTATGGAGAGCTTAACTCCAGCACAACAAGTTATAAAAATTGTTAATGAAGAACTTACGGCACTTATGGGAAAAAAGGAAGAGAAGATTCAAATAGATTCTAATCCTCCAACTGTTATTATGCTTTGTGGTTTACAAGGGGCCGGAAAAACTACTCATGCAGGAAAACTTGCGAGACATTTTTTAAAACAAAATAAAAAGCCTCTTCTTGTTGCATGTGATGTATACAGACCTGCAGCAATAAAACAATTGCAAGTTGTAGGAAAATCAGTAGATGTTCCTGTTTTTACAATAGAAGATTGTAAAGATGTTACAAAAATAGCAAATGAATCAATAAAATTTGCTAATTCAAATTCTAAAGATATAGTTATATTAGATACTGCTGGAAGATTACATATTGATGATGTATTAATGGATGAATTAAAATCCATTAAATCATCTGTTAACCCAATTGAAATTCTATTAGTAGTAGATTCTATGACAGGTCAGGATGCAGTTAATGTAGCAGAAAGTTTTAATAATGAACTAGACATTACTGGCGTTATAATGACAAAATTAGACGGAGATGCGAGAGGTGGAGCAGCCCTATCAATTAAAGCAATAACTGGTAAGCCAATTAAATTTATAGGTGTAGGTGAAAAGCTTGATGATTTAGAGCAATTTTATCCTGATAGAATGGCATCAAGAATTTTAGGAATGGGAGATATTTTATCTGTCATTGATAAAGTTCAAAAACAATTTGATTTAAAACAAACTAAAGAACTTGAAGAAAAAATAAGAAAACAAAGTTTTACTTTAGATGATTTTTTGAATCAGATGCAACAAGTTAGAAATATGGGTCCATTACAAGACTTGTTATCTATGATGCCAGGTGTTAATTCAAAAATGCTAAAAGATATTAATATCGATGAGAAAGAACTTGATAAAATAGAAGCTATGATTTTATCGATGACAAAAAAAGAAAGAGAAAATCCAGATATAATTGATAATTCTAGAAAGCAAAGAATTATAAAAGGTTCTGGAACGAGTATTACAAATCTTAATAAGTTATTAAAACAATTTAAAGATAGTAAAAAAATGATGAAAAAAATGCAAGAAATGACTAAAGGAGCTAAGAAAAAAGGAAAATTTGGTTTACCTTTTTTTAAATAAATTTTAAGGAGGACAATATGGCAGTTAAAATCAGATTAAAAAGAATGGGTTCAAAGAAAAAACCATTTTATAGAATAGTTGTTGCTGATTCAAGAGCACCTAGAGATGGTAAATTTATCGAGGAAATTGGATACTATAATCCATTAACAGAATCTAAAGAAATTAAAGTAGATGCTGAAAAAGTTAATACTTGGATTAAGAATGGTGCTAAACCAACTGATACTGTAAATAGATTATTTAAAAATAATAATATATATTCTGAAAATAAATAAGGAAAGTATATATGAAAGAATTAGTTGAATTTATGGTAAAGTCTTTAGTAGATAATCCAGATAATTTAGTTATAACAACTGAAGAAGATGGAGATTTAGTGAAGATTTTTATTAAGGCAGATGAAAATGATATTGGAAAAATTATAGGTAAACAAGGGAAAATTGCTAAAGCTATAAGAACAATTGTTAGATCTTCTGCAATGAAGTTAGGTAAAAAGGTAATCGTAGAAATTAATTAGTATTATGGAATTTATTGAAGTTGCAAAAATCATAAATGTTCATGGAATAAAAGGTACTGTAAAAATTTACTCATTAACATCAGATATTAATAGATTTAATGCTAACTGTAAGTTTTATATTGATAAAAATAATGAAGTTACTATTAAGTCTGTTCGGAAATTAACTTCTGAATTAGCTTTGCTAACATTTAATGAATATGATAATATAAACCAAGTACTGGAATTTAAAAATAAAGGACTTTTTATTGAGGAGTCCGATTTGTTAGAGCTTCCAGATGATGAGTTTTATATTTATAAATTAATTGGAATAAATGTTTTTGATCAAAATGGAAATTTTATAGGTCAAATTAAAGATGTATTAACAACTTTAGCAAATGATGTTTATGATATTGAGTATAAAGGTAAAAGCATATATATTCCAGCAGTTAAAGAGTTTGTCAAAGAAGTTGATTTAGATAAATCTATAATGAAGGTAAATATAATAGATGGTATTTTAAATGACTAAAATTACAATTTTAACATTATTCCCAGATTTTATTAATTCAATAAAGAATTATGGAGTTTTAGGAAAAGCTATAGAAAAAGGAATTTTTGAACTAGAAGTTTTAAATATTAGAGATTTTTCTAAAGACAAACATAATAAAGTTGATGATGAAATCTATGGTGGTGGAGCTGGTATGTTGATGGCTGTTCAACCAGTTTTTGATGCTATAAATTTTAGTAAAACTGAAGCTTCAAAAGTTATATTTCTTTCTCCACAAGGAGAAGTTTTAACTCAAAGAAAATGTAAAGAATTATCCAATATTGAACACTTAATACTATTATGTGGACATTATGAAGGGATTGATTCAAGAGTTATAAATAATTATGTTGATGAAGAAATCTCTGTCGGCGATTATGTTGTTACAGGAGGAGAAATTCCTGCATTACTACTAATGGATGCCGTTTGTAGAATGATAGATGGTGTATTAGGAAATTCAGAGAGTGCAATTTCAGATTCACATTATAATAATTTATTACAGTATGATGTTTTTACAAGGCCTAGAAATTTTAATGGTTTAGAAGTTCCGGATGTTTTACTTAGCGGTAATCATAAAGAAATTGAAAAGTGGAGAATAGAATCTTCAATTAAGAATACGAAAGAAAAAAGACCTGACTTATATGAAAAGTATATTTTAAAAAATAAATAGGATGTTCCTCTGGTTTATAGAAATAAATTAAGAACATTGATACTAGGAGGAATTGTTGTGGATATAATAAAACAAATTGAAAATGAACAATTAAGACAAGAAAAATTTGATTTTAATGTTGGGGATACTGTTGTTATCGGATATAAAATCAAAGAAGGAAATAGAGAAAGAGTTCAAGCTTTTGAAGGAACAGTAATTAAGATTCAAGGAAAAGGATCAAGAGCTACTTTTACAGTAAGAAGAGTATTACAAGGAGTTGGAGTTGAAAGAACATTCCCAATTCACTCTCCAAGAATTGAAAGCTTAAAAGTAATTAGACGTGGTAAAGTTAGACGTGCTAAATTATTCTACTTAAGAGATAGAGTGGGTAAAGCTTCAAAAGTAAAAGAATTAAAGAAATATTAAAAAAAATTAGTACCTCGTTTTTCGAGGTACTAATTTTATAGAAAAGAGGAAAATATGGATTTATTCAAAGTGAATTACAATTTATTTTCTAAGTTGTCAAAACCATTAGCTGAGAGAATGAGACCTAAAGACTTAAATTTTTTTGTAGGTCAAGATAATATAATTAAAAATAATTCTGTTCTAAAAAACATGATAAAAAATAATAAATACTCATCCATGATATTATATGGACCACCTGGTTCTGGTAAAACTTCTCTTGCCAACATAATATCAAGTAATAGTGATAATTTTTTTGTTAAAATTTCTGCAGTAACATCAGGGGCAAAAGAAATTAAAGAAATTGTTGAACTTGCAAAAGATAACTTATCAATGTATAATAAAAGAACTATATTATTTATAGATGAAATTCATAGATTTAATAAACTACAACAGGATTTTTTACTTGAATATGTTGAAAATGGCGATATAATATTTATTGGTGCTACAACTGAAAATCCTGCATACGAAGTAAATAGTGCTTTGTTATCAAGAGTAGTTGTTTTTGAACTGAAAGCTTTAAGTTTTGAAAATTTAAAAAATATAATTGATAATGCTATTTTAAATGATGAAATAATCAAAACTCAAAAAATAAGTTATACTGAAGATGGTATACAATACTTGATAAAATTATCAAATGGAGACGCAAGATCAGCTTTAAATTATCTAGAACTAATAGTAGATAATATAGAATCAGATGAAAAAATTATTTCAGAAAATTTAATAAAAACAATTTTTGATAAGGTAAAAATATACTATGATAAGAATTCAGATAAACATTATAACTTTATTTCAGCTTTTATAAAGTCTATGAGAATTGGAGATCCAGATGCTGTAATATATTATCTAGCATCAATGTTAATATCTGGTGAAGATATTAACTTTATAGCAAGAAGAATGATTATTTTTGCATCTGAAGATATTGGAAATGCAAATCCAAATGCATTAGTTTTAGCAAATTCATGTGCTGAGTCTGTTAGAAAAATAGGTATGCCTGAGGCTAGAATCATTTTATCACAATGTGCGATTTATTTAGCTTGTAGTGATAAAAGTAATACTTCATATTTAGCTATAAATAGAGCAATGAAATTTGTTAAAGAAAACGGATTGGAAGAAGTCCCTGATTTTTTAAAAAACTCAATAACTATTTCAAAACCGAAAGAGGAATACAAATACCCTCATGATTTTGAAGATATGATTACAGGTCAAGAGTACTTGCCAGAAAAAATTAAGGATTTTAAATTTTATAATCCTAAAAATATTGGATATGAAAAGAATTTTTATGATAAATTGGAGGATAAATAATATGTTTCTATTAAAAGATATTTTTATAAACGAAGATAATTTTATTGATACAGAAGTAGAAGTTGCAGGTTGGATAAAAAATAGTCGTTTTAACAATAATATAGGTTTTATTGAGCTAAATGATGGTACTACATTTAAAAGTATACAAATTGTAGTAGAGTCAAAATTAGGTAATTTTCAAGCTGTTTCAAAGTTATTATTACCATCTGCTATCATTGTTAAAGGTAAAGTAGTTAAAAGTTTAGGTGGAAAGCAAAATATTGAAATCAATGCCTCAGAAATTATTATTGAAGGAGAGTCTACAGATAAATATCCACTTCAAAAGAAAAGACATACTTTTGAATTTTTAAGGACAATTCAACATTTGAGACCTAGAACAAATACATTTAATGCTGTTTTTAGAGTAAGATCAATTTTAAGTTATGCTATTCATAAATTCTTCTTTGAAAAAGGTTTTGTTTATGCTCACACTCCAATTATTACTTCTAGTGATGCCGAAGGAGCTGGAGAAATGTTTAGGGTTACAAGTTTAGATATTAACAATTTACCTAGAACTAAAAGTGGAGAAGTAGATTTTACACAAGATTTTTTCTCAAAATCAGCTAATTTAACTGTAAGTGGACAATTAGAGGGTGAAGCTTTTGCTATGGCATTTAGAAATATATATACTTTTGGTCCAACATTTAGAGCTGAAAATTCTAACACAACAAGACATGCTGCCGAGTTTTGGATGATTGAGCCAGAAATAGCATTTGCAGATTTAACAGATGTAATTAACTTATCGGAAGAAATGGTAAAATATATAATAAAATTTGTTCTAGAAAATGCTCCTGATGAAATGAAATTCTTTAATGATTTTATAGATAATGAATTGATCGAAAGATTAAATTCAGTTGTACACTCAAAATTCAAAGTTATGACTTATACTGAAGCGATTAACATATTACAATCTTCAAATGAAAATTTCAAATATCCTGTTGAATGGGGAGTAGATTTGAAAACAGAACACGAAAGATATATTTGTGAAAAAGTTGTAAAAGGACCTGTTTTTTTAACTGATTATCCTAAAGAAATAAAAGCTTTTTATATGAGACTTAATGATGATAATAAGACTGTTGCAGCAACAGACATGCTAGTTCCTGGAATAGGCGAATTAATTGGTGGAAGCCAAAGAGAAGAAAGATTAGAAGTATTAGAACAAAAAATGAAAGAATCAAATATGAGTATTGAAGATTATTCTTGGTATTTAGATTTAAGAAGATTTGGCGGTACTAAGCATGGTGGTTATGGATTAGGATTTGAAAGAATGCTTATGTATTTAACAGGAATGCAAAATATTAGAGATGTATTACCTTTCCCAAGAACTGTAGGTTTATGTGAGTTTTAAATTACTAAATTATTTAATGAGATGTTTTTTACATCTCATTTTTTATATATTAAATTATTTTAATATATTTAGTTTATTTTTATAATATTAGATTTTTTTGTAATAATATGGTATAATTAAGCTGTATCTTTATTTCGTAAATGCAATAATTGAGGTGTATTATTATGAAGAATAAAAAAGACATAATTTTGATTGCTAGTTTATTTTTGGGATTATCAGGATTTGGATTTGGTTATAAATTTTTTGCTTCAAAAAATTATAATAAAGAAGCTATACACTCAACTAAATTTGAGAATAAAACTAAAAATGATGATGAGTCAATTGAAAAAAGTAATACGAGTTTAGAAATTTATATACATATTGATGGAGAAGTCAATAATCCAGGATTATATAAACTGTTTAACGGAGATAGAATTGATGATGCAATTCGTGCAGCTGGTGGATTAACTGCTGATGCAGATAAATCAAAAATTAATTTAGCTATTAAATTAAAAGATGAAATGAAAATACATATCTATAAAAAAGGTGAATCACATGCTGAATCTATTAATAATTTAAATAATTCTAATTCTAATAATAAGTTAGTAAATATAAATACAGCAAGTATAGAAGAACTTTGTAAATTACCAGGAATAGGCGAAAACAAAGCTAAACTTATAGTTGAATATAGGGAAAAACATAAATTTGTAAAAATTGAAGATATAACAAAAGTTTCGGGAATTGGAAAGAAAACTTTTGAAAAAATAAAAAATGAGATTACAGTAGAATAGGAGATTATAATGAAAAATATTGATTTAAAAGATATAAAATTAACATCATACGCAAAAACGTCTGGATGAGCCGCTAAAGTCGGTCCAGATATTCTGGACGAGGTTTTATCTGGTTTAGATAATAGAACTTCTATAAGTAAAGATTTACTGGTTGGAATTGAAACTTCTGATGATGCTGCAGTATATAGAATTAATGATGAACTAGCTTTAATTGAAACGCTAGACTTTTTTACTCCAATTGTAGATGATCCTTTTACTTTTGGGAAAATAGCTGCTACTAATTCTCTATCAGATGTTTATGCTATGGGAGGAGAACCAACTATGGCTATGAATATAGTATGTTTTCCAAATTGTTTACCACCAAAAGTATTAACAGAAATACTTAGAGGCGGATTAGAAAAAATGAAAGAAGCAGAATGTTTACTTATAGGGGGACATACTGTACAAGATGATGAGCCAAAATATGGATTAAGTGTTTCTGGTTTTGTTCATCCTAAAAAGGTTTGGAAAAATTCATCCGCTAAAGTAGGTGATGTTCTAATTATTACTAAACCTATTGGGCTTGGTGTTATTAATACAGCTATAAAAGGTGGTATAGCAACAAACGAAGAAATAGCAGATGCAACTCACACAATGGAAACTCTAAATAAATATGCAAAAAGGGCAGTAGAAAATAATACAATAAATTCATGTACTGATATAACAGGATTTGGTTTAATGGGACACTGTTACGAAATGGCAAAGGGATCAAATACAACATTTGAACTAGATAGTTCTAAAATGCCTATTTTAAAAGGTGCTTTAGATTATGCAAATATGGGATTAATTCCTAAAGGATGCTATGATAATAAAAAATTTGTTGGAAATAACTATATTTTAGAAAATGAAATCGATGAATCTTTACTAAATGTAATGTTTAATCCAGAAACTTCAGGTGGGTTACTTATAACTGTTCCTGAAAATGAAGTAGAAGATATATTAGAAAAATTGAAGGAAATCCCTACTAGATTTGCAGTAATAGGAAGAGTAGTAGAAAAAACTGAAAAATATTTGACTATTAAATAATGGAGATATTTATGAATTTGTACAAAATGATACCTAAAGTTGATCAACTTTTAGAAAATGATGTAATTAATAAACTATTAAAAAACAATTCTAAAAATTTAGTTATGGAGTCTATTCATGAAGAACTAGATAATATTAGAAATAAAATTTCAAGTGGATATGATGAAAATTCAATAACTAATTATATTAAAAATTTAGTAAGTAGTATTGAAAATAATGTATATAATAAAAATATATTAAATTTAAGAAAAGTAATTAATGCTTCCGGTGTTGTTATTCATACAAATCTAGGAAGATCTGTTTTAAATGAAGAAATATTTGAAAATATTAAAAATGTATCAATTGGATACTCAAATCTTGAATATGATTTAGAAAAAGGTGAACGAGGCTCTAGATATTCTCATTTAACAAATATTATTAAGAAAATTACTGGAGCAGAAGACTGCATTGTTGTAAACAATAATGCTGCGGCTGTAATGTTAATTTTATCTACAATGGCAAAAGGAAAGAATGTAATTACTAGTAGAAGCGAATTAGTTGAAATAGGTGGATCATTTAGAATTCCTGATGTATGTAGAGAAAGTGGAGCTGAACTTAAAGAGATTGGAACTACAAATAAAACACATCTTAGTGATTATGAAAATGCGATAGATGAAAATACATCAGCATTCTTTAAAGTTCATCAAAGCAATTTTAAAATCTTAGGCTTTACTGAATCGGTATCTTCTTTTGAGTTAAATGAATTGAAAGAAAAATATAATATTCCAATAATAGAAGATTTAGGTTCAGGAGTTTTAATAGATTTATCTAAATATGGGTTATGTCATGAACCTACAGTTCAAGAATGCATCAAAAATGGGGTAGATATTGTAAGTTTTAGTGGTGATAAACTTCTAGGTGGAGTACAGGCTGGTATTATTGTTGGAAAAAAAGAATATATTCAAAAAATGAAAAAGAACCAGTTAACAAGAGCATTAAGAGTAGATAAATTTACTCTTTCTGCACTAGAATCTGTGTTTTCTTACTATATTGATGAAGAAGTTGCGGTATCAAAGATACCCACTTTAAATATGCTAACTATAAGTATAGAAAAACTTAATGAAAAAGCAGAAAAACTAATTGAATATATTAGTAAAAGTTCAGAATTTGAATTTGAGATTATTAATATTAATTCAGAAGTTGGTGCAGGTTCACTACCAACTCAAAAATTACCTTCAAAAGCAATAAAAATAATATCTAAATCTTATACAGAAAATGAATTGGAACAAATACTAAGAGGTTATAAAATTCCAATTATTGCTAGAATTTATAAAGGTAACTTAATTTTAGATGTTAGAACAATTTTTGAGAATGAATTTTATATAATTAAAGAAGCAATTGAATCTTTAATAGGAGAATAGTATGGATAATAAAAAAAATATTATCGTTGGAACTGCCGGTCATATTGATCATGGAAAAACAACATTAATTAAAGCAATAACTGGCAGAAATACTGATAGACTAAAAGAAGAACAAAGTAGGGGAATATCAATCGAGCTAGGTTTTACTCATTTTGACTTAAATGATGATTTGAGGGTTGGAATTATTGATGTTCCTGGACATGAAAAATTTATAAAAAATATGCTTTCTGGTGTTTGTGGTATGGATATTATCATATTAGTAGTAGCTGCTGATGAAGGAATCATGGCACAAACAAAAGAACATTTAGATATTTTAAATTTAATCGGAATAAAGAATGGTATAATCGCGTTAACAAAGTGTGATTTAGTAGATAAAGATTGGATTGAACTTGTTAAATTGGATATTTCTGACGAAGTTAAAGGAACTTTCTTAGAAGATGCAAGAATAATTGAAATATCCTCAACTGAAAAAACAGGTATTGATATATTAAAAAACGAAATAATTAGAATTGTTGATACTTTACCCGAAAAAGATTTAAATTCAAATCCAAGACTATATGTAGATAGATCTTTTTCAATTACTGGATTTGGTACTGTAGTTACAGGAACCTTAATTTCAGGAACTTTAAAAATAGATGATGAACTTTTAATTTATCCTGAAAACAAATTAACAAAAGTTAGAAATCTACAAGTTCATGATAGTAATGTTAATGCAGCTTTTGCAGGACAACGTGTTGCTATAAATTTAGCAAATGTAAAAAAAGAAGACGTCCCAAAAGGCTCTGTATTGGTTCCAAATAATACTTTTACTGAAAGTAGTATTATAGATATTAAATTGAAAACTGTAAATTTGCCTTTTGCAATAACTAATAGAACTAGATTTCATCTATATATAGGATCAAATGAGGTTTTATGTAGAGCAATTTTATTAGAAGACGAGGAATTAGAATCTAATAAAGAATATATAATTCAATTAAGATTAGAAGAACCAATAATCAGTAAAAGAAATGATAAGTTCATCCTTAGACTTTTTTCTCCTCTATATACTATAGGTGGAGGGTATATTATTGACTCTAACGCTACTAAGAAAAAAAGATATAATTCTAATGATATTGATAAAATTAAACAACTTGATAATTGTTCTTTTAAAGAGTATATTTATCATTATATAGATAGATTTAGTAATAATTTTTACTCCGAAAAAAATTATTATAGTTTATTTTCTGATTCTTCTGAAAATATCACAAATCTTATTAATGATTTAATTTCAGAAAAAGAAGTTATTTCTTTTGGAAATGGTCCGGATAGATTAATAATTTCTAAAAATTTTATGAATAATTTAATTAATAAAATTACTTTATTTATTGAAGAATTTCACAAGAAATTTCCAAAAAGAATAGGTGTATCTAAAGAAACTTTGAAATCTAAATTTTTTGATACACTAAATGGTAAAATAAAAAATGAATTTATAAACTATTTAATCTCTGATAAATTTAATGTATCTGATGAATATGTTTCTTTATTAGATTTTAAAGTTTCACTTGATGACTTAGATTATAAAAGAATAGAATCTATAAAGAATACATTCAATTCTGATAAGTTTTCTATAATCAATTTTGAAGATTTCAAAATTGATATATCTATAGAACACTTTAAAGAATTAATTTTATATTTGATAAGTAATAAAGAGGTAATAAAATTAGACTCTGGTTATATGCTAAAAATAAACTATGATTTAGCTGTAAATATGATAAAAGAATTTATTGTAAATAATGGATCAATTTCCGTTTCAGATGCTAGAGACTTACTTAATTCAAACAGAAAATCAACAATGGAATTACTTGAATTCTTAGATAAAGAAAAAATAACTTTAAGAAAAGATAACGAGAGAATATTAGTAAAATAGGAGTTGTTTTATGAAATTAAAAATATTAATGGCTTTACCTATTGATTCACAAATTAAGGACTTGATGTACTCAATGTTAGAAGATGAAAATTATGAAATTACAACGGCCAATAATATTGAAGATACTATAATTTTGGCTGATCAGAAAAATTTTGACATTATAATCATGGATATGAATTTTAAAGATGGTACTGGGTTAGATTTGAAAAGAAAATTAAATGAATTTTGTGATGTACCAACAATTATAACAACAACATTAAAAGATGATATGCAAAAAATTTTAATTTTTGAGTATGGCGCTGATGATTACTTAATTTATCCATTTAATATTCTTGAATTAAAAGCAAGGATTCGTGCAATAATGAGAAGATTTGGTCAAAGAAGAACAGATATAGATAATTTAATATTTGCTGATGATCTAGAGTTTAATATTGTTGGAAGGACAGTAAAGCTAAAAGGTGAGGAAGTAGATTTAACTGGAAAAGAGTTCGATATTTTGTATATAATGGCTATTAACCCAGAAAAAATATTTAGTAGAGAAGATATAGCGAAAATAGTTTGGAAAGAAGAACATGTTAGCGACTATAGAAAAATAGATGTTCATGTCAGAAGATTACGTGAAAAAATTAATAAAGGTGATGTAACATATATTCAAACTAAATGGGGAGAAGGCTACTATTATAAAAAAATATAATCTTAAATAGGAGAAAGACATGAGAGAATTAATTAGTAATTTAAAAGAAAAAATTTTAAGTGAAATAAAAGATTCTGATAAAAATACATTAGAAGAAATTAGAATAAAATATTTGGGTAAAAAAGGTGAATTTACTAGTATTTTAAGAAATATGGCAAATGTTTCAAAAGAAGAAAGACCAAAAATCGGGGAACTTATTAATCAAACAAAAACAGAAATTGAAAATAAAATTAATGATAAAATAGAATTATTCAATAAAAAAGAACTTGAAAAAAGAATTAAACAAGAAACTATAGATGTAACAATCAACAAAAAATTTATAGATATGGGTCATAGACATCCTCTTAACCAAACAATGGAAGAGCTTGAGAACTTTTTTATTTCTATGGGTTTTTCCGTTATTGATGGACCAGAAATTGAAACGGTAGAAAATAATTTTGATAAATTAAACTCTCCTATGGATCACCCTTCAAGAGAGATGTCAGATACATTTTATATTGATAAAGATTTGTTATTAAGAACTCACACTTCACCTGTTCAAATTAGAACTATGTTATCAACAAAACCACCTATTAAAATGGTTTCTGCCGGAAGAACATTTAGATTTGATGAGGTAGATGATACTCATTCTCCAATGTTTCATCAAATTGAAGGACTTGTAGTAGGTGAAAATATAAATATGAGCAATTTGATTGAAACACTTAATACTTTTATTAAAGAATTTTTTGGGGAAGATATGCAAACTAGATATAGACCTCATTATTTCCCATTTACTGAACCTAGCGCTGAAGTAGATGTATCTTGCTTTAATTGTAAAGGTAAAGGATGTAAAGTATGTAATGGAACCGGTTGGAGTATGGAATTACTAGGATGTGGAATGGTTCACCCTAATGTATTAGAAGCATGTGGAATTGATTCTAAAAAATATTCTGGATTTGCTTTTGGTATGGGAATTGATAGAATTACAATGGTTAAACATAAAATTAATAATATTAGACTATTATATGATAATGATAAAAGATTTTTAGAACAATTTTAAGGGGGATTATATGTTATTACCAATTAACTGGGCAAAAGAATATATTGATATAGATAATGATATTATGGATATATGTGATAAAGTTACTTTAACAGGATCTCATGTTGAATCTATTGCAAAACTAGGTACAAATATAAGTAATATTGTTGTAGGTAGAATTATTGATATTTATAGACATGAAAACTCTAATAAACTATGGATTACGAAAGTTGATATTGGAGATGAAATTGTACAAATTGTAACTGCTGCTCAAAATTTAAAACAATTTGATTATGTTCCTGTTGCAAAGGTAAACTCAACACTAGCAGATAATACAAAAATTAAAGAAGCGAAATTAGCAGGAGAACTTTCTCAAGGAATGTTCTGTAGCTATAAAGAATTAGGTTATCCTGACTCAGTAATCCCTAAAGAATATAAAGATGGAGTATTAAGAATTTTTGATGATAATTTAATTTTAGGCTCTGATATTAGAGAAGTTTTAGACTTAAATGATACTGTTGTTGAATTTGAAATTACTCCTAATAGACCCGATTGCTTATCTATTGTTGGTATGGCAAGAGAAATAGCTGCTAGTTTTAATAAGAAATTAAATAAAATCAACTTTAAAAATTTAACAGAACTTATTAATAATAATAAAATTAGTATTAATATAAAAAACGAAAATTGTCAAAGATATTCAGCTAGTATAATAAAAAATGTAACAATTGAAGAATCAAATAGAAAGATTCAAAATTATTTATTAAACTCAGGTATTAGACCAATTAATAATATAGTAGATTTAACAAATTTTTTAATGCTTGAATTAGGCCAACCTCTTCATGCGTTTGACTTAGATAAATTAGAAGGAAATATTACAATAAGAAATGCTTTTGAAGGAGAAAAAGTTGTTACTTTAGATGACGTTGAAAGAGTGCTTTCCTGTGATGATATGCTTATTTGTGATGATGCAAAACCTATAGCAATAGCTGGTGTAATGGGGCTAAAAAATTCTGAAATAGATTCTAATACAAAAAACATACTAATTGAGTCTGCTTATTTTACAAAAAAATCAATCAAATCTACTTCAAAAAAATTAGGTTTAAAATCTGAAGCTTCAATTAGATATGAAAAAGGTTTAACATCTGAACATACTTTGAATGTACTATCTAGATTTTTATATTTACTTGAAAAATATGTTAAATGCGAAATTCAATCTGTATCTGATGTAAAAAATGGATTAAATAATGAAACAATTATTGAATTTGATCCGATTTTAGTAAATAGATTATTAGGAGTCGAAATAGATAATTCAGAGATTATTAATTACTTAAATTTATTAGAAATTAAAACTGAAGAAAAGAATAATATCATTATTTGTAATATACCTTATTTTAGAACAGATTTGTCAATTAAAGAAGATATAGTTGAAGAAATAGGTAGACTATATGGCTTTTCTAACCTTAATCCTACGCCCATTTTAGCGCCAAATACAATAGGTAGAAAAAGTAAGAAGAGAGTTTTTGAAGATAAAGTAAAAAGTATTTTATTAAATTTAGGATTATATGAAATTACTACTTATTCATTTATTGGTGGAAATATAATTTCTAAGTCAAAAATGGATATTAATAATACAGTTAAAATTTTAAACCCATTAGGCGAAGAATTTAGCATAATGAGAAAGTCTCTACTACCAAATATTTTTGACGTTTTATCAAAAAATTTAAATTATAAAAATGAAGATTTACTAATTTATGAATTAGGCAATACTTTTCATGTAATTAATGGTGAAAAAGTTCCATTAGAAATGAAAAAAATTGTTATTGGTTCTTACGGAAAATATGATTTTTACTATATTAAAGATATAATATTTAATTTATTCAATAGTTTAAATATTAAAAATTTTGAATTTATAAAGAATAGTACAATAGAATATTTTCACCCTGGAGTTTGTGCAGATATATTTGTAGATGGTGAAAAAATTGGAGAAATAGGTCAAGTTTCATATGAAGTTTGCAAGAATTTTTCAATCAAAAAAAATATTTTTGCTTGCGAAATTGATATAGAAAAGCTAAGAGAAAAATCAAGTTTAATAAAAATTTATGAACCTTTAATTAAATATCCCGCAGTTAAAAGAGATTTGGCCATAATAGTTGATAAAACAACTGATAGTGGAACTATTGAGAAAATAATCAGAAATAATTCAAATGATTTATTAAAAAATGTTGAACTTTTTGATATCTATACAGGAAATCAAATTGATGAAGGAAAAAAATCAATGGCATATAAATTAACTTTCCAATCTAAGGATAAAACTCTAGTTGATGAAGATATAAATAGTATAATTGATTGTATGCTTAAAGATTTAAAAGACAAATTAGGTGCTTATTTAAGATTTTAATTAGGAGAATATTATGGATACTAACAAGATTAAAGTTAATATCGCAGGGACTGTTTATACAATAATTGGAGAAAAAACTAGAGCAGAAGTAGAAGAAATTGCAAATTTTGTAGATGAAGAAATTAAAAAAATTACATCTCACAACTACTTATTAAATTCTACTATGGCTGCTACTTTAGTTGCTTTAAACATCTCAAGTGATTATTTTGATTTAAAGAAAGAGATTAACTTATTAAGTGAAGATAGTGAATTTCCTATAAAAAAACAAGAAGAATTCTTAAAGAATAATCAAAAAATAGAAAAAGAAAATGAAGAATTAAAAGAAAAAATTAAAGAATTAAATGATAAAAATAATATATTAACGAAAACAATAAGTTCCGTTGAAAAAAGATATGAAAATTTAGAAAAAATATCTTACGAGCATTTTTATCAATTAAAACAAAAAAATGAAATAATAATAGAATTACAAAATGAAATTCTAAAATTAAAGAATGAATATATTAACAAAATAAAAAAAATGGAGATAATGAATAATAATGAATAATAAAGTACTTAAAACTTTAGAATTTTATAAAATTATAAATATGTTATTAGATCGTTCTCAAAGTATAATAGGAAAAAATATTATAAAAAATTCGTATATTTCTAAAGAATTATCAGAAGTTCAAAAATTATTAGATGAAACAGATGAAGCATATAGATTTATTATAAAACATAGGTTACCAGGTATTTCTAATATAGATAACTTAGATGAAGACTTTAAACTTATTGAGCTAGGTCACTTTTTATTACCAAAAAAACTTCTGGAAGTTTGGAAACTTCTTAATACATCAAGGTCTTTAAAGAATATAATTACTGAAGAAGAATCAATAGAGTTTAATAATATTTATTCCTTATTAAATTTATTAAATATCGATACTCATTTAGAAAGAGATTTAGAAGTTTCTATAATTTCAGCTGAAGAAATTTCAGATGAAGCAAGTCATGAATTAAAAAGAATTAGAAGGATGATTAAGTCTAAAAATAACTTAATTAGAGATAGATTAAATCAGCTAATTTCAACATCAGATAAATTAATGGATAATATATATACATTAAGAGATGGGAGATATGTAGTACCAGTTAGAAGTGAATTTAAGAATTCTTTTAAAGGTATTGTTCATGATCAATCTTCATCAGGTCAAACAGTCTTCATAGAACCAATGTTTGTAATTGACTTAAATAATGATTTAAAAAAATTAGAAATAGAAGAAGAAAAAGAAATCGAAAGAATTTTAAGAGAATTTTCAAAGAGAATTTATGAAATTCTACCACAATTAATTACTAATTTATCAATTATTTCAAACATTGATTTTATTTTTGCTAGAGGTAAATTAGCATATGATATGGAGGCTATAAAGCCAATTATTAATGATAATGGTATTATTTCTTTAAAGTCAGCAAAACATCCTCTTATCGATAAAGATAAGGTTGTTCCTATTGATATATCTCTTGGAAATAATTTCAACACTTTAGTAATTACAGGACCTAATACCGGTGGAAAAACTGTTACTTTAAAAACTGTTGGTATTTTAACATTAATGACACAATTTGGCTTAATGATTCCTTGTTTTGATAATTCTGAAGTTGCTATTTTTGATGAGATATTTGCAGATATTGGAGACGAACAAAGTATTGAACAATCTTTAAGTACTTTCTCATCTCATATGAAAAATATAATAGATATAATAAATAACGCTAAGACTAATTCTTTAATTCTTTTTGATGAACTAGGATCAGGAACAGATCCAGAGGAAGGCTCAGGTCTATCTATTTCTATATTAAATCATTTCTTAGAAAAAAATATCAGAACAATAGCAACAACACATTATAGTCAATTAAAAATGTATGCTATGTCAACTGAAAATGTTCAAAATGGAGCAATGGAATTTAATGTAGAAAAATTAGAACCTACTTATAAATTAATAATTGGAATTTCTGGTAAATCAAATGCATTTGAAATTTCAAAAAAATTAGGGCTTGATGATAGCTTTATAATTAATGCAAAAAAATTTATTTCAAATAATGATTTATCTTTTGATAAGTTAGTTAGTAATGTTGATAATAGACGTAAAGAATATGAAGAGCTTATTTTAGAACAGAGAGAATTATTAAATTTTAATAAAAAAATTAAGCAAGAATACGAAAACAAACTTGAAAAATTTAATAGTCAAAAAGAAAAAAGAATAAAAAAATTAGAAGAATATATTGAAAATTCTATAAATGAAACTGATAAATTCTGTAGAGAAACTATTAATCATATAAATAAAGCTAGATCAAAAGAACAATCTCACAAATTAAAGAAAATTTCAGATGAAATATTGAAGAAAATAGAAAAAATAAATCATAATAAATCTATTAAAAATGATATTATTTCTAATATATCTAATGAACCTTTAATGTTAGGAGAAGAAGTTAAAGTTCTAAGTTTAAATGAAAATGGTTTTATTCAGACTTTACCTGATAAAAACGGAAATGTTCAGGTTAAGATAGGAATTTTAAAAGTAAATGCTAGTATAAGTGATATTTTAAGAATTGAAAACATTATTGATAAATCTAAAGATAAAACTTCTTATTCAAAATCTACATTTATAAAAAGTGATAAAATGTATAGTAATAAGATTGATGTTAGAGGTTATAATACAGAAGATGCAATCTATGAAATTGATAAATTTTTAGATGATTCTTTCATTGCAAATTTAAATGAAGTAACAATAGTTCATGGAAAAGGAACTGGTATTTTAAGAAATAACATAACAGATTTCTTAAAAAAACATAAATTAGTTAAATCATTTAACTTTGGAAAGTTTAATGAAGGTGGCGATGGTGCTACTGTTGTAAAATTAAAATAGGAGTAAATTATGATAAAATTTAAAGATATAGTAGTAGATACAATTTTTAATTTAGATATAAATTTAAGTAAAGATGAAATTAAAGAATTAATAGAAAATCCTCCTAATCCAGAAATGGGAGACTATTCTTTTCCTTGTTTTAAATTATCAAAAGAGCTAAAAAAGGCACCAAATATTATAGCTGAAGAATTAGTTGATAAAATTAATACTGAAGATACTATTTTTGTTGAAATAAGAAATGTTGGACCTTATATTAATTTTTTTATAAAACCAACAGAATACTCTAAGAATGTTATATCTGAAATAATCTTAAAAAAATATGATTACTGTTCTTCAAAAAATAATTTAGACAAAACCATTGTCATTGATTACTCATCAACAAATATAGCTAAGCCATTTCATATTGGTCATATTAGAAGTACTCTAATAGGAAATGTTATTAAAAATATTTATAAATTTCTAGGTTATAATACAATTGGAGTAAATCATCTTGGAGATTATGGAACTCAATTTGGTAAAATAATTGCAGCATATAAGTTATGGGGAAATGATGAGCAAATCAATGCAGATCCTATTAATCAATTACTAAAATTATACGTTGACTTTAATAATCTTTGCAAGACAGATGAAAATATGTTAGATACTGCTAGAAATTATTTTAATAAACTAGAAAACGGCGATGAAGAAGCAGTAAAACTTTGGAATTGGTTTAAAGATATTAGTTTAATGGAATTTAAAAAAGTATATGATAAATTAAAAGTAGAATTTGATTCTTATAGAGGTGAAGCATATCATTCTCAATTTATCAATGATGTTGTTAAAGAGCTTGAAGATAAAAATTTATTAACTGAAAGCGATGGATGTAAAATAGTAAATCTTGATAAATATGGTCTACCACCAGCTTTAATTTTAAAGAGTAATTCTTCAAGTACTTATATCACAAGAGATATTGCAACGGCATTAACAAGAAAAAGAGATTACAATTTTAGTAAAAATATTTATGTAGTTGCAACTCAACAAAAATTACATTTTGAACAATTAATAGCTGTTCTTAAAGAAATGGGATACGAGTGGGCTAATGATTGTATACATGTATCATTTGGAATGGTAAGTGTAAAAGATGATCTTTTAGGAACTTCTGCAAAACTTAGTACAAGGGAAGGTAATGTAATATTCTTAAATGATGTATTAGAAAAGAGTGTAGAAAAAACATTAGAAATTATAAATGAAAGAAATAATACATTAGAAAATAAAGAAACAGTTGCTAAAGAAGTTGGTATTGGAGCTGTAATATTTCAAGAATTATTTAATACAAGAATTAAAGACTATTCTTTTGATTGGAATAATGTTCTTAATTTTGAAGGAGAAACTGGACCGTATGTTCAATATTCCGCAGCAAGAGCGTATAGCATTCTAGAAAAAAATGATTTTTACTCAAAAATAAATAATATAGATATTTCGAAAGTGTCTAATTATGAAATGAATACAGATGAATTAACACTGGTAAAATCTATATATAAATTTGAAGATATATTATTAGATTCTGCAAAAAAATATGAGCCTTCAATTCTTGCTAGATATATAACAGAAGTAGCAAAGCTATTTAATAAATTTTATAACTCTTGTCCAATAAACAATCAAAAAGGTGATATTAAAGAATTTCGTTTAGTCTTAACTTATTGTTCAAGATTATTAATAGAAATAGGTTTAGGCCTATTAGGTATGGACACGCCAAAAAAAATGTAGGTGACTATGGATAATTTATACAATTATTTTATTAAATTTTCTGATAGAATATATTTTCTAACAGTAAAAAAATTAGATATTAATGGAAAATTATATAAAAATATTGATATTCCAATTAACTCTAATGTTTTATTAGACAATATTAAGAATAAAAATTTCAATGAAAAAATTAATTTAGAATATTTTTTTGAAGGCATTTTATTATTAAATGGTATTGATTCTAACTTTAGTAATATAACACTACTTAATAATTTTATAAAATCGAAAAATATTAACTTACTAGAATTTGTTAAATCTAAAATAAAATTTAATAACGATAATTTTGATAGTATTATATACAACTTATTAATCATAAGGGGACTACTAAATTTAGAAATAGATGACGAGTTCATCAAAAAAATTTATGTTAAATTCTTATTATCCATCACAGATTATGATAACACTTATCAAAATGTATTTTTAAATGAAATAAAAATATTATTATCAGATTTAAGCAGAAATATTGAAAATGATTCATTAATTAATATGCTATACGGTGATTTATATGTTAAGGAAAAATTTTATATAAAAGCTAATTTATATTATAAAAAATCTCTTACTAATACTAATTATAAAATTGATAATATTATTAATAAAAAAATTGAAGAAATTAGTAATAAAATAAAAATTGAAGAATTATTACAACTAGTTGATAGATTTAAGTATAATGAATGTTATAAAATTTTGGATTCTATAGATAAATTAAATCTTGATAAGGAAGATCTTTATTGGATTGGATATATTTATAATAAACTAAATGAAATTGATAAATCTATATACTATTACGAAAAATCTTTGGATTTAAACGCCGATTTTTTAAATATTTTTATAGAATTAGGGTTATTATATTACAAAACAAATAAAATCGAAAAATCGCTTAAAATTTTCGAAAAGGGGCTATCTGTATATATTGATGATGAAAAATTGCTATTTAATAAGATAGTAATAGAATTAAAATTAAAAAAATTTAAAAACGCAAAGGATGATATAGATAAGATGCTGTTGTATGAAGATATAGATAATTCTATAATGAATGATGTATTATATTTGAAGGAACTATATAAAGAAGATTTAGCTTTTTAGTTTAAAAATTCTTGACTAATATTTTAAAATATAATATAATTTATATAAAAATAGAGTAGAGGTTAAAATAATCTCTTCTTTATTTTAGTTGTTTTTATTTTCGCAAAATTATAGTTTTGCGAAAATAGTTAAAATTTATTTAGGAGGAATTAATGATTCATTTTGATGATTGCCCAGTAATTTTAGATGATTATTTAAATTATTTACTAACAATTAAAGGTCGTTCTAAGTTAACTGTTAAAGAATATTATTATGACTTAAAAAGATTTTTAAAATTCATTATTATGAGAAAAAAATTATTTGGTTATAATTTAAATTCTGATATAAATGAAGTTTCAATATTATCAATTAATAAAAGAGATATTTTAGATATAGATATTACAGATTTACACGCATACATATCCTATTGTGATTCTTATTATAACGATTCGACAAAAACAAAAGCAAGAAAAATTTCTGCAATTAAGTCTTGGTTTAAATATCTTCATAATACTGTTGAATTAATTGATAAAAACCCTTCCGAAAAGTTAGAATTACCTAAATTACAAAAAAGAAATCCTGTTTATTTAACCTTATCAGAATCAGAAAAAGTAATAAATGCAATAAAGTTAGAAGAAAACGAATTTAATAGAGCTAGAGATTTATGTATTATATTAATTTTTTTAACATGTGGTTTAAGAATATCTGAACTAACAGGTATTAATATTGAATCTATTAAAGATGATAAATTAAATGTTATAGGAAAAGGAAATAAAGAACGTACTGTTTTTTTAAATGAAAACTGTCTTTATGCTATTAAATGCTATTTAAAATTAAGACCTATAACTCCTGATACAAACGCCCTATTTATTAGTTCACATAAGAAAAGAATTTCAAACAGGTCAATTCAAATAAGGTTAAAAAAATATATACTATTAGCAGGTTTAGATCCTAATATATATACACCTCACAAACTTAGGCATACAGCTGCAACCTTAATGTATAAATATGGAGGTGTAGATATAAGAACAATTCAAAGCATTTTGGGTCATACAAGTGTTGCTACCACTCAAATATACACCCATTTAGATGATGATGACATTAAGAAAGGAATTTCAAAAAATCCAATTTCAAAACTAAAAATATAAATTTCAATAAAAAAGACAAGTTAAAAAACTTGCCTTTTTTATTAAACTCTTGATAAATATTCATTAGTTCTAGTATCAATTTTGATTTTATCTCCATTATTAATAAATAACGGTACAGTAACAACAGCTCCAGTTTCTACTTTAGCTGGCTTGTTTGCTCCTGTTGCTGAATCACCTTTAACACCAGGTTCAGTTTCAACGACCTCTAATTCTACGAAGTTTGGAGCATTAACTTGAAATGCCTTTCCATCATGAAATCTTATAGTCGCATTATCATTCTCTCTTAAATATAAAAGTGCGTCTTCAACAACATCAAAATTTAATGGTAACTGTTCATAAGTTTCTGTATCCATAAAGTAATATAGTTCACCATCAGAATATAAATATTGCATTTCTTTAGTTTCGATCTTGGCAATTTCATATTTATCATTTGGATTAAAAGTCATTTCTCTTGAACCGCCATTTTTTACTGATTTAATTTTTGTCCTTACAAATGCAGCACCTTTTCCAGGTTTTACATGTTGAAAATCTATAATTTGGTAAACATCTCCATCCATTTCAAATGTTGTACCTTTTCTAAAATCTCCAGCTGATATCATTAATTTTCCTCCTAATTTTATAAATAATTCAAAAGATATTATAACATATTATATTAAAAATATCTATATATTAATCATTTTTATTACCTTTATCTTTATCTTTTTCCTTATCCTTATCTTTTTCATTTTTTGCTGGTTCTTCAGTAGTTGCCTTTTTTGTACCAACTTTTACTATTTGTTTTTTTGGTTGATAATAGTCACTATTTAATAAGACAGGATTTTCACCATCTTTTTGCTTGTATGAGGAACCTCTATATCCTGGGAATCCTTTTTCAACTACAACCTTTTTCCCTTCAGGTAAAGTTGGATCTGGTATTTCTTCTACTGGCATTCTAATTGTAGAAACGTCAGTTGTAAATAATTTGATGTTATAATTTTTCTTATCTGTATCTCCTAAAATTTTAAAAGTTAATTCCCCATTTGAAACATAACTTGTTATAACTACCGGAAAATCAAAAGTATTTTGAAATTTTAAATCACTTTGACCTTCATAATACATAGCGTCTAATCCTATAGTACAGTATGGAACTCTCATAGAATGTTGATTTCTTTCAACAATTTTTAAATCTGCTTTTACTAAAGCTTGATATAATGTAGATGTAACTTGACAAATTCCACCACCAATTGAATCAACAATTTTATTATTAAGAAATGTTCCAGCTGGTTTGTAACCTGCACTTTTAGTTACTTCTCCAATTACTTTTGAAAAAGAAAAAGTTTCACCAGGATTTACAACATATTCATTTACTTTATCAGCAGAAATTTTTATATTTGTATTTCTATTAGGCTGATTATCAAATTTAGTGGTTGACTCTCCTATAACTCCTTTTATAGATGATAACAAATTTTTATCTATTCTTTTATAATCCGTTGAAATTATTGGAATTTCAATGTTAGAACTTGATGGTACATTTTTAAAAATATCTAGTATTTTATCTTCATCAACCTTAATTCCAGTTTTTCCATCAATAACAGATATTTTTTCTGATGCAAAGCCAAATTTCTCATCTACAGGATCGGAGTTTAATTTTTCTGAGATTTCTTTTATTATTTCATTTAATTTAGCAGCATCAAATGTGGTTTTTAGTTCGAATTTTCGAGGATTCTTTAATAATTCTTTTAATGTCTGTATCCTTTCACCCTCTGTCCCTTGTCTTCCAATATTAAATGCTTCATTAATAACATCTTCATAATTATATGAAAAATTTATATCTTTAAGTGCTACTTTTTTTGTATAATCATTAAAACTTAGTATAATATCTTCGCCTATCTTTATACTATCCTTTACTTTATTTATAGCTTCTTCTTTTGTTAAATCTTTTAAGTCAATTCCATTAATATATATTCCTTCAAAAAATTTATCATATGCCAAAAGTTCTTCTTTATTCAAATTTTTAGTCTCACCAGATGCATTACTTAATGGTTTTCTAAAAAATAGAAAATAACCACTAATACAACAAATAATTACTACTGCTAGTACTGCTGTAACAATACCAGATACTTTTAGATATTTTCTCATTAATCCCCCTATAAATTTTTATAATATAAACATTCAGTGTTAATAATACACTTTTCACAACATGGTTTTCTTGATTTACATAATCTTCTACCATGAAAAATAAATAAATGATGCGCTTTATTCCACGAACTTTTTTTTAACTTTTTCATTAATGAAAATTCTGAGTCTAACACATTATCCTCTTGAATTATTCCAATTCTATTAGTAACTCTAAATACATGAGTATCTACAGCTAAAGATGGAATATTAAAAGCACAAGACCTCACAACATTTGCAGTTTTTCTTCCAACTCCTGGCAATTTTGTTAAAGAATCCATATCATATGGAACTTTAGACTCATATTTATCAACTAAAATTCTACATGTTTCTAATATATTCTTACTTTTTGAGTTATAAAAACCACAACTATGTATATATTTAGATAAATCATCAATTGTTAGACTTAAAAAGTCCTCAGGAGTTTTAAAATCTTTAAATAACTCTTTAGTAACTTTATTAACTCTAACATCTGTGCATTGTGCAGATAAAATAGTCGCTATTAATAGTTCAAAACTATTAGAAAAATTTAACTCTGGTTTTGCATCAGGATATAAATTTTCTAATTTTTCCATTACAATGTTTATTTTTTCTTTGGATAAACATTTCAAATTCTTCACTCCAATCAATTTCAAGACTGTTTATTTAGTTAAAAATTATAAATTAAGTAAAATACTATATAATACTAAATTTATTTCTTATTCCGTAAAGCATAAAACTATAAATATTATACCACATTTTTTAATAATATAACTAAATATATCTAATTATTTATATATTAAATAGATATATATTTTTTTCTATTAAAAGTATTTAAAACATTAATTAATGCAATTTTTGCCTGATAATAATTAAGTCCACCTTGATAATAGACATTAAATGGTTCTCTTAAAGGACCATCAGCACTTAGTTCAATACTTGACCCATCTATAAAACTACCTGATGCCATTATTATTTTATCTGAATATCCCGGCATATCCCACGGATATGGCGTTACATGGCTATCTACACAACAATATTCTTGAATTGATCTGCAAAAATCTATAACTTTATTTTCATCTTTTAAAGTTATTACTTGTATAATATCACTTCTATTATCGTTATATTTAGGAATTGTTTCATATCCTAATTTTTCAAATGCATAAGAAAATAGTTTTGCACTTTTAATCGCTTCATTTACAACATGTGGTGCAAAATATAAACCTTGAACAATAGCTCTCGTTGTACCAAAACTAACTCCTACATGTTTACCAAGACCAGGAGAAGTTAACCTATTCGATATTGACTCAATTAATTCTGTAGAATTAGAAACTATGTATCCCCCATTTAAAGTTATACCTGCACCTAAGTTTTTTAACAGTGATCCTACTACAATATCAGCACCAACTTCTATTGGTTCCTTAGTTTCTACGAACTCGCAGTAACAATTATCAACCATAATAATTAAATTTGGATACTTTTCTTTAATTCGTTTAATAGCTATTTCTATTTCAGATGTGGAAAGACATTGTCTACTACTATACCCAGGAGATCTCTGAATTGCTAAAAGTTTAGTTTTTGAATTTATTTTTTCTAACACTTTTTCAATATTTATTTTATTATTTATTAAATCAACTTTACCATACTTTATTCCGTAGTCAGATAAAGTTCCTTTTTCATTACCACTTAGACCTATAACTTTTAAAAGAGTATCATATGGTGTTCCTGTTATATATATAAATTCATCACCAGGATATAGTATTCCTTGCAAAGCTAATGAAATTGCATGAGTTCCACAAGTTATTTCTTGTCTGACAATCGCATCATTTGCTTTAAAAATATCACAGTATATTCTTTCTAATTTTTCTCTTCCAAAATCTCCATACCCATACCCTGTAGTCCAAGAAAAATCTGTTGCTGATAATTTTTGCTTTTTAAATGCATTTAAAACTTTTAATTGATTATATTCTTCAACTATTTTTAAGTTTTCAAAATCTTTTTCGATTTCTTCACTGCATTTATTTACAAATTCTATTATTTTAGATTCAAATCTAAAATCAGTATCCAAGTAATTATCCAATTTATATATCTCCTTTATTTAAAAACTCTTTTATTAATTGTATTGATTTAATTAAAACATTATCATATCCAATTTCTACATCAATCCATTCAATATTCTTATTTTTATTAAACCATGTAAATTGTCTTTTAGCATATTTTCTTGAATTTTGTTTTATGTTTTTAATACACTCTTCAATAGTTATTTCGTTGTTAAAATATGGAATAAATTCTTTATATCCTATAGCAGTAAATGGTTGCGAAAATTCACCATATTTATAATATAATCTAGTTACTTCTTCAACTAATCCATTATTTATCATCATATCAACTCTAGTATTAATTCTATCATACAATTTTTTTCTATCTAAAGTTAATCCTACTATTAAATAATCATACTTTGCGTTATTACAATAGTCATTACATTGTTTAGAAAATTCTTTTTTTGTACATAAGCATACTTCTATTGCTCTAATTACTCTTTTTACATTATTTTTATGAATTTTTTCTTTACTTGAGTAATCTAAGTACAATAACAAATCATAAAGTATATCTAAACCATTTTCTTCGTAAAATTTTATTATTTTATTCCTTAAATCTTCTGATTGTGTTGCTCCCGTAAATTTAAAATCATAAACTAATGAATTTACATAGAGTCCTGTCCCTCCAACAAATATAGGTATTTTATTATTATTAGAAATATAATCTATGTATTTTTCTGCCATATTTTTATAATCTGATACATTAAAATTTTCATCACCATCTATAATATCAATCATATAATGATTAATTCCACAGGATTCTTCAGAAGTAACTTTAGCTGTACCTATATTAAATTCTTTGTAAATCTGCATAGAATCACATGAAATAATTTCTCCAGAAAATTCCTTTGAAATATCTATACCTAATTTTGTTTTACCAACTGATGTCGGTCCAACAATAAAAATTATTTTTTTCTTCATATTTAATCCTTAAAAAATATTTTTTCAAAGTCTAACTTAGAAACTTTTCTTAAGACTTTCTTATCATAAAAATTTATATCTATGTTTATTTTAGATAAATTCATCAATAATTCTTGAACTTCAAAATCTGTTAGATTAGTATTAATTTTTTTCTTACAAACAATTTTATATAATGACTCGTCAAACACTCTATTATCTTTCAATAATAATTCATCAAACATAGCGCTTATATCTTCTTTATCTATATTATCATTTAATTCAGTTGGCATTGTTCTTATAGCTATTGAATATTCATCAAACATGTCAGCTTCGATACCTAAATTATCTAGTTTATCTTTAATATTTTCAAATATAGTCATTTTATACTCATTTAATTCTAAAATAATTGGAAATAAAAGAAGTTGTTTAGTTATAGTTTGCTTATAATAATTATTTAATAAATTTTCATATAACAATCTATATTTCGCATTTAAAATATCTATAATTATAAATTCATCATAATCTGATAAAAGTATATATTTTTCAAATATTTTTCCTAATAATTTATAATCTAATATATTCTTACTATCATTTTTACTATCATTAGTGAATTTTATTTGTTCTTTAATAGGAGTTTTTTCAATTGTTTTATTATCAATGATATAACTCTCTGTATCATCTTTTTCATTTATTGTTTTTATATCATCATTTTTAACTTTAAATAAATCTTCATAAGAAAATTTATTTATTATATTTTGATCATTATAGTCTTCATCATAAACAATAGTTTCAACTATATCATTTTCTTCGGGTAGTTTTTTGATATTATCATTGATATATAAAATTTTATCATTTAGTTCCGTTTTTAATGATATAAAATCACTAGTTGTATTTTTTAATACAATATCAGTAATATTGTTATTTAAAAGATTTAATAATTTGTCTTCAAAAATAAATTTAATTTTTCTTTTATTAGGATGTACATTAATATCTATTAAGCTCGGATTTACTTCAATAAATATTACAAAAGAAGGAAATTTTCCTTTTGGTATTAAAGTAGATATTGATTTTTCAATTATATTTCTAATCTTTTCATCAAAAATATATCTTCCATTAACAAATAAATACTGACAGTTCCTACTTCCTTTATAAAAATGATTATTTGAAATATAACCATATATTTTATAGTCAGAATCGTTTATATCAACTGCCATTAAATTTTTATAAAAATCATCTTTAAATATATATTTTATATTATCTTTAAGTTCATTTTTTCCTGTTGTTTCAAATACTACTTTAGAATCTTTAATATATTTAAAAGATATATTAGGATTTGATAGAGCAAACGAATTCATTAAAGTAGTAATAATTGAACTTTCATAAGCATCTGATTTTAAAAATTTTTTTCTAATAGGTACGTTATAGAATAAATCTCTTATATATATAGTTGTTCCAAAATTCATACCTATCTTATTTTTTCTTTTAATTTTAGTATTTTCTATAAAACAATGAATACCAAACTCACTATTTTTTGTTCTAGTATTTATGTCTACCTTTGAGATTGATGAAATACTAGCTAATGCCTCTCCTCTAAAACCAAAAGATAGAATTGAATAAATATCTTCAAAATTATTTAATTTTGATGTTGCATGTTTTGTAAAAGCTAGTTCAATTTCATTTTCTTCAATTCCACAACCATTATCTGAAATCATTATTTCTTTTTTTCCAGCATTTTTAATTTCAACTTTAATTGTAGTTGCTCCTGAATCAATCGAATTTTCAACTAATTCTTTTATTACAGAGTATGGATTTTCTATAACCTCTCCAGCAGCAATTTTTTGAATTGTATCTTCTGATAGTAGTTTAATAGCCATAAATTTCTCCTAATTAATTATTTTCATTTTTTGAAATATTTATTAAATCATTTAATATTGCAAAAGCTTCCATCGGACTAATTTTTTCTATATTAATATTATTTAAATTAGTTATTATTTTATTACTATTTATTGAATTATCTATATTTGTATTTTTGGAAATATCTTTTTCAATCTCTATCTCTTTTCTTTCAATACTATCTAAGATAATTTTTGCGCGATTAGTTACTTCAATTGGAATACCTGCTAATTTTGCAACAGCAATTCCATAACTTTTATTTGCACCACCATCCATTATTTTTCTCAGAAATACAATTTCATCATTTTCTTTATCCTCTATAACTTGGATGTGTTTGTTTTTTACACAATTAAACATATGCTCTAAATCTATAAGTTCATGATAATGAGTAGCAAATAATGTTTTTGAATGTATTTTGTTTATAATATATTCTAAAATTGCCCAAGCAAGACTAAGCCCATCAAATGTTGAAGTTCCTCTACCTACTTCATCTAGTATTATCAAACTGTCTTTTGTTGCATGTCTTAATATATTATTAACCTCTTTCATCTCAACCATAAATGTACTTTCACCTTTATATAGATTATCAGAAGCTCCTATTCGTGTAAAGATTTTATCAACAATAGAAATATTAGCACTTTCAGCTGGAACATATGAGCCAATTTGAGCTAAAATAACAATTAAGGCTAATTGTCTAATATAAGTTGACTTACCACTCATATTTGGTCCAGTAATAATTTGTACTAAATTATTTTTTTGTCCTATATTTAAATCATTTGGAATAAATTCGTTTGATGAATTTAAAAAACTTTCAATAACTGGGTGTCTACCATTTATTATCTCAATTATTCCATCTTTATTAATATTTGGTTTACAGTAATTATGCTTAAATGCAACAACTGAAAGTGAAAAGAGTGAATCAATAAAAGAAATAATATCTGATAATTCTTGTAATATTTTTATATTCATCTTTATTGTATTTCTTATTGATATAAATATTTCATATTCTTTTTCAATAATATCACCCTCTGAGCCAAAAATCATATTTTCAATAGTAGTTAACTCATCTGTTTTGTATCTATTTGCATTGGTAAGAGTTTGCTTTAATTCAAAATACTCAGGAACTAAGTTTTGATATGACTTTGTTACTTCAAAAAAATAGCCTGTTTTTTTATTATATATTAATCTTAAATTTTTTATTCCAGTATTTATTTTTTGTTCAACTTCATATTTAATTAATTTTTCTTTTCCTTGTATTTTACTATTCCTAATTTTATCTAATTCTTCATCGTATCCTATTTTTATTAAATTACCTTCTTTTAATAGTATACCAACATCTTCTTGTATTGATGAATCAATTAAATTATATATATAAGTAGTGTCAGGTATTTTTAAAGCTAAACTTGAAAATAAAGAGTTACTATTTAAAAATAGCTTTTTAATCTTTGGAACTGCATATAAAGAATTTTTTAAATGAATTAAATCCCTAGCATTACAATTTCCAAAAGATATTTTAGAATTTATTCTTTCAATATCAGAAATGTTACTTAATTGTTCTTCTAAGTCATTTCTTAATTGAGAATTAAAAATTAAAGTCTCAACTAAATCTTGCCTAATTTTTATCTTTTCAATTTCAACAAGTGGTTGATCTAACCATTTACTTAGTAATCTAAATCCCATTGGAGTTTTAGTAAAATTTATTACTGATAATAATGATCCATTAATATCGTTACTAAAATTATTTTTTTTAAGTTCTAAATTAATTCTAGAATTTGCATCAATTCTAAGATAATCTGTTAATTTATATATATTAATATTTTTAAAGTCATTTAATTTAACATTAAATCTACATACATAACTATAAAAGTTGTCCACTGAGAAAAGTAAAATTTTATTATTAAGATTATCATTATAAAAATTCTTATTATTATCAATTAAAGATTTAAAATTTAAATCAATATCAACTTTAGTAATCATAATTCTAAGATTTTTAAATAATTTAATTATGCTTTTTTCAAGAGATTTTAATATATTTGAGTTAATAATAACTTCCGATGGGTTTATACGAATTACTTCTTCTTCGAGTATAGTTATTAAATTATCTCTATTCATTTCAAATATACTTGTAGAAAATATTTCACTAGTTGAAATGTCAGAATAAGTAATACTTAAATTAGTTGAATCCATATAAATACTCATTATATAGTTATTCTTATTACCAGCTATTTCATCAAATTCATCAATTGTACCTGGTGTAACTAATTTAATAACTTCTCTCTTAACAATACCTTTTGCAAGTTTTGGATCTTGAACTTGTTCACATATAGCTACCTTAAATCCTTCAGATACTAACTTATATAAGTAAGGTTTAACAACATGATGAGGAATTCCACACATTGGCGCAGTATTTCCACCGCCGCAATCTCTTTTTGTTAGAGCTAAATCTAATATTTTTGAAACTACTTTTGCATCTTCAAAAAACATTTCATAAAAGTCACCTAGCCTATAAAAAATTATACAATCATTATAATTAGACTTAACTTCTAGATATTGTTTAATCATTGGTGTAAAATCACTCATAATTACTCCTTCTAAACTAATTCTCCTTCAAGTGCAAATGAATTATGTCCAGTTATTTTTACATTAACTAATTGTCCAATATTTCTCTTTCCACCTTTAAAATGTACTAATTTATATCCTCTTGTTCTTCCAGTAAGAATTTCTGAATTATTCTTACTTATACCCTCAACTAACACTTCGTATGTTTTACCAACACACTCTTTATTTTTTTTGTAAAATATATCGTACATGGTATCAATAAGTCGTTGAAATCTCTCCTGCTTAATATCATGTGGTATTTGATTATTCATTTCGGCAGCTTTTGTACCTTTTCTTATTGAATATAAAAAAGTAAACCCTTGGTCATATTCAACATTTTCAACTAAACTTAAAGTATCATTAAAGTCTTCTTCAGTTTCACCTGGAAATCCTACTATAATATCTGTAGAAAGTGTAATATTAGGTACCTTTTCCTTTAATTTTCTGATTAGATCTAAATAATGCTCTCTAGTATAAACTCTATGCATATCTTTTAGTATTCTATTACTTCCAGATTGAAAAGGTAAGTGTATATTTTCACAAACTTTATCTAGATTAGCAATTGCTTCTATTAACTCATCTGAGCAATCTTTTGGATGACTTGTTAAAAATCTTATTCTTTCAATACCTTCAACTTCATTTACCATTTTTAACAATTCTGGAAATGAAACTTTTGGTCTTAATGTTTTTCCATATGAATTAACATTTTGTCCTAATAATGTTATTTCTTTATATCCTTTATTAGCTAATTCTTTTATTTCATTAATAATACTTTCAGGAGTTCTGCTAATTTCTTTTCCTCTTGCATATGGGACTATACAAAAAGTACAATAATTATTACATCCTGTCATTATATTAACATATGCAATAAATGGGTGTTCTCTATTTATTGGAGTATCATCATCCAATATATCTTCTTCTTCAATATCTACAATTACCTCTCCCGTGCTTCTATGCCTTGATATAAGAGAAGGTAATCTCGAAATATTCTTTGTACCAAAAATTATATCTACATGTTTATATTTAGAAATTATTGTTGCTCTAGCATCTCCTGTTTGCATCATACAACCACAAACTGCGATTATCATTTCAGGCTTTTTTCTCTTTAAATTTTTTAGTGCACCTAATTGTCCATAAACTTTTAATTCTGCATTTTCTCTTACTAAACACGTATTATAAATAATAAAATCAGATTTTTCTATATCATTTTCTTTTTCATAACCTAAATTTTCAAGCAAATAAGATATTTTTTCTGAATCATGATGATTCATTTGACAACCATAAGTTATAATTGTATATTTTTTATTCAAAAAATTCACCTCTATTTATATTTGTTTTTTAACGCAAATTGAATGTTTCTTTCGTGTTCTTTTTCAAGCATACTATCCCTCTTATCATAATTTTTCTTACCACGAGCAAGTGCAATATCTAGTTTTATCCAACCATTTTTTATATGCACATTTAATGGTATTAATGAATATCCTTTTTCCTTAGTTTGACCAATAAATTTATTTATTTCTCGCTTATTTAATAGTAATTTTCTTTCTCTTGTAGGTTCTAAATTAAAAATATTTCCATGGTCATAAGGTGTTATATTCATTCCATAAATATATACTTCTGCTTTTTTTATTAAGCAATAACTTTCCTTTATAGAAACTTTTCCTTGTCTTATACTTTTAACTTCAGTTCCTGCTAAAGAAATTCCTGCTTCTATAATATTTTCTATAAAGTAATCATGTCTTGCTTTTTTATTGTTAGCAATTGTCTTTATAGTAGTTCTATCTCTCATTTTATCACCTATTTAAATAAAAATATATTTCATTGCTAATTTCATTAACTTTAGCTACTATTATTTCAATTTCCATACCAATATCAAATACATTTCGACTTCTCTTTCCAACAGCAGTCAATGTTTCTTCATTAAATTCATAATAATCATCTGTAATATCTTCATATTTAATAAGACCTTCCACTGTGTTATCTAATTGTACAAAAATTCCAAATGATGTTACTGAAACAATAATTCCATTAAAAACTTGTCCAATCTTATTTTTCATATATTCAACTTTTTTGATATCCTCTAGTTTCCTCTCAGCATCTATAGCCATTATTTCTGTATCATTGATATGATTAGATGTTATATCTAAATAATCTAAATAATTTTTTGCTATTTCATTATTAGCATGTAAATAATTTTTTAATGTTCTATGAACCGTTAAATCCGCATATCTTCTAATAGGAGAAGTAAAATGACAATATAAAAAAGTTGCTAATCCAAAATGAATATCAATATTTGAAGAATATTGGGCCTTTGACATTGATCGTAAGATAGTATAGTTTACAAAACTTGATTTATTAGTATCCTTAAACTTATCAATTATATTACTTAAAAATTTTGATGTAAATTGATCAATAGATTGAATATTTACATTTAAATGTCTTAAATAATTTTTTAGAATTTCTAGCTTTTCTTCAGTTGGTTTTGGATGAAGTCTATATATTATTGGAATATCCTCATCTCCAAAATGTTTACCAACAACTTCATTTGTACAAATCATAAAAGATTCTATTATCCTATTAGCTATACCATTTATTTTTCTAGATATATTTTCAACTTCGTCATCTTTATTAAATGATATATCAATCTCTGGTAATTCAAAGTCTAATGTACCTCTATTTTTTCTTTTAATAGTAAGTATTTCATCTAATTTTTTCATTAAATATAGTTTTTCTTTTAAAACATCATCTTTATAAATATTACTATTATTAGCAGTATTATCTAAAAACAATGATACATCGTCATATACTAATCTATAATCACTATTTATAACTGACTCGTAGAATTTATAATCTTTTACTAATCCAGAATTACTTATTGTCATTTTAACTGTAATAGCAAGTTTATCAGTATTTGGATTTAAAGAACAAAGGTGATTAGATAATAATTCAGGCAACATAGGTACAACATAATCAAATAAATATACACTATTCCCTCTTTTGTAGGCTTCTCTATCTAATTTACTATCTTTTTTTACAAAATGGGATACATCTGCAATATGAACATACAGTATAAAATCATTATCTTTTTTTTCAATTGAAATTGCATCATCAAAATCTTTTGAGTCTTTACCATCAATTGTAACAGTAAATAATTTTCTAAAATCAACTCTATTTTTTATTTCTTTTTTTATATCAAAAACTTCTAATTCTTCTAGTTCTTTATATAATTTATTAGGAAACTTATATGGAATTCCAACTTCTTCTAAAATAGAAGCTATCTGAACATTCTTATTATTTTTATTTCCTAAAACTTCAATTATTACACCTTCTGGATTTCTCTTTTTGTCAGGATACTCAGTAATTTTACATATTACTTTGTCATCTGTTTTAGCACCATTTTTATCACCTTTTTTGATAAAAATATCATAGTTATATTTAAAATCATCCGGAACTACAAATCCAAAATTTTTGTTTTCAGTAAAAGTTCCTATAATTATATTATTATTCCTATTTAGAACTTTTACTACCCTTCCTTCCGCTTTTCTATTTATTTCTTTATTCTTTATTATTTCTATCTCAACATCATCACTATGATTCGCGTTATTTAGCTCATTTTTTGGAATAAAAATATCGTCAATTTCATCATCAGATACAAAAAAAGCATTACCTTTTGGTGTAAAAATAATTTTACCTTTTAATGTTTTATTTTTTTCATAAATACTATATTTATAATCATTACATGATATTTTTTTACTCTTAAATAGAGAATCTAATACATTAAAAAAATGTTTTAAATTAGCAAAATTAATATCTAATGCAACTGCAAGTTCTTCTTTAGTTAGCGGAAAATAATTCTTTTTTTTCATAAAATTTAATATTTGTTTCTCTAAATCCATTAAACTCTCCTTTTATAAAAGTAAAAAAATATAAGGTAATACCTTATATTAAATTATGTATATTAAGCAAAACTATAAGCCGTGTTCTGTATTTGACAATCATCTATCTAGACAAATTGTTACCAATTTGTTCAAGCAATCTACCTATGAACGTAGCGAGCAACTACAAAAGTTCAATCTTGATCTTGCACCGAATGGGGTTTACATAGCCATATAGTCCCCTATATGCTGGTAAGCTCTTACCTCACCTTTCCACCCTTACCATAAATGGCGGTATATCTCTGTTGCACTAGCCTTAGGGTCGCCCCCACTGGACGTTATCCAGCATTCTGCTCTATGGTGCACGGACTTTCCTCGTAAATAATCACGCGATTGTCTGTCTTACTTAATATTTTTAAAATATATTTCTTTTAAAAATGTTATTATTGTAAATAGAAATCTTTAAATTAAGATTTTTACTGTTTAGAAATTCTAGTAAAGATTCTAATACAATGACTTCTGATTCATAATGTCCTAAGTCAATTATATTAATACTATTTTCTAATGCGGATTGAATATCATGATACTTAAAATCAGAACTAATTAGTATATCTACATTCTTACTTATTGCATTATTTATGGAAAATGCTCCAGAACCTCCAAGTACCGCAACCTTATAAATATTCTTTTCGAAGTCTCCATAAAATACTATAGGTTGTATAAAATTTTTTTTTATTTGTTCTATATAATTTTTACAACTTATTAAATCAATATTACCTACAATACCATAGCCTAGTCCATTTTTATATTCAACAAAAACTTGTCTTTTATTTTGCAAAAAACATTTATCAGCTAATATTTTATTAACACCATTTTCATGTAAATCTAATGGTGTATGAATAGAAATTACATTAATTTTATATTTTATTAACAATTCAATTTTTCTATAACTATCTGATTTTGAGTCTAAAAATTTAATCTTTTCAAAGAATAAAGGATGATGAGATATAATACAATTAATTTTATTTTCTATTGCAAATTTTATTGCATCAATGGTAATATCAAGTGATAATAAAATTCCTTTTATATGATCATCATAATTTCCAAATTGGAATCCAGTATTATCCCAATCTTCTTGTAAAAAAAACGAATACTCTTTATCCAATATTCTTAAAAGATCTCCAACTTTAAAAACCATTCAAAATTCCTCTTATGCTTTCAACTAATTTATTTATTTCAGAAATTCTACTATTTCTATTACTTTCTTTTTTAATTTTTTCAATGATAATACTATATTTTTTTAATTCACTCTCTAAATAAATTTTTAAATTTTCAGATTTGTTTTTTATAAGTTCTTTACCATATAAAAATTCAAGATCACTATTATAAAAGTCTTTTCCTCTTTTAACCTTTATAATTTGATAGTATTTTTTATTTTCTATAGCATCAGACTCTTTATCAATAACAAAATTATTTTTAAATAAAAATTTCCTTAAAATATCTAACGAATTATTTGGTGATAGTATTAAATAATTCGCTGTCTTTGCTATATGAAGATTTTTTTCTAGTATTTCTTTTATGAGTATTCCTCCCATTCCGGATATTATTATAGTGTCAACTTCAAATTCTTCTATACAATCTAATCCGTCAGATACTCTAGTATCAATATTAGCAATATTATTATTATACAAAAGTTTTTGTTCTAATTTTTCTAAAGAATCCTTACTTATATCAGTAGCAATTATTTTTTTTGAAATAGATTTTTTTGATAATTCAATTGGAATTATACCGTGATCTGTTCCTATATCTGCCACAATTGAATTATAATCAACTAAATCACAAATTTTTTTTAACCTTAAACTACTCATAATTTTATTCCAAGAAATCCTTTAGCTTTTGGCTTCTACTAGGATGTTTTAGTTTTCTAAGAGCTTTTGCTTCTATTTGTCTTATTCTTTCTCTTGTAACTTCAAATTCTTTTCCAACTTCTTCCAATGTTCTTGGGGTACCATCATTTAAACCAAATCGTAGTTCTAAAACTTTTTTTTCTCTCTCAGATAGAGTACTTAAGACTTGATTTAACTGTTCTTTTAGCATTGAAAAATTAGCTGCTTCATCAGGAGCAATGGCCGTTTCATCTTCAATAAAATCTCCTAAATGACTATCATCTTCTTCTCCAATTGGAGTTTCCAAACTTACAGGTTCTTGTGCAATTTTTCTAATTTCATTAACTTTATCAACCTCAATACCCATATGCTCTGATATTTCTTCATTTGTTGGTTCTCTACCAAGTTCTTGAACTAATTGTCTTTCAATTCTTACTAGTTTGTTTATAGTTTCAACCATATGAACAGGTATTCTTATAGTTCTTGCTTGGTCTGCTATAGATCTAGTTATGGCTTGTCTAATCCACCAAGTCGCATAAGTGCTGAATTTAAATCCTCTTCTAAAATCAAACTTTTCAACGGCTTTCATTAAACCCATATTTCCTTCTTGTATTAAATCTAAAAATTGCATTCCCCTACCAACGTATCTTTTTGCAATACTAACTACAAGTCTTAGATTAGTTTCAGCTAATTTCTTTTTAGCCTCTATATCTCCTGCTTCCATATTTTCAGCTAATATTCTCTCTTCATCAGCACTAAGTAATGGGATTTTTCCAATTTCTTTTAAATACATTTTTACTGGGTCATCAATGTTAAAACCTTTTAAATCTGAAAAATCTTCTAATTTTATTTCTTCATCTTCAACATCGTCCTTTTCATCATCTAAGTCGATTAAATCATCACTAATTTCAATATCTTCTAAATTTTCGCTTTCATCAATAAATTCAACTTGATTTTCAACTAATTTAGTTTTTATTTCTTCTATATCATCAATATCAATAAGATTAAACAAATCTAAAGATTCAAGGTACTTATTATTAACAAAGCCGTTATGGTCATTAGCGTACTTTGTTAGTTCCTCAATTATTAGAATTTTTACTTCATCATATTCAATATCATTTAATTTATTACTCATGATGAACCCCTTTCTCAATATTTTTAAGTTTTTTATTTAACTCCATCAACTTTTTAACATTAAAATTTAAATTAGAAATTACATCTTCATTATTTCTATCCATATTTCTTAATGTTTCTATATTTTTAGTTGTTTTTCTAATTTCAAAATTTAAAACAGTAATATCTAATAATTTGATATAATCTAAAATTGATAATTCAACTTTTTCATCATAACATTTTACAATATATTCTACAATTTTTAAATCGTCATTACTATTTGCAAATTTATCAATTAATTTAGACGGAACAGTTATCATTTTATTCTCTGCATTATTTTTAACATAGCAAAAAACATTATATAAACCTGTACCCTTTATTAACTGTTCAAGTTTATAACTAATTTTTAACACTTTGCTTTCACATCTCATTAGTAATATAATACCCATTATTAAAACTTTTTTGTCAGAATTTAACAATAAACTATCTTCTTTATACCTCTCATCAGATATATTAGTACTTTCAATTATTCTACTATCATTTTGATAAAAATTCTTGTAGTCTTCCTTCAAAGATTCTTTATCAAACCCAAACTCATTTGATATCTTATTAACATATAAATCTCTTAATATATTAGTATCAATTTTTGATAAAAACAATAAAATATTCTCATAAAAAATTGAATTTTCAGTTATAGAATTCGAATTCTTTTTGTTTTTTTTCAAAATTTCATAATTAAAGCCATTAATGTCATATGGATTATCAACAAGCTTATTAAATTCACTTATTCCAAATTTTTTAATATAATCATCAGGATCTAGTTTATCCGGAAGAAGAATAATATTTGGTTTAATAGATAATTCATTAAATATCTGATTTGTCTTATTAGCAGCACTTATACCAGCATTATCCCCATCATAACATAAATATATATTATTTCTGAAGTACCTTTTAATTAACTTAGCTTGAGTCTCGGTAAAAGCAGTTCCTAAACCAGCAACAGCATTTGTTATACCTCTTTGATATAATGAAATAACATCCATATAACCTTCTACAATTAGAACCTTATCTCTAATATTATTTTCTATTATTTTGTCAAGTCCATAAATATTTTCTCCTTTTTTAAATATAATACTTTCAGGAGAATTTAAGTATTTAGCATTATCATTAACAATTGTTCTTCCACCAAATCCTATTATCTTTTTTTTCACATTTAAAATAGGAAATATTATTCTATTTCTAAATCTATCAATATAATCTCCATTTTTTGTTTTAATTATAAGACCTAATTCTTCAGCAATATCTATGTTTAAATTTTTTAATTTTAGTTCATTATATAATGATTTCCAGTTGTCATCAGCATATCCAATAAAAAATAAATTAATTGATTTCTGATTTATACCTCTATTTAGTAAGTACTGCTTAGGTATAGAATTTTCCATCATATTTTTATAATAAAATCTAGCAGCAAATTCATTTATTTTATAATAATCTTCGTAATTCTTATTTTCAGAAAAATTATTTGAACTATCATATTCAATTTGAATACCAAATTTATCTGCTAGTTTTTTTATTGTGCTAACATAATCTATTGAATCAATTTCCATTACAAAAGATATGCTATCGCCATGCTTTCCACAACCAAAACAATGAAAACTATTAGTTTCAGGATAAATAAAAAAAGAAGGTGTTTTTTCATTATGAAAAGGACAGTTTCCCGTATAATATCTTCCACTCTTTTTTATAGATAAATAATCACTCACTACAGAAACAATATCTGCTTTTTCTTTGATTTCTTCGATTTTTTCTTTTTTTATATAAGACATCATATCACCTTAAATTATAACTATTCAATCTATATACATTAAAATTAAGACATAATGCATTTACTAAAAGGCCAAGAATTCTTTCCTTATTTACTTTAAAGTCTATAGTTTCAAAATTTCTAATACTGTCTGAATGGTAAAGCAAATAAATATAGTTATATTCAAAATTATTAATAAGATAATTATATTTTATATGCATTTTTAAATTTGAATTTATTAGTAACTCAGAAATATCAAAATTATAATAATCTAAGTATTTATTGTTTTCAAATATTATGTGGTATCCATTATAAAGTAAATATTTTAAAATAAAATAAGTTAATAACATATTATAATCTAAATATTTAGTCTGTAATATTTCATCGATTAAGTTATATACTTCTAAATTCTTTAACTCTTGAACATTAGTTTTTAGAATAATTTCAGATAAAATATTTAGAAATAGTATCTGGTCTTTAGATTTAAATTTATAAAAATCTATTAATTCATATTCATTACAATAAAAAAATTCATTTTTATACATTAGTTTAAAATTATAGTTAGAGTACAAAGATAAAAACATCTCTGAATTTTTTGTATATATAGATATAAATCCAAATTCATCTGTATAAACTTTATAAATTTTTCCTTTATTAATATATGTATTTTCCGAAATAACAAATCCATTTACACTATTATAAATACTATTTTCTAAAATATCCAAATTCTTTCACCTTAAATGATTTACTTCTCCAATCATCATCTATTTTAACAAATAATTTCAAATTTACCTTTGATTCTAAAAAGTTTTCTATATCTAATCTAGCAGATTTTCCTATTTTTAATATCATACTTCCGTTTTTACCGATAACCATTCCCTTATGAGATTTTTTTTCAACACAAATTACTGCATCAATGTCAACTATTGGTTTATCTTTTCTTAAAGAAAATTTTTCAATTAAAATATTGATACCATGTGGAATTTCATCTCTTAATAGATTAAGTGTTTTTTCTCTTATTATTTCTGCAACTATATCTCTTTCTGTTAGATCTGTAATCATATCATCAGAATAGTATCTTGGTCCAAACGGTAAAAAAGATTTTATACTATCAATTAAATTATATACATTAGTTCCTTCTGATGCAGATATTGGTATAATCTCGTCAAATAAGTTCATATCTTCATATTTTAATATAATTTTAGATAAATCTTCAGAATTTAAAGTATCAATTTTATTTATAACACAAATTTTTGGAAGATTTATCCTTTTAAGAATATCAATTATTTGATTATCTAGTACTCCAATTTCTAAATTACTATCAACCATATACAAAATTAAATCTACATCTTTTAAAGAATTTTTTGATTCTTTTAGCATAAATTCTCCTAATTTATTTTTAGGATTTTGTACGCCTGGAGTATCAACAAATACTATTTGAGAATCAAGTGAATTGTATATTAACTTTAAATTAAATCTTGTTGTTTGAGGTTTATTAGATATTATTGAGATTTTTTCTCCAATAATTCTGTTTAATAAAGTTGATTTCCCAACATTAGATCTGCCAACAATACTAACAAACCCTGATTTTAAATTATTCATACTATAAATCCTCTGGTCCAAAACTATAAGGTAATAATTCTAAAAAATTAATTATCTTATATTCATTTTCACTTTTTACTAGTATAATTTCACAGTCTTCTGTACAAAATTCTCTAATAACTTGCCTACAAACTCCGCAAGGATATGTGAAAGAATTTTTCTTTCCAACAACTGCAATTTTTTTGATTTTCATTTCTCCATCAAAAATAGCTTTAAATATAGCCACTCTTTCTGCACACACTGTTGGAGTATATGATGCATTCTCTATATTACAACCACCATAAATTTTTCCGGATTCTGTAAGCACAGCAGCTCCAACATTAAATTGTGAATATGGAGTATATGCTCTATTTTGACTATTTAAAGCACAATCTATCAAATCTTTATAAACATTTAAATTCATTTAATCACCAATAAAAACTATTATTTTAGGAATAAAAATTAGTATCCCAACAATTATTGCAATAAAAGCTGATACTAGAACTGCTCCTGCTGCCATATCTTTTATCAATTTTACACTTAAATTATAATCTTTACATAAAAAATCCATAATATTTTCAATGATAGTATTAATAATTTCTAGTACCAAAACAATAGCTATCATAATAAATATTATAGATAATTCAATAAAAGATATTTTTAGAATTAAAGATAATGCTATAGCTAGCAAAGAAAAAAATAAATGAACTCTAAAATTTCTCTCTGCATTAATAACATGTATTATTCCTTTAAACGCACAAGTTAAGCTCTGTATAAATTTAGAATTCTTTTTCATTTTTAAAAATTCCCATTATTTTCATAGTTTCTTTTTCCTTATTTCTCATAATCATTTTATCTGATTCATCAATATGATCATATCCTAATAAATGAAACACCGAATGACAAACTAAATATAAAATTTCTCTTTCGATACTGTGTCCAAAATCTTTTGCTTGTTCGATTGATCTTTCTGTAGAAATTATAATATCACCTAACATATACGGCATATTTTCTTCATAAAATTCAAAATCCATTGGAAATGATAAAACATCTGTCTCTTTATCTATACCTCTAAATTCTGAGTTTATATGTTTGATTTCTTCACTTGTTACAAAAGAAACTGAAACTTCAATATTATTCCTAAATTTATTCTCAACTTTTAATGCTGTTTCTATACATTCTATTATTTTTTTTTTAAGAATATCAGATATTATAAAATAATCTTGCCTATTATCAAATAAAACATTCATTATTTATTCTCCACTATATTATCTTCATATCTAGTATATGCTTCTATTATTTTCATGACAATACTGTGTCTTACAACATCTGAACTATCAAAATAATTAAAATTAATCCCTTTAATATTATTTAAAATTTTACTTACTGAAACAAGTCCGGAATTTTTTCTTCTACCTAAATCAATTTGAGTAATATCTCCAGTGATTACCGCTTTAGATTCAAAACCAATTCTTGTCAAAAACATCTTCATTTGCTCATTTGTAGCATTTTGGGCTTCATCAAGAATTATAAATGCATCATCTAAAGTTCTCCCTCTCATATAGGCCAAAGGTGCAACCTCAATAATACCTTTTTCTTTAAGCTTAAGAAAATTATCATATCCTAATATGCTATATAATGAATCATACAGCGGTCTTAAATAAGGGTCTATTTTTTCTTGCAAATCTCCTGGTAAAAAACCTAAATTTTCACCTGCTTCAACTGCGGGTCTTGTTAAAATAATTTTAGATACTGAATTATTTTTTAAAGCTTTAGCAGCCATCGCTATAGCCAAAAAAGTTTTTCCGGTACCAGCTGGTCCTATACCAAAAGTTATTATATTTTCTTCAATTGCTGAAATATACTTTTTTTGCCCTAATGTTTTTGGCTTAATAGGTTTAAGTTTTGAATTTAAACATATAACATAATCGAGCCAATCATTTAATATTTCTTTGTTTTCAGATTTTACTTTTTCTATAATATAAGATACTTTTTGCCTATCTAAATCTTCGGAAGGATTATCTTTAACAAGAAATTCGATTGTTTTTTTACATAACAATACCATTTTTTCATCCCCACTAATAGATAAACCTTCTTCATTATTTTTTATTGATACATCAAATTTTTTAGAAATATAATTTATATTAGAATCTAGATGTCCAAATAGATTTCTAGTATCATCAATATCTAAAATTAAATTTTCAGTAACTCTATTCATCTGTTCTCCAATTATTTTCTTAACTCGCTTCTGTTATTATCTAAAACAGTAATTAAATCTCTTAATTTTTCTTGAGTTTTAGCTAAAACATCATCAACATAAGTATTAGTTTGCATTTTTATAGTTTTTGCATTTTGTTCTGCTTTTAATAATATTTCATTTGCTTTACTTTCGGCAGCAACAACTACATCATTTTCATTTATCATTTTTTCATATCTTGCTTCTGCATCAGATTTAATTTGGGACGCTTCTTTATTTGCTTGTTCTAAAATTTGATTAGCATCTTTAGTTGCATCATTTAAAATTCTATCTTTTTCTTCATGAATCCATTCAGCTTGTTTAATTTCTTCAGGAATACTTTCTCTCATTTCTTTTAATATGAAAAATAATGCTTCAGAATCTACCATTACTTTCTTAGAAAACGGTAAACTTGAGCTTTCTTCCACTAAATCTTCAATACGATCAATTAATTCTAAAATTTCCATAACTATTTCCTCCTAAATTTTTCACTTAATATATCTAAAACAATTTTATCTACGTATCTAGCTATACTACCTCCATTAAAATAAATATCTTTAACTACTGTAGAGCTTATATGTTCATCTGAACTATCAGAAAAGAATAAAACTGTTTCTACACCACAAAGTTCTTTATTTACTTTAGCATTAATCTTTTCAGATTCAAAGTCTAAAGTATTTCTAACTCCTCTAACAATAATATTAACATCATTATTTTCAATATACTCACTTAACAATCCTGAATATAATTCAACACTAACATTATTATAATCTTTAAATATATTTGAAATAATATCTTTTCTTTCTTCTAGTGTAAAAAGTGATTTTTTATTTATATTATTTAAAATTAAAATATTAACAGATTCAAAAATTCTTAAAGCCTTTAAAATAATTCTTTTATGTCCATTTGTTAAAGGATCAAAACTTCCAGGAAAAACTATTTTCATTATTATCTTTCCTTTCTAAAAATAAGACTCTAATTTTAGAGTATTTTTTTTCTTTTATAATACTAAAGTTTTTTATAGAAATATCTTTATCTGTTTCTATAATTATGATTCCGTCAGTATTCAAAATATTCTTATTATAAATAAATTCTAATGTTTCTTCTATATATTCAAACTTATATGGAGGGTCTAAAAAAATATAATCAAATTTTAAATTATTATTATAAAAATAATTTAAACAATTCATAAAATCCATATTAATAATAATAGAATTATCATTAAATTCACAATTTTGAAGATTTTTCTTTGTAATATTTACACTTTGTTCTGAAATGTCACAAAAATAAACCGTTTTAGCTCCTCTACTTAAAAATTCAATTCCAATAGCACCGCTTCCGCAAAATAAATCTAAAACTAGTGAATTCTCATCAATATCAAATAATATATTAAAAATAGACTCTTTAATCTTATCCGTAGTTGGTCTTATATTATTATCTAATGGAGATAATAACTTTAATCCTCTTTTTTTCCCAGATATAACTCTCATTTTTTAACCCTAATTTTATAAATTTTTAAAAATAGTATACATAAAACAAAAAAATATCATTTACATAAATATATACTTATTGAATTATATCATAAAAATATTAATTTTTCAACATTTAATTATTAAATTTTACATGTTTTTTCTAATTTATTTTTTTGTTATTTATTTATTTTTTTACAAAATATGTATATTATTAAATCTAAAATATGTTATAATATAAAATAATAGAATTTTATTATAGAAAAAGGAGGATATATATGAATTTAAAAGAGAATTCTTTGGAAAAAAGCAAAATAATAGCTAATGAGCTAAAAAATTCTTTAGAAGAAAAAAATATTTTTCATTTAAGAGATTTAATTTACAATACAAATGAAGTTACTCTTGCAAATATTTTTGAAGAATATTTTGATATTAAAGAAATTTTATTTATGTTCAAAGTTATAAAAAAAGAAAAATCTTCAGAGATTTTTGCTTATCTTCCTCAAAATATGAAGCAACAAGTAATAAACGGTTTGCAAGATCATGAAATCAAAGTAATGCTTGATTATATGTTTACTGATGATATTAGTGAATTTTTAGAAGAATTACCTGCTAACATTGTTAAAAGAGTTTTAAATTCTGCTTCTAATCAAAGAAGAAGCGAAATTAATATGATATTAAATTTTAAAGAAAATAGTGCTGGTTCTGTAATGAGTACAGATTACGTAGAACTTGATCCTGAAATCACAGCTGACGAAGCTTTAAAAATGATAAAAGATAAAGAAAGACTGGCCGAAACAATCTCCTACTGCTATATAACCAACGATCAACATATTCTTCTAGGATTTGTTTCAATGAGGAGTATATTATTAGCTTCCTCAAATACATTGATTTCTGATATAATGGAAACTGACGTAATTTCTGTAGAGTGTGATGAAGATCAAGAGCAAGTAGCTAAAATATTTTCGAAATATGACTTATTAGTTTTACCTGTTGTAAATGATCAACATAGACTTATTGGAATTATAACAATTGATGATGTTTATGATATTATTCAAGATGAAGTTACAGAGGACTTACAAAAAATGAGTGGTATCACTCCTATTGAAGGTTCCTATGTGAATATGCCAATATTAGAAATGGTAAAAAGTAGAATTACATGGTTACTAATACTTATGATTTCTGCTACAGTTTCTGGTCTTATTTTATCTAAAAATAGTGATTTAACTTTAAAATTTCCGTCGTTAGTAATTTTTATACCTATGTTAATGGATACTGCTGGTAATGCTGGTAGTCAATCAAGTTCAATGGTAGTAAGAGGAATTGCCATTGATAATTTAAATATTTCTGATTTTAAGTATGTAATTAAAACAGAATTTCTAATTTCTTTAATATTAGGTGCAATATTATTTACTGTAAATATTCTTAGAATTTTATTATTTATGCCAAATATTTCACTTTCAATTGCAATCTTAATATCTGTTACTATTTATATAATTGTAACAATTGCTAATTTAATTGGTGGAATTTTACCATTATTAGCTAGTACTCTTAAACAAGATCCTGCATCAATGAGTGGACCAATATTGACAACCGTATGTGATGCAATTTCTCTTACAATATATTTTGCATTAGCATCTATGTTTTTAGGAGGTGTAATATATGGAATATAATTTTTTAGAATATAGTAAAGAGCAATTATCTTCCCTACTTCCTGAACTCATAAAACAAAAAAAAGTTCTATTAATTAGAGAAATTTTTGATGAATATAATATTGTTGACTTAAGTGAAATATTTAGTGAATTAGAACTTGATGAAGCAATGTTTGTTTTCAAAATTTTACCAAAAGATATTTCAGCTGATTTATTTACTTATTTAGATTCAGAACATCAAGAAAGGTTAATTTCAGCATTATCATCTATTGAACTTCAAAGCATGTTAGATAATATGTTTAGTGATGATATTGTAGATTTCTTAGAAGAAATGCCAGCAAATGTAATTAAGTACATTCTAGAAAATGTACCAGCTGACCATAGAAAAGAAATTAATACATTATTAAGTTATGGAGAAAATACAGCTGGATCAGTAATGAGTACTGACTTTGTAGAGCTTAGAGAAGAGGATACTGTTGAAGAGGCTATTGTTAAAATAAAAAAACAAGCATCTATAGCAGAAACAATTAATGTTTGTTTTGTAATAAATAAAAGAAGAGTATTAGTCGGTATTGTAAACTTAAGAGATATAATAATAGCAAAAAATGATAAATTAATATCCGAAATAATGGATAAGAATATTCATTATGTTTATACAAATACAGATCAAGAAGAGGTTGCTAGTTTACTAAGCAAATACGATTTAACTACAATATGTGTTCTCAATGATCAACACTGCTTAATAGGAATTGTAACAGCAGATGATGTTTTAGATATTTTGACAGAAGAAGCAACAGAGGATATTCATAAAATGAGTGGTATTAGTCCTACAGATGGATCATACTTAAAAACAAGTATAAAAGAAATGGTTAAGTCAAGAATATCTTGGCTATTAATTCTTATGATTTCTGCTACTTTTACAGGATATATATTACAATTTTTTGAAGATAAACTTAGTGCAGTAACGGTGCTCTCAGCATCAATACCAATAATAATGTCAACTTCAGGAAATGCAGGCACCCAGAGTTCAACTATGGTAATTAGAGGTATTGCTATTGATGATTTAAATATAAAAGATATTTTTATAGTTTTTAGAAAAGAGTTATTTGTTGGTTTACTTTGTGGTGCAATTTTATTTGTAACAAATTTTATAAGACTATATATATTTGGGTCAAAAAATACTACATTTTCAATTAGTTTTGTTGTTAGCCTCACAATAACCATATCTCTTATTTCAGCAAATATAGCAGGAGGTATTCTCCCGTTAATTGCTAAAAAGTTAAAAATGGATCCTGCTAGTGCTGCGGCTCCATTAATTACAACAATTGTAGATGCTACTAGTTTAATAATTTATTTTATGCTAGCTATAGCTATCTTGAAAATCTAGATATTATTTTATATTATAAATAAAAAAGTGTAGATAAAAATCTACACTTTTTTTATATAAAATAATTATAAATTTACACAGTACATAACAACTTTACCTAATATACTAAATTCATCATCTTTAGAAAATTTAAAATCTGTAAAGGAGTGATAAGTAGAAGCTGGCCTAAAAATAATATCTTCACCATCTCTAAAAAATAATTTTAAACTATACTCACCATTATTAGAAAACACAACAATGTCTTCATCTTCTAAATTATATATTGGATAGTTCATTTTAACAGCAATATAGCTCCCATTAGGAATTATTTTATTCATACTTTCTCCATTAACATGCATTATTAAAATATCATCATCATTTGCATATGGCCCCATTACAGAATCACTAATCTCTATTTTCTCTAAATCTACTTCATAGTTCGGACCATCTGGAGTTCCTGCTGAAACACCATATGGTAAGTAATTATATACTGAAGCTTTTGTTGAATTTGGATTATTAGAATAATGCTCCCAACCTAAAATTTCAATTGGACTTGTATTATATATTTCTGCTAATTTAACAAGTCTATCAATCGGAATATTAGTAATTATATCGTTCTCATATTTAAATAAATTTTGCTTACTAGTTCCTATTAATTCACCAGCATCTTGTAATGTAAGATTAGCTTTTTGCCTAAGTTCTTTTAATCTATCCCCTGTAGTCATATTATCACCCCTATTATTCTATATTAATTATACACTAAAATAACTTAAAAAGCAATTTATTTTAAAATTTTTTTATTTTTTTTAAAAAAGTCGCTTGACAAGTTATTTTTTTAAGTGTATAATATAAGTAACTTATAAAGTGATTTGTTGATTGGAGGAAATTACAATGCAAAAAAGAAAAACTAGAAATTCAGATATTAATACTTTAGAAATGTTTAAATTACTACTTACATTTACAACTTTTACTTTATCATGTTTTTTTATGATAATGTATGGGGTAACTGGTAAGTTGATTTAATGAAAAATAAATTATTATGAAATAATTTTATTTATAATAACATGTTGAGCAATCCTGGATTTTAGAAGCGTCTTAATTATTTTATATATTGAGATGCTTCTTTATTTTTGATATAATTTATATAATAAAAATTAAGGAGACTTTTATGAAAGATTACGATATTATACTTGCAAGTAATTCTAAGCAAAGAAAAGATTTATTAAAATATATTTTTAATGAATTTAAAATAATTCCAGCAAAAATTGATGAAAGAAAGTTAGAAAAAGATTTTTTAGAATCTAATTTTAATGATAATATATCAAGATTTAGTGAATTATGTGAAAAATTATCTTATGAAAAATGTAAATATATAAGTAAAAATTATAATAATTCGCTTATTATTTCTGCTGATACTATCGTTTTTGATAATAATGTTATATTTGGAAAGCCAAATAATATTTTAGAAGCAAGAAGTATGTTAGAATATTTATCTGGTAAAGAGCATATAGTTCAAACATCTGTTACAATATTTTTTAAAAATATTTATCATACATTTTCAGTAAAAAGTTATGTAACTTTTTACGATTTAGATTCATTACAAAAAAGAACAATAGAAAGCTATATAAAAACAGATTCACCATATGATAAAGCTGGAGGTTACGGAATACAAGATAATGGTAATTTTTTAATTAAGAGTACTAAAGGTGATTTTTATAATATAGTAGGCTTACCCATTTCAAAATTGAATAGAAAAATAATAGAAGTAACAAGTTTAAATTAAAAAAAATCTAATGATAAAGTCATTAGATTTTTTTCATTAATATACCTCTCTATATTTTAGATATTTAATTTAATAATTATTCTAAATATTAAACATTATTTTTATAAAATATATTTAACATCTTTAAAATTTTCCTGTCTTGTTCAGGAACTAATTCACCAATTCCAATAAAAACATTATCACAATATATTTTGAATGTGCCACATTTGTCTATATAAAATGATTTTCTTAATCCATTAGAGATATGCTTAAAATATTTTTTTTCAAAATTAATTTTGTCATATTTTAATACATCTTCTATCTTTAGTAAAGATTCTTTTAATTGCCTGTTATCAAGTCTTTTAAGTCTTTCAATTGAAATCGAATTTTCAATTTTAAAAATTCCATATTTATTCCTACATAAAGAACTCATATACGAATAATTATTTGTATCAAATCCTATATCATTAAATAAACTTCTTATATATGTTCCTTTAGAACAGCTAACTTCAAATCTTATCTTATTATCATAGAAATTTAGGATTAAAAGCGAATAGATATCAACCTCTCTTTTTTCTCTTTCAATTTCAATTCCATTTCTAGCTAACTCATATAATCTTTTTCCATCTTTCTTTAAAGCCGAAAACATTGGAGGTGTTTGCATTATTTTTTTATTATCATAATTTTGTATAACATCAAAAAAAATATTTTTATTAAAATTAATAACCTTTGAATCTATACTTTTCCCCCAAATATCTAAAGTATCTGTTTCTATGCCTAAAGTCATTTCTCCTATATAAGATTTTCCCATTGTTTGAATATAGTCTACAATTTTTGTAGCATTTCCAATAGCAATTGGTAAAACCCCTGTAGCATTAGGATCAAGAGTTCCAGCATGTCCAACTTTTTTTGTATTATATATTTTTCTAACGATATTTACTACATCTCTACTAGTAAATCCTTTTGGTTTATAAACATTCAATATTCCATTAAAACTCATCTGGATACTCACTTCTTAGTTTCTCTAAAAATAAATTAACAACTGTTTTATAATCACCCTCTATAACGCAACCTGCAGATCTTGTGTGTCCTCCACCATTGAAATAAGAACAAACTTTTGAAACATCAACAAATTCTTTACTTCTTATACTACCTTTAAAAATATTATCGTTAATTTCTTTAAATAGAATAGATACTTCAAATCCATTTATGTCTCTATAATAATTTACTATATCATCTACCATTTCCATAGTTAAATTAGTACCTTCAAAATCAGATTTAAACATACCAATTACAGCTACTTTATTATTAAAATATAAGTCAGCTCTAGCTATTAATTTATTCTTTAACATTTCAACTTCAAAACAGTTATTTTGATATAGTTTTTTATAAATATAGTCTTTATTCGCTCCTAAATCATAAAGATTAGCACATGCTCTTAAAGTAGAAGATGTGGAGGATTCGTATAAAAATCTATACGTATCAGTATTAATCCCTATTAACAGTGCATTTGCAACATCTTTTGAAATATTAAAATTAAATTCTTTAAATAAATTATATATTATTTCACAAGTTGAACTCATGTTAGGAAATACATAATTTAAATCTCCAAAAAAATTATTAGTCTTATGATGATCTATATTAATTATTTTTTTAGCTCTTTTTCTAAAAAGTTCACCAATATCTCCAGGTCTATCTATTTCTCCACAGTCAACATATATTAACAAATCTAAATCCTGTTCTGAAACTTCTTTTATATTTACAAGAGTATCTAAAAATAGTATATTACTTGGAAATTCATCAACTTTTATTCCAAATATTGATTTATCTAAATTTTCCCTTATACCAAGAATTATAGAAATTGTAGATCCAATATTGTCTCCATCAGGATTTTTATGTGAGATTACTCCAATTTTACTTGAAGATTTTATCAATCCTAATATTTCTTCAGGACTATTATTCATCTTCATTATTACCATATATTTCTCTCTTTTCTCTATCTTCTTTTGATACTTTTATTATTAACTCGTTCATTAATGCTGCTTTTTCAAAAGATTCATCAAGTTTAAAAACTAATTTAGGAGTATGTCTTAAATCTAAGGTTTCTGAAATTCTTTTTTTCATAAAACCTGTAGCACTTTCTAGTCCTTTTATAGTTTTATCTTTAGTTTTTTCATCTCCAAAAATACCAATGCTAACGTAACAAATTCCTAAATCATTTGTTACGCTAACTTTGGTAATATTTGTAATAGATGGATCTATTCTATTATCTTTAATACCGTTGTAAATAGCATCTGATAAAACTCTATTAATTTCAGATTCAATTCTTCCAAGTCTTTTTATATTCATAAAAACCTCTATCTTTCAACTTCCTTATCAATATAAGCTTCAATTATATCAGTTTCTTTTAAATCATTATAATTAGAAATTCCCAATCCACCTTCATATCCAGTTAAAAGTTCTTTAGCATCATCTTTAAATCTCTTCAACGAACTTATTTCTCCTTCATGAAGAATAATTCCATCTCTAAGAAGTCTTACTTTTGCATTTCTAGTTATCTTTCCATTTAAAACGTATACTCCAGCGACAGTACCAATTCCTGGAACTTTAAAAGTAGCTCTAACTTCAGCTCTACCAATTACTTCTTCAACAAAAGTAGGAGCTAACATTCCTTTTACTGCTAATTTAATATCTTCTATTGCATCATATATAACTCTATATGTTCTTACATCTACATTTTCATGTCTTGATAAATCTATGGCTCCTTGTGAAGGTCTAACATTAAATCCAATAATAATAGCATTACTTGCTGCTGCAAGCATTACATCAGATTCATTTATACCACCAACAGCTCCATGTATTATATTAACTTTTACTTCTTCATTACTTAGTTTTTCTAACGAATTTTTAACAGCATCAACTGTTCCTCTAACATCTGTCTTAATAATAATTTTTATTTCTTTTAAATTTCCATCTTGTATCTTATCAAACAAATCATCTAATGATACTTTATTTCCAGAAGCTATCATATTTTCTTTTTGAACATTAATGATCCTTTGAGCATAACCTCTTGCTGTTTTTTCATCTTTAACAGCATAAATAAAACTTCCTGCTTCAGGTACTTCTGATAACCCTAAAATAACAGCTGGTGTTGATGGAGTTGCTTTTTTAATTTTCTTTCCTTTATCATCAAACATCGCTCTTATTCTACCAGTAGAAGTCCCTGAAATTACCATATCACCAGAATTAAGAGTACCTTTTTGAACTAAAATTGTAGCAACCGGACCTCTTCCTTTATCAAGCTGAGCTTCAATTACTGTACCTATAGCCATTCTGTTTGGGTTTGCTTTTAATTCTTCAACTTCTGCAACCATAAGAACCATTTCTAGTAATTCATCAATTCCTTGTCCAGTTTTTGCAGATACTGGCATTGTTATTACATCTCCACCCCAATCTTCAGGTAACAAACCGTTATCTGCTAATTCAGTTTTTACTCTTTCAGGATTTGCTCCATCTTTATCCATTTTATTTATAGCAACAATTATTGGAACTCCTGCCGCTTTTGAATGGTTTATTGCTTCTATAGTTTGAGGCATAACACCATCATCAGCAGCTACTACTAAAATAGAAATATCAGTTACTTTTGCACCTCTTGATCTCATAGCTGTAAAAGCTTCGTGACCTGGAGTATCTAAAAATACAATTTTGCTATTATTTACGTTTACTGTATATGCACCAATATGTTGTGTAATACCACCAGCTTCTTGAGTTGTAACTTTAGATTTTCTAATATAATCTAATAAAGATGTTTTTCCATGATCGACATGGCCCATTACTGTTACAACCGGTGGTCTTGTTACTAAATCTTCTTTTTTATCTTCGTAATCTAGAGAAAGAATTTCATTCTCTTCTGTTATTTCTGGAGTTTCTAAGACAGTTACTTTTCCAAATTCTTCTGCTATTAAACTTGCACAATCAAAATCAATTTCTTGATTTATTCCTGCCATTACACCAAGTGATATTAATTTTGAAATAACTTGTGAACTATTAACTCCTAATGCTTCAGAAAATTCCTTAACTGTTATACTTTCAGGGATTTTAATTTCTCCAGTATTTTCTACTTTATTTTCAAATTCTAAATCACTATCACTTTTAGTTTTATGATTAGCTTTATTCTTCTTTTTTGCTGGTTTTAAAATAATATTTGGATTTCTATCTTCTCTCTTCTTATGTTCGTTTATAGACTTATTTTTTTTGTTCTTTTCTTGACCTTGTAAATGAGTTTTTCTTGCATCTCTTTTTTCAATAGCAGGATCAACAACTTCTACCACATCATCTAAAAATTCTCTTTTTCTATCATCAAATTTCTTTCCAAAATCTTTTTTATCTTTATTATAAGGTCTATTGTCTTTGTTGAAGCCTTCTTTCTTATCTTTATTATAAGGTCTATTGTCTTTGTTGAAGCCTTCTTTTTTATCTTTATTATATGGTCTATTGTCTTTGTTGAAGCCTTCTTTCTTATCTTTATTATATGGTCTATTGTCTTTGTTGAAGCCTTCTTTCTTATCTTTATTATATGGTCTATTGTCTTTGTTGAAGCCTTCCTTCTTATCTTTATTATATGGTCTATTGTCTTTGTTGAAGCCTTCCTTCTTATCTTTATTATATGATCTATTGTCTTTGTTGAAGCCTTCTTTCTTATCTTTATTGTATGGCCTATTATCTTTGTTATAACCTTCTTTTTTATCTTTGTTATAGCTTTCTTCTAAATTTTTATTATCTTTATTAAAATTTTCTTTTCTATCCTTATTAAAACTATTTTTTTTATCTTCAGTTTTAACTTCCTTTTTTTCTTCCTTTTTTGATTTTTCAGATTCAAGTTTTCTAAAATGTCCTATTACTACTTCTAAATCTTTACCTTCAAGAATTGACATATGACTTTTAACATCAACTCCTAAACCAGTAATTATATTAATTAATTCCTTGCTTTGTAAATTTAAACCTTTTGCAAGTTCATGTACTCTAACTTTACTCATACTAGCACCCCTTTGCTATTCAATAGAATCTACATATCTTTTCAGTTCGTCATAAAATTCACTATTTATCTCTGATTCTAATGCAACATTTAACCTCTTATTCTTCTTAGCCTTATCTATACATTTACTAGAATTACAAATATAAGCACCTCTTCCGTTCTTTTTACCTGAAATATCTAGTAAAATACCTTCTTCTTTATTATTTACAATTCTTAATAATTCTTTCTTTTCTTTTTGTTCACCACAGGAAACACATTTTCTCATAGGAATTTTCTTTGCTTTCATATAATCACCTATAATTCAAATCCATTATCTATAAATTCTTGTTCTCCATCAAAACCTACTTCAATATTTCCATTTCTTAAATCTTCTTTATACTTTTCTAATCCTTTAATATCTATTCTCCAATTAGTTAATTTAGCTGCTAATCTAGCATTTTGTCCTTCTTTTCCTATCGCTAATGATAATTGAGAATCTGGTACAATAATTCTTGCTCTATTTTCACTTTCATTTGTAAAAACTGCTATAACTTCTGAAGGACTAAGAGAGTTAGATAAATATTCTTTTACATCTTTACTAAAAACAATAATATCTATTTTTTCTCCTTTTAATTCATTTATAATTGAACTTACTCTTGATCTCTTATATCCTACACATGCACCTACAGGATCAACATCTTCATTTTTAGAAAAAACGGAAATTTTTGTTCTACTACCTGGTTCTCTAGCAATTGACTGTATTTCTACCGTTCCATCTAATATTTCAGGAACTTCTAATTCGAATAATCTTAAAACAAAATTAACATCTGATCTAGAAAGCAAAACTTGTGCCCCTTTTGTTGTGTTTTTTACTTCCTTAACATAAAATTTTAATCTTTCACCAACACGATAAACTTCATTCTTAATTTGTTCAGGTGGTGTTACAATTGCTTCAAGTTTTCCAAGATTTACAAATAAATTGTTTCTATCAATTCGTTGAATTTGTCCGGAAATAAGTTCTCTTTCTTTATCTTGGAAATCATTGTATATTACTTCTCTCTCTGCATCTTTAATTTTTTGTATTACAATATTTCTTGCAGTTTGAGCAGCAACTCTTCCAAAATCCATAGTTTTAAGTTTAATTGAAACTTCATCACCGATAGAATACTTTGAACTAATCGCTTTAGCATCTTCCAAAGATATCTCCGTTATATTATCTTCAACGACTTCAACTACTGTTTTTAATGAAAATAATTCGACTTTACCATTTGTTCTATTAATATTTATTTTTACATTTTCATACTCGCCAAAGTTTTTTTCATAACTTTTTAAAAGTGCTTTTTCTAATGAATCAAAAATTATTTCTTTTGATACACCTTTATCACGTTCTATTTCATCTAATGCTCTTAAAAAATCTGTTGTTCCTTTCATAATTAACTCCTTAAATTTCTATTTGTGATTTTATTATTGCTATATCTTTTCTATAAAGAACAACTTCTGATTGCCCCACATTCAAAGTTAAGTTTTCTTTATCAAAAGATTTTAAGTATCCAATAAACTCTTTTTCATTATTTATCTTTTTATAACACTTTACTAATATCTTCTTATCAATATATTTCAATAATTGTTCATCGCTTTTTATTTCTCTCTCAGCACCAGGAGATGAAACTTCTAAGAAATATGAATCATCTATTGGATCTACTTCATCTAGCCAATCGCTAACAAGATTACTAGCTATCTCACAAGAATCTAAATCAACACCGTCATCTTTATCAATATATATCCTTAGTACATTTCCCTTAGGTTCCTTAACATACTCTACATCAACAAAATAAATACCTTTTTCAAGAAATAACTTAGTAAAGGTATCCTCAATAGTTTTTAATAATTCATTTTCTTTTTTCAAAATTATCTCCTTTTAAACATAATTTAAACTAAAACGAAAGAGTGGGCTTACCCACTCTTCTCATAATAAGAATATTTTTTTATTATTATAACACAAATCATATACAAAATCAAGCAATACTATAATAAATTACATATCTCTTGTTGCTATAATATCAGCACCTGTATTTAGTATATTTTTTAATACCACATCACCAACTTTAATTGGAGATGAAACTTCTAATTTATTTAATTCTCGCATGATATCAAAAATCATATTTTTCGGAATTTCTGTAGAAGTTTTTACAGGTAGTCTATTATGAATTGCGTTTTTTATCTTAATAGTTGAAGTGATAGTTCTTGTTGGAAAAGTCAACTCCTTTTTTCCGTAAGTTGCTCCTTTTGGGCACTTATTTCCAATTACTGAATAATCATTTTCTTCATCTACAGAGATTCTACACCCAACTGGACAAACAATACAAACCATATCTTTCATTGTTATTCTCCCTTTTTCATTGAAATAAACACCTTATTAGTTGATACCATCTCAAATTGTTTTTTTGTTAATGTAATTTTCTCCATTTCAGCAGGTGCAACATGAGGTTTTTTAAATTCTTTTAGTATTTTACCATCTTCATCAGTAACTGAAATAATTACATTTTTTTCAACACTTTTAACTCTAAAAAATATTTCAAGCTTACTATCCATATTTTCAACTCTAACTTTTTGTGGAACAGTATAAAAAATGCCTTCTCCATTATTAATTTCAATAGTAGTTACTTTAGAATTAGAAATACCATTAATATACTTCGCAGCTGATCTTCCAGCTTTTTGACTTTCTCCAGTAACAAAATCAACTAAATCATGTACATGACATACATTTCCACACGCAAAAACTCCATCCATACTTGTTTCCATATTTTCAAATACAAATGCACCTTTTGTTCTCGTATCAATATTAATTCCTACTTCTCTAGTAATTTCATTTTCTGGAATTAGTCCAACAGATAATAAAAGTGTATCACATTCTAATTCTATTTCTGTACCTTTAATTGGCATTCTATTATCATCAACTTTACTTATGACAACTTTTTCTAGTCTACATTTACCTACTATATCAGTAACAGTATGAGACAATAGTAAAGGAATATTATAGTCATGTAAACATTGAACAATATTTCTTGCTAATCCATTAGAATATGGCATAAGTTCAACACAAGCAATAACTTCAGCCCCTTCTAAAGCTAATCTTCTTGCCATTATTAATCCAATATCACCAGAGCCTAAAATAACTATTTTTTTTCCACACATAAGACCTTGCATATTTACATACATTTGTGCTGAACCAGCTGTTAAAACTCCAGAAGGTCTATCACCTGGAATTGAAATAGCACCTCTTGTTCTCTCTCTACATCCCATTGCAAGTATGATAGCTTTAGATTTAATAATTTGATAGCCATAATCTTTACTTACTGCCTGTATAATTTTTTCATTATTAAACTCTAATACCATTGTATTTAATCTAATTTCAACTTTGTACTCTTTAGCTAAATCTATAAATCTCTGTGCGTATTCTGGTCCTGTAAGTTCCTCTTTGAAATAATGAAGTCCAAAACCGTTATGAATACACTGATTTAATATTCCACCAGCTTCTTTATCTCTTTCTAAAATTAAAACTTTATCTATTCCATTTTTCTTAGCTTCACAAGCAGCGGCAAGTCCTGCTGGGCCACCTCCTATTACAACCAAATCATAAAATTCCATATTAGCTAATTTGCTCCTCTTCTTTTGTCTTTCCAGTTATAATATAACTACCAAAATTTGTATTATATACCTCTTCCGGTGGAATATTTAATTCTCTTGAAATTATTTCTAGCACTTTAGGTCCACAAAAACCACCTAAGCAACGTCCCATGCCAGCTCCTGTTCTTTTCTTTACAGCTCCAAGTGTTCTTGGAGGTAGAGGCATCATTAAAGAGTCTATTATTTCTCCCTCAGAAACCGTAATACATCTGCATATTATATTACCATACAGTGGATTTTCTTTAATTTTTTCAGCTCTTTCTTCTGGAGACAAATGTTTAATTCTAATTACTTTTCTACTATCGTTATAGCTATCTTTTTTAACAAAAGTTACTCCAATTTTTTTTAATATATCTAAGCACATTAAACCAATGGCAGCACATGAAGCCAATCCTGGAGATTTTATTCCAGCTAAATCAATAAAATTCTTACAAGTTTTTGCTTCTCTAATAATAAAATCCTTCTCAGTACTATTAGCTCTTAAACCAGAAAAATTATTAATATTTTCCCAATACGGAACATTAGATATTGTTTTTGAAACTTTATCTTTTACTTCGTTAAGACCTTCAAATGTTGTTGACTTATCATCAACTATAGAATTACTTTCTGCATTTGGTCCAATAATAATATTATTATGTGATGTAGGAGCAATTAATACACCTTTTCCTACTTTTGAAGGACATTGAAATAAAACATGTTTTACTAAATCTTTTTGACTTTTATCTAAAATGTAGTATTGACCTTTTGAAGGAAGTATTTCAAACTCTTTTTCGCAAACCATATTATGAACTTTATCAGAATTAACTCCAGCTGCATTAACAATATATTTTGATGAGTAAGTATTATCTTTAGTTTTTACAATAAAATTATCCCTTACTTTTTCTATACTAGTTACCTCACTGTCTAACTTAATTTCTACCCCATTAGAAACTGCAACTTGTGACATCGCTATACACAATTCCCAAGGATCAATAACTCCAGCACCAGGTGAAAATAGCGCTTTGGTAACTGTTTTATTTATATTTGGTTCAATTCTTTCAACATCTAATTTATCAATAATTTTTAAATTTTCTACACCATTTTTAATTCCATTATCTAGTAATTTTTCTAAAGTTTTTTCATCTTCTTCATTAAATGCTAAAACTAAAGAACCACATTCATTATATTGAACATCTAATTTTTTTACAATATCTTTAATCCTTCTTGAACCTTCAACGTTAAGTTTTGCCATTAATGTTCCTGGTTCCGGATCATAACCTGAATGAAGTATACCGCTATTTGCTTTTGTGGTTCCCTCAGCAACATCTATTTCTTTCTCTAACACTAAAACTTTTAGATGATACTTTGATAATTCATATGCAACATTACTTCCTATTACTCCACAACCGATTACTATAATATCATACATCTTTTGTATCTCCTATCAACCATTTAAATTCTTCATAAATGGATTATTATTTTTTTCAAAACACAAATTACTTTCTGCACCATGCCCTGGTAATACTCTGTAATCATTTTCTAAATTAAATAATTTTTTTACTGAATTCATTATTTCCTCAGTATTACCTGTTGGAAGATCACTTCTTCCAATACTCATTCTAAAAAGTGTATCTCCTGAAAAAATTACATCTCCAAATAATGCACATATACTTCCGTCTGTGTGACCTGGTGTTTCCATAATCACAAGAGTATCTCCATAAAAATCTATTTTCTCATTATCATACAGCCATCTATCCGCTTCTAACTCAATACCTTTAAATGGTGGAATAGACTTAGATAAATTGATTATACAATTATTTAATAATGATTTTTCCTTTATACTAGCATAAACTGGTAAATTATACTTCTCCTTTAACAATTTCACTGCTCCTATATGATCACCATGTCCATGAGTAAGTAATATAAAATCTAAGTTAATATTTTCTTGTTCTATAAAATTAATAATGTCCTCACTATCTCCACCTGGATCAACTATAAATCCTTTTTTGTTATCATTAAATACTATATAGCAATTTACAGCATAAACTCCAACAACTATTCTTTTAACATTCATAACTAACTCCTAGTAATTTTTTTTAGAATCTAATTGTATTGTAACAGGTCCGTCATTTTCTAAAAGTACTTTCATATCAGCTTGAAAAATTCCTGTTTTAATTGAAATATTATTTTCTTTAAATATCTCTAAAAATTCCTCATATTTTTCTCTAGCTTCAATACTAGATAAACTATTATCAAAACTAGGCCTATTTCCTTTTCTACAATCACCATATAGAGTAAATTGTGATACAATTAAAATTTCATATGATTTATCAATAACAGATAAATTCATTTTAGCATTATTATCTTCAAATATTCTGAGATTAACAACTTTTCTAAAAATATAATTTAAATCTTCAATAGAATCATTTTTTCCAAATCCAACAAAAAGAAGAAGTCCATTATTTATTCTTGACACTTCTTTTTTATCAACTTCTATACTAGCAAAATTAACTCTCTGTAATATAGCTCTCATTAGGCACCTACTCTATAAACATCAAGAATACCTTTTAAAGATTTTATTTTATTAATTAATCTATCAAGTTCATCAAGATTCTTAATTTCTACAACAAAATTTGTTATAAAAGTCTTATCTTTACCTGTTTTCGCGGTGATTCCTACCAAGTTTAACTTTGATTCTGAAATGATATGAGCAACATCAGCTAATGCTCCAACTTGATCTAGAGATATAACGGCAACTTCAACTTTATAATATAAGTTTTTAGCATTTGTCCACTCTACAGAAATTAGCCTATCTCTATTTGAAATACTTTTCACATTAGGACAATTACAATTATGAACGGAAATTCCTCTTCCTTTTGTAATATACCCAACTATTTCATCTCCTGGAAGAGGATTACAACATTTTGCAAAACTAACTTCTATATTGTCAATACCTTTTACAATTACACCTTTTGAATTAAGCTGATTTCCTGATTTTTCACTCTTAACTCTATTAATAATATCATCAGCAGATTCTTGATAATATTCTGTATAAAACTCTTTTAATTTTGGTATAATTTGTTTTATACTAATGCTTCCAAATCCTATACCTGCATACATTTCATCAATAGTATTAAAACTTAGTTTTTTTGCAATCTGTAATAACCACTCATCTTTTAAAATTTTACTATAAGTAAATCCTAGTCTCCTAACTTCTTTTTCAAGCATATCTCTACCTTGAACTATATTTAAAGCTCTATTTTCTTTTTTGAACCATTGTTTTATTTTTGTTCTTGCTTGAGAAGATTTTACTATTTTAAGCCAATCTTTACTAGGTCCAGAAGAATTTGGATTTGTAAGTATTTCTACAATATTTCCATTTTTTAATTTGTGATTTAATGGTACTATTCTTCCATCTACTTTTGCTCCTACACAGTTATTACCAACTGCAGTATGAACTTTATATGCAAAATCAATAGGTGTTGCACCAGCAACCAAATTAATAACATCACCCTTTGGAGAAAAAACGAATACTTCATCAGAAATAAAATCCTCTTTAAATGATGTAATAAATTCTCTATTATCATTTACTTCTCTTTGCCAGTCCATAAGTTGTCTAAGCCAAGTTAATTTATCATCAAAACTGGTACTTCTATCTACTCCATCTTTATATTTCCAATGAGCAGCTATTCCATATTCAGCAGTTTTATGCATTTCAAAAGTCCTAATTTGAACTTCAAAAACATCTCCTGAATTACTTATTAAAGTATTGTGTAATGATTGATATAAATTAGGTTTTGGTACTGCAATATAATCTTTAAATCTTGAAGGTATAGGTTTCCATTTTGAATGAACAATTCCTAGAACTGCATAACAATCACTAATAGTAGGAACAATTATTCTAACAGCAGTTAAATCAAAAATCTCATCAAAACTTTTGTTTTGTTTATACATTTTTTTATAAATGCTATATAAACTTTTTGGTCTTCCACTAATTTCACCTTGAATATTATGTTCTTTTAAACTAATAGTTATCTCATCAATAATATCATTAATTATTTTTTCTCTTTCGCTTCTTTTTTTCTTAACTCTCTCAGCTAAATCATAATAGATTTCTGGTTCAAGATATCTTAGAGATAAGTCTTCTAATTCCCATTTAACATTACTCATACCTAATCGATAAGCTAAAGGTGCATAAATTTCTAAAGTTTCTTTCGCCTTTTCTAATTGCTTAGCTTTTTTCATATATTCTAAAGTTCTTATATTATGAAGTCTATCTGCTATCTTAATAATAATAACTCTAATATCTGAATTCATAGCTAATAACATTTTTCTTAGATTATCTGCTTGAGATTCTTGTTTACTTTGATACTTTATTTTCTTTAATTTAGTAACACCATTAACAAGATTAGCAATTTCCTCATCAAACATTTCTGCAATCTCTTTAAATGTTACTTCCGTATCTTCCAAAACATCATGCATAAGTCCTGCTATAATAGTAGCATCATCCATATATAAATCAGCTAAAATATTAGCAACAGCAACAGGATGAATAAAATATGGCTCTCCTGAATTTCTAAATTGTCCTTCATGGCACTCCTTTGTAAAATTATATGCTTTTGAAATTTTTTCAAGATCTGAATTAGGGTTATAGCTTTTAATTTTTAATAATAATTCATCTAACATTACACTCACCTCCTACCTTAAATCTTTTATTAATAATTGAATAGACTTTGTATTCATATATTCATTAATTACAGGTGTATACAAAATATCTATAAATTTATTTTTTATATTATATTGTTCATTTACTATATCACTGGTTTCAAATTTCTTATTTAGATACATAATATACTTATCAAAATTTGTAAAAATAATTCCACTATACTCATTTTCATCTTGACTTAAAACTAGTTTAATAACATTTTTATTATTCCCAATAATAGATAAAGATTTTATTTCTACATTTCTAGTACCAAATAAAGGCTCAGGATTTGCTTTACCATATGGTTCTAGCAATTTTAACTCTTCTACTATATTAAAATTTAGTAATTTAAAATCTAATGAACAATCTATTTTAACCTTTTCTATAAAATCTTCTGAATTTAAACCAGAATTTTTATTTAGTTCAACTCTTAATACGTCTAAATTATTTATATTAATTGTAAAACCAGCAGCCATTGCATGTCCACCTAATTTTTCAAATAAATTTGGAAATTCTCTAAGCTTTGAAATAATGTCATAATCTTCAATACTTCTTGCACTTCCCTTTAACATACCTTCTTCTTTCGCATTAGTAAAAACTAAAGTTGGTTTATAATAAAAATCTTTAATTCTTCCGGCAACAATTCCAGCAATTGATTCATGAATAGATTCGTCATAAACTACTATAATATCATCTTCATAGTACATATTTTCTTTTATTTTTAAAATCACCCTTGAATATGCTTCACTAGTTAAGCTTTTTCTTTTTTCGTTTAGGTCAACTAATTTTTTTGCATAATTTTCAGCAACTTCTTCATTATTTTCTAAAAATAAATCTACTCCAATACTTGCAGATTCAAGTCTTCCAGCAGCATTAATACATGGTCCTAATTTAAAACCTAAGGAAGTAGTAGTAACTTTAGTTACTCCATTTTCATCTTTTAATTTGTTTATTCCGATATTATCACTTCTATTTAATATTTCTAATCCTTTTTTTACAAAAAATCTATTTTCATCAACCAAATCAACAACATCACAAACGGTCCCCATAGAAACGAACTGTAACAAGTCAATTAAATAGTTTTCATCTCCACCTAGTTCATCGAATAATGCTTGCATCAATTTAAAAGCTACACCTGCACCACATAATTCTTTAAAAGGATACTCACAATCTACTCTATGAGGATTTATAACAGCCATAGCTTTAGGTAATATTTGATTTCCTTCATCGTCAAAACACAATTGATGATGATCAGTTATAATCATTTGGATATTTAGTAAATTTGAATATTCAACAACATCAAAAGCTGAAATTCCATTATCACAAGTTATGATTAAATCAACACCATCTTCTTTTGCCTTATCTACAATACCTTTAGAAATCCCATACCCATCCTCAATTCTATGTGGAATAGCAAAACTTATATTATCTGTAAAATAGCTAAGTCCTTTATATAAAACAACTGTTGCTGAATTCCCATCTTGATCATAATCACCAACGATTTGAATATGTAAATTGTTATCTATTGCTTCTACAAGTATTTCTATTGCTGTATCTAAATCTTTCATCAAAAAAGGATTATGAAGGTATTTATAATCTGGATATAAAAATTTTTTAACATTATTATAGTCGATTTTTCTATTTGCTAAAAGTTGGCAAGTAATATATGAAAATTCACTATTATTTAAGAAATTTTCCTTAGTCAATCCATTATCAGATTTTATAAACCATTTTTTCATAAATACCTCCTAATTATTAATATATTATTTATAAAGAAAAAATAGACGCAATCCGTCTATTTGTTTTAAATTAATTTTCTTCACTATTATTATCTTCATCCTCATCTTCTAAAAATGATTCTGATTCGTTAATTGTAGAATGAATAGCAGATTTTATAAATTCTAATTTAGTACCATCATCAGATGTTTCAATTACAACATCAGTATCAGTTAGCTTTACAATTTTACCTTTAATACCACCTATAGTTATAATACTATCTCCTATTTTCAAATTATTTCTCATTTCCATTATTTCTCTTTGTCTTTTCTTTTGTGGTTTTATCATAAAAACATATGCTAATAACATAAAGCCACCAATCAAAACAAATTGCATTGTTAATTGATCCATATTATTCCTCCTAAATTGAAATATATGTCTATATTTTAACATATAATTGATTATAATTCAAATATTTCTAAGATAATTTATAAATAAAAACTTTAAAAAAGCTAAGAAAATTCTTAGCTTTTTTAATTATTTATTAATATTTTTTATGAAATACAAATTTTTCCATCTACATTTACAAATTTAATTGTAGAATTAGGCTGAATTTTACCTTCTATTATCTTTGTAGCTAATTCAGTTTCTATATGTTTTTGAATATATCTTTTTATTATTCTAGCTCCATAATTATAAGAGTAAGTTGAATCTAAAATTAACTTTTTACAGCTATCATCTAAAATTATTTTTAAACCAATATCTTTTAATCTATCCTCTATTTCTGAAATAGTCATATCAATTATCTTGTAAAGCTCTTCTTTTTGTAAAGGTTTAAATAATACTATATCATCAACCCTGTTTAAAAATTCAGGTCTGAATGAATTTTTTAATTCATTCATAACTTTATCTTCAGCTTCTTTAATTATTTTACCATTTTCATCTATTCCGTTTAGCAAGTAGTCAGAACCTATATTAGAAGTCATAATAATGATTGTATTTTTAAAATCTACAACTCTTCCTTGATTATCTGTTAGTCTTCCATCATCTAATACTTGTAATAGAATATTAAATACATCAGGATGTGCTTTTTCTATTTCATCAAATAAAATGACACAATATGGATTTCTTCTAACTCTTTCTGTAAGTTGTCCTCCTTCATCATAACCTACATATCCTGGAGGAGCTCCGATTAATCTTGATACAGAATGTTTTTCCATATATTCACTCATATCTATTCTAACTAAATTTTTCTCGCTATCAAACATACTTTCACATAATGTTTTTGCTAACTCTGTTTTACCAACACCCGTAGGACCTAGGAAAATAAATGACCCAATAGGTTTAGTTTCATCTTTTAATCCACTTCTTGATCTTAATATGCATTCTTTTACTAAATTAATAGCTTCGTCTTGTCCAACTACTCTTTTGTGTAAAATTTCTCCAAGGTGTAATAATTTTTCTTTTTCACCTTCTACTAATTTCTTAATAGGTATATTTGTCCACTTAGAAATTACCTCTGCGATAGTTTCCTCAGTTACTTCTTCTTTTAAATAACTTTCTTTTTCTTTCTTTTTCTCATTAAGCTCAGCTAATTTTAATTCCAGATTTGCAAGCTTGCCATATCTCAATTCTGAAAGTTTTTCAAAGTCATATTCTCTTTCTGCTTTTTCAATATCAATTCTAACTGAATCAATTTCTGATTTTACAGTCTTAATTTCATTAATATCCTTTTTATCACTTTCCCATTTAGCAAGCTCAACATTATATAGATTTTTAACATTAGAAAGTTCAATTTCTAAGTCTTCTAATCTTTTTTTACTAATTTCATCAGTTTCTTTAATTAAACCAGCTTTTTCAATTTCTAATTGAAGAACTTTTCTTCTTAAATCATCAATTTCTTGAGGCATTGAATCTATTTCAGTTCTTATCATAGAAGAAGCTTCATCCATTAAGTCAATAGCTTTATCTGGTAAAAATCTATCCGTTATATATCTATCACTTAAAGTTGCACAAGCAATAACAGCAGCATCTGTTATTTTAATTCCATGGTGAATTTCGTATTTTTCTTTAATTCCTCTAAGTATTGAAATTGTATCTTCAACAGTAGGTTCTTTTACTAATACTTTTTGGAATCTTCTTTCTAATGCGCCATCTTTTTCAATATACTTTCTATATTCATCTAATGTTGTTGCTCCAATTGTATGCAATTCACCTCTAGCAAGCATAGGTTTTAACATATTAGAAGCATCTAAAGCTCCATCAGTTTTTCCTGCACCAACAAGAGTATGAATTTCATCAATAAATAAAATAATTTCTCCGTCTGAATTTTTTATTTCTTCTAGAACTACTTTTAGTCTTTCTTCAAATTCTCCTCTAAATTTAGCACCAGCAATTAAACTTCCCATATCAAGTGAAAAAATTATTTTATCTTTTAAACCATCTGGAACATCATTATTAACAATTCTTTGAGCTAAACCTTCAACAATTGCAGTTTTACCAACACCTGGCTCACCAATTAATACGGGATTATTTTTTGTTCTTCTTGATAATATTCTAATTGAATTTCTAATTTCTTCATCTCTACCAATAACTGGATCTAATTTACCATTTTTGGCTTCTTCAGTTAAATTTCTTCCATATTTTAGTAATTCTTCACTAGTACTACCATCTTTACGATCATTTTTCATATTCTTAATTCCCATTAATGCATATTTGAACGAATTATAAGTGATATCATACTTTTTAAAAATATCTGATGATTTTATATTTTTTTCTTTTAGAAGAGAAAGATATATATGCTCAGGTAAAACTAAACTATCTCCAGTTCCATTTATCTCATCTTCAGAATTAAGTAGAATTCTTTGATAAATAGTATTTGGATAAATGTTAGTTGAGCCATATTGTGATGGTAAATTTTCCAGTGCTACCTTTACATCATTTCTATAATCTTCAATTTTTACATTCATAATATTTAAAATCTTAATAATAATATTGTCTTTATTAATTAATGCGCTATGTAGATGTAAATCTGATATTTCTACATTCGCATTTTTAATTGCTATACTCTGTGATTCTTCAACTATATTCATTGCATCACTACTAAATTTTTCTAAATTCATCGTATTCCTCCTTTTATTTTGTTAATATTTTTCTATTAAACTTATAATAATTTTTTTAATATATATTATCAAAAAAATAAATTGTTTAATTTTAAAAATAAAAATTTTATTCTTTTCATACTAATTCTCCATTAATTTCTTATATAATTCTAATTTTTCTCCAGATAAATTCTTAGGATTATTTATTAAAATTTCTAGATATAAATCTCCAGTTCTTCCTTTTAAATCTGTATATCCTTTATTTGGAATTCTAATTTTTTTCATACTTTCAATGTTTGCTGGTATTTTTACTCTAACATTTCCATTTAAAGTTTTAATAACTTTTGTAACTCCAAAATACGCTTCCCATGGATACAAACTAACAGTTTTTATTAAATCTAAATCTTCTAATCTATATTCATCATTTATAACATTTATTTTTACAAAAATATCTCCATCAAGTTTATATTTATCTCCATTAACTTTCACTTTTTTTCCTGATGTAATTCCTTTAGGAATTTTTACGGTTATTTTTTTAGGAGAATTATTTATATTTACATAAAGTTCTCTCTCAATTCCAGAATATGCTTCCTTAACCGATAAGTTAATGCTTGTTTCATATTTTTGTCTTTGTGGTTGTCTTTCAAAGCCTGAAAATGATCTAGAATTAGTAAATCCATCAAAACTAGAAAATCCACTAAAACTAGATGAATTTTCACTACCAAAAAACATATTAAAAAAATCAGAAAATTCTCCCATATTACTTGAGTTATAGGATGTTCTAAACCCATAATTTCTTGGGTCAAAATTATCTCCACCATTAAAATTATAATTAGAGCCAAACATATCATACTGTTTTCTTTTTTCATTATCAGATAATACCTCATAAGCTTCATTTATTTCTTTGAACTTATTACTTGCAGACTCATCATTTTGATTAACATCTGGATGATATTTTTTTGCTAATTTTCTATATTCTTTTTTAATTTCCGCATCAGTAGCTGTTTTATCAACACCTAATATTTTATAATAATCTTTATATTCCATATATTCCTCCTTATTTGACTATCTTTGACCTTTAATTTTATTATACCCTATATAATTATTTTAAACAAGATTATAATAAAAATTTTTTTCTATTATATATCCTAAATATTATAATTATAAAATCACTTGTATTAATATTACTTATATTGTATAATAACATTGTTAGATGATATTTTAGGAGGTAAAATATGAAAGAAATAAACGCAAAAGGTTTAGCATGTCCTCAACCTTTGATTTTAACAAAAAAAGCTGTTGAAAGTTCAGATGAAAAAGAATTTTTAGTAATAGTTGATAATGATACTGCTGTTAAAAATCTTGAAAAATTTGCTAAAAGTAGTAATCTTGATTTTAAATTTGATAAAAAATCAGATCAAGAATTTAATGTTTATGTATCAAAAAGTAATAATACAGAAATAAAAAAACCGACTCAATTTTGCTCAGTTAACAATTCTGACAATACTGTTATCGCAATATCAAAAGACTTTATGGGAAATGGCTCTGAAGAATTAGGTAAATTATTAATTAAAGGATTTATTTATACTTCAAGTGAATATGATAAATTACCAAAAACAATCGTATTTTTTAACTCTGGAGTTAAATTAACTACTGAAGGTTCTCCATGTTTAGATGATCTTGAAAAACTTCAAGATAATGGAGTTGAAATTATTTCCTGTGGTACTTGTCTAGATTATTATGGACTTAAAGAAAAACTTAAAGTTGGTGAAATAAGCAATATGTATACAATTTACGAAACTCTTTTCAATGCAGAAAAGGTTATTAATATATAAAAAAAACCGGCTAAATTAAGCCGGTTTTTTTATTATCTTATAATTTATATGTTACTACTCCAATTATATTTATATTATAATTATTAATATTTTGTAATAGTTTTTCAAAAGCTGAATATCTAGTAATTCCATATTCTTCAATAAATAAAACATTTTTTAAATTTATAATGTTGTTTAGATTATTAGAACTAACAATATTTATATTCTCAATATTCAAATTATTTATTTTTTTAATAATTTTAGAATTTGATGAAAGAATAGTTAATTCTTCTAAATTTTCTTTATTTTGTTTATATTTTAGAACCTCTAATAACTCATTATTGTTTTTTATTTCTTGAACAAATTTAATATTATATTTTCTATAATCACCTTCTCTATTAATCGTTGGATTAAATACATATATAATAAAATTCATTAATGCTACTAAAATTAATATAGCAATTTCTATTGCAACAACTTTTATCACTAGTTTTTTTAAACTATAACCTGAATTAACATTTTCTTTTGAGCTTAACTCTTTAGAATAATTTGATTCAAGCTTCTCTATAGTTACATCGCTATATACATTTTTATATTTATTTATTAATTCATCAAACTTTTTTTCAATTAAATCATTAACTAATTTACTAGGAGTTAAAATTTTTGCAGAAACTCCTAAATTTGTTGAAATGTAATTTATCACAACTTTTTTGTCCCAATAATCAAAATTAGAATTCTTTAAAGTAGTAGCGGATGTATCCAATTCTTTAGCCATTTGATTTAAATCTTCATCACTAACATCATTAAATAAAAATGCTCCATTTAGATTTAAAGTTAATAATTTTTCATAAAAATCAGAAAATCCTCTTCTACTATACATCCAATTTAAATTATCATTTTCAGGTGCTGTAATTTTATAAGAAACATAAGTGGAATATTTTACCCCTTCCTTAGTTACAGTTTTTTTATTTATTGTTTTCAAAACTAATGGACAAACTAAAGCAATACTCAAAACTATAAATGTAATAATATTCAACAATCTTTTTTTGTAAATATTGGAAAATAAATCTCCTATTGAATAATTTTCAAACATATCAAATCTCCTTAATTTTATAAATTGTATACGAATTATCTTTCGATATTAATTTTGCTACTACAAAAATTAAAACTATTAAAAACCAATATTGGAATGTTAATAGAATTGAAAAGCTTTCAGAAAAGCTACTTCTAGGCATAAAGAATAAATTATTAAGTATAATTAATGTACAAATAAATGGTAAAGTTTTATTATTATATGAAACATTTAACATTCTTATAAACAAAAATCCTAAAAACATACTAAATAAAAACACTCCTATAAATCCATAATCAGTATAATTTTCCATTATAAAGCTACTTCCTAATCCATGTCCTTGTAAATAATCATCTTTTATTGCAATATATGATATATTATGAGAGTAGCTATTACTTCTTATACCAAATTCTATACTATTTGTTGTTGCTGTATAAGGTGTTGTATTAAATAGTAACATACCAAGGTTCCCATGAGTAAAATACTCAATTATTGGTCCAAATGTAAAATTAGTAAAACTCCTTACTGCAATATTACTATTATATAGAAAACCTCTAGCTAATACTCCAAAACTTGTTCCTTGTTTATATATAAAATCAACAAAAATATCAAAAAATCTAAAGGTGGAAACAGATAAATTATCTCTAATATAATTTAAAAGTCCCATTCCAACAACTATAATTGGAATACTTGTATAGATTGCTAATCTCTCTTTTAAACCTATCCATTTGTTGCTAACATCTTCTTGTCCTCTAATAAAATAGTAAATAAAAGAAAATATAAGAGTTAAAATAAATGGATTTCTTGTTCCAATTAGTAAATAGATTGAATTCGCAAACAAATTACTTAATAATACTATGGTTGCATTTCTTTTATTCGGTTTAGATGCCAAGTAAATACACATTGAATACACAGTAAAAACTGATAAAATATATGTAAAATATGGCAAACTACTTTTAAACTCTGCATAATAAGTGTAATAATCAGTATTTAGTTTAAATATTAACCTTTCTACTAATCTTATTACATAAAAAGGATAAGTTAACATATATACAGTAAGCGAAACAACCCTAACATTTTTTAACCATATTGTTTTATCTTTTTTTTCAGTTATATTAAAATTATTACTCTTTTTTGTATTAATTAGCGATCTAGAAATTAAGCCTCCTATAAATAAACCTAATAGAGAAATCATAACAACTATAAATGAAAAAATATAAGCATCTTTCTGATAAGTGTTAAAACTGTTTTCTCTTAAATAATCTATTGTTGGTCTAGAAACCAAGAAAATAAAAATAGTAATATAGAAAAATACATGTATTATATAATATTTTATATCAGTAAAACAAAATATAATCAAACTTACAAAAAATGATAATAGTGTAAATAACAATACATCTAGTCTATCTGTATATAAATAACATATACCAATCAATAATGTAAATATAAAAGATAATGCTACAATTAAAGAATAAATTTTTTTAAAACTAATATTCATATAATTATCTCCACTAATCTAATAATTCATCTACATTTTTAATTTGTTCAGGAATAGTAAATTTAGATATATAACTTGACATTTCAGAATAATTAATCTCTTTTTTGTTTTCAAAAAAATCAATTATATGATTGCAAGCATCATCTGTAGAATAAATTATTTTTCCAAATTTACCATTATTTGATAATTCTTTAATGCCACCAACATCAGTTGATATAAAAGGTACTCCTAAAGCCAAACCTTCAACGATTGCCCCCGAAAAACCTTCTTGTTTTGACATTGATAACATTAAATCCATTCTTTTTATATACTTATACGGATTTTTTTTATATCCTAAAAAATGTATATATTTATCTAAGCCATCTTTAGCTGTCAACTCTTTTAAACGTAACTCTAAATCACCTGAACCTATAAAATATAAATGATATTTTTTATTTTTTTCAATGTGTAATCTTTTAATTGTTTCATAAACTTCTAAAGATCCTTTTAATTTTTCAATTCTTCCAATTACACAAATTGAATTATTTTCAATTTTAAAATCAATATCTTCTTTTGACTTATCCATTATACTTTGGAAATCATATCCATTATATATAGTAATAACTTTATCTTTGTACTCAGGATATATTGAAATTATTGATTCTCTAGTTTTTTCAGATACTGAAATTATTTTATCAACATTTTTTAAGTATTCTCTATGACTGTTTCTTTTCTTACTATCATTGATAAAATCTTCAATACTACCATGGATCCATGCAATTTTTTTTACATTATCATCTTTTGAATATTCAAAAGGCGGATTTATAATAGTAAATGAAATTTCAATATCATACTTATCTTTAACCATTAATTTTCTTACTAAACCAGGAAAAAACTTTCTTATTCTCCATAGAATAGCCCTTTTTACCTTTGATTGTCTATAATCTTGCCAAGGTTTCAATATTCTTATACTATCGTTAACAGGTTCATATCCTTTATCAAAATGTTCTATTTCAAGAATATCAATCTGATATTTTTCTGGATCTAGATTATTAACAATAGTTGATAATATTTTTTCTGCTCCTCCTCCTAAAGAAAAAGACCACAAAAAAAACAAAACTCTTTTTTTATTCATTTAATCACCCTATTTCCAAAGTTCCTTATAATTGATGTATCCATTATTTAAGTCTAAGAAAAGTAAATCATGATGAGGTAATTGCTTTTCTTTAGGCGGTAATGTCATATAATCTCCAAAAGCAGTTTTTAAATAACCATCATATCCTATTGGAATAGGCATTTTTATATCTTCAAAATCAATATATATTTTATCAATAAACCATTTTTTTTTATATTTTTTTTTCATATAATATGGCCCCGAACATAATTCAGTTATATAATCTGAATCTTTAATTTTATACTTAGTCATTTTTTTCTCTGCAATTTTCCATATCTTATATCTTATTTTTTTTGATTTAAATATAGATAGTAAAATTTTGGATACTTTTTTCTTAAGACCACCATGCTTTTCAGGTAAAACCTGAGCGCAAAATAAAGAATAAATTAGCCCCCACATTAACTGAAATTTTCGTTGAAAATTTCCAGAAGGACATCCATCAAGTGGTATTATATCCAATGCAACTCCATGACTAATTTCTAAACCTTTCTGATAAGGTTTAATTGCTGTAGTATCATTATCTCTAATAGTAATAAACAAATTATGATCAACTAAATTTTCATTTGCTTTAACAAGTGAATATTTTTTTGTATTAGCTTTTTCGTTCCATAGTAAGGCTAATTTTTCGTAATCTTCTCTTGGCATGAAAAAATCTAAGTCGTCATCCCAAGGTATAAATCCAGAATGTCTTAAACTACCTATTGCTCCACCACCACATAGATAACAAAGTAAATTATTTTCTTCACAAAAAGAAACAAAATATTTACCCATTTCTAAACTTTTTAGTTGTAACTCTCTTAAATTTATTTCTTCCATAGTTTTATAAATTATATTTAACTAAATATTCCATTTTGCAACAGTCTTGAAAGGTGTATTTAAGTCATTCTTGAAAAATCTATGAATATCATCTATATTTTTTATTTCATCATCTTCAAAAACAATAGACTTAAATCTATTTTGTATTTTTTTATTTTCAAGCATTTTTACAGCTTCTATAAAATCCTTTCTTCCTGATCTAGAACATCCAATTAATGTTAATCCTTTCTCTAATATATCTCTAGTATTAATAGCTACTTTATTTTCACTAACACCCATAAGCATAACAGATCCTTGAGGTTTAATGTATTTAATTATATTATTTATTGCGTCCTCACTACCCGGTCCACCTGCACATTCAAATGCATGATTTGTACAAAAATCAGCAGGTATATCATCAATAGAATAAACATGATCAACAAAAGAAAACATCTTTAATTTTTCTAAATTCCTACCAACTACAACAATTTTACTATTAGGTAATTTGTATTTTAGAACATTAGCCATTATAAATCCTAGACTTCCATTCCCAAATACTGTAATAGTCTCTTTATCTTTACTACTATTTTTTTCAAATCTATCAAAAGCGTGAAAACCAACAGAAATAAATTCTAAAATAGAGGCAACCGAAAGATCAATATCATTAAACTTAACTAGCCTATCTGGAGAAATTTTTACAAACTCTCTCATAAATCCATCATGACCACTTGAAAGAAAATATGATCCTTTTACATAATTTTCATAAAAACTTTCATCATAATCTTCAGGAGGAGTATTTGGTATCATAGACACTTTATCTCCAACATTAAAAGTATTTGTAGGATCAAAAACTACTTCACCACATGCCTCGTGTATTGGTGCCATTGGTAATTTTTTTTCTAAAACTTTAGGATCTCTTTTTCCAAGATAATATCTTTGATCAGCATGACATAATGAAACATATAAAGGTTTAACAATTACTTTATCACCCAAAAAACTTTCATCAATATATTTTACAGAAATAAATCCTGGTTTTATTAATTGAAAAATTCTATTAATCATTTAAATTCTCCATAAGCATAGCTTTAGCAATCTTCAAATCTGTTACTGTTGTAATTTTTATATTTGAAAAATCTCCATTGACAAGAAATACTTTTTCTCCATTTAAAACAAATATTTTACATGCATCAGTTAATATATTCTTTTCTTCATCTGTTAATTTACTATAATATTCCATAAATTTATTAATTTTAAATGTTTGAGGTGTTTGTCCTTGAAACATTATTTTTCTATCTGGAATTGATGAAATAAAATTACCATCTTCAGAAACTACAATAGTATCAAATGCTGGAACAACAGTATCAATAATATTATAAGATTTACAATTTTCTATATTTTCTTCTATCATTTTAATTGATACAAAAGGTCTAACTGCGTCATGTGTAATTAAAACATCATCGTCTGTTAAACCATTATCTTTTTCAATAGCTGAAATTATATTAATAATTGTTGAATTTCTATCTTTTCCTCCATCCACAACTATTATTTTTTCTGATAAATAATTATAATCTTTTTCAATAATGTCAACAAGATACGTATTCCAATCAGGATTAACCCCAACATAAATTTTATCTATTTTATTACATAATAAAAACTTTTCAATTGTATGAATTATAATAGGTTTATCTCCAATATTCAGAAATTGCTTTGGCATATTAGAAATATTCATTCTACTACCAATTCCTCCTGCTAGAATCCCTGCATAAATCATTTTTTAGTCCTCCTTATTATATGTCTTTAAAAATGATGGAATTTTTAAAAATCCAATCAAAGTACCATATCCATAACTAATATGTAAAAGAAAAAAAATAATCGGTAATAATAGATTGTATGGATTAAATTTCCCTTTAAATATTGAACTCAACGACATTAAAATATTAACTATTAGATACGAACCAAATACTAAAACAAATAAATATTTAGTAAAAAACAATGCTATAGTTGAAATAAACAATGATACCAAAAAGGCAAATGGTATATAATGATATAAATTCAAACACTCAGGACAAACTGCAGTAGTAAGACCTATCCACATTCCATTAGCTTTTTTCTGTTTAATCATTTTAGAAAGAGAATTTCTAGTATGTTGATATGATACAATATCATCATCATAGCATAGTTTATATCCTGCATTTCTAATTCTATAGTGAAATTCATTATCTTCAGTTCTTAATAGTTTTTCATTAAATAAACCAACTTTTTCTAATACTTCTCTTTTATACATAGCATGAAACATTGATTTAACATATTTTTTTCCAGAAGTATTCCTGAATGGAGCAATACCACTACCAAACATAGAAGACTCAGCTTCTAATAACATTCTTTTATAAGGAGTATCCTCATCGATTATATTAGGTCTTTTCCCTCCAGAAACATATTCACCAGATTCAATATTTTTAACATTTTTTTCTATAAAATCTTTTGGAATGGAAGAATGCGCATCAATTCTTACTAACACATCTCCAGAAAAATTATTTATTACTAAATTCCAACCAGCAGATTGTATTTTTTTAGGATTATCTATAATTCTTATTTCTACAAAGTCATTATCGTTTTTGAAGTCTTGCATAATTTTTTTTGTATTATCTGATGAAATACCATCTATTAATATAATTTCAATTTTATCATGAGGATAAGTTTGCAATTTAAAATCCTCAAAAAGAGAAGGTAAGGTCTTTTCTTCATTTAAAGCAACTACACCTATACTAACCTTCATTATTTTTTCCTCCTAAAAATACCGATAAAAATGTTTTAAACATTATTTTCAAATCATATAAAAAAGAAAATCTTTCAATATATTCTATATTGTATTTCATTTTATCAGGTAAAATATAATTTACATATATATCATCTATATTTGCATTATCTTTCAAATGTTCAGAAATAATTTCATCTTCATCTTTATAATTTATACTAGAATATGAAGTAAGTCCTGCAGGTAATAACAAAGTTGCATACATATAATCTGAATATTTTTCTACATATTTTGTAACTTCCGGTCTTGTTCCAACAAAACTCATATCACCTATTAATATATTAAAAATTTGAGGAAATTCATCCAATCTATATTTTCTTAGGAATTTTCCAACCTTAGTAATACGATTATCTGATTTTACGGTTACAAGAGTACCGATTTTATCAGCATTTGTAACCATAGTTCTAAACTTAAAAATTCTAAATTTTTTGCCGTATTTTGTTACTCTTTCCTGTCTATAAAATACACTTCCATTCGAATCTATTATAATTGCTATAGAAATTATAATTATTGGAATAAATAAAATCAATAATATTAAAATAGAAAAAATTATATCAAATATTCTCTTAAACAATAAACTAATTTTCTTTCTAGAAACTATTTCATAATACTTTTTTACAGCATCATTTTGAAATTCTTTTGGTAAATCATTATATTTTATCAAAATATTTTCTCCTTATTTAAACTATGTATTATAATATCACATATTTAAAATAAAGTAAAATTATAAAACTTTAACATCTCCATCATAAACTAAGCCACCAACAGTATCAATTGTTACAATTTGACCATCATGGATTATATTATTAGCATTTTCAGCTCCTATTATTGTAGGAATATTGAAGTGTAGTGCAATAATAGCAGCATGTGACGTTAGTCCACCTGTTTCAACAATTATTCCAGAAGCTCGATCTATATATTCTATATACTCTCTATCAGTAAATTTAGATACAATAATATCTCCATCTTTAAATTTATTACTTAAATCATCTATATGATTTATAATACAACATTTTCCAGTAATAGATTCTTTTCCTACTCCGAAACCTTTTATAAGTATTTTCCCAACTGTATGAACTTTAATTAAATTTGTAGTTCCTGCGACTCCTACAGGAATTCCAGCTGTTAACACAACAGTATCACCATCACTAATATAATTTGCATTTAGTGCAGTTGAAATTGAACGTTCAATAACTTCATCGGTATGCTCTGACTTTTGTGAAATAAGAGAAGTTACCCCCCAGTATACTTGCAATTTTCTCCTAACTTTTTCTGAGTAAGTAACAGCTAAAATATCTACAAACGGTCTAAACTTTGAAATTGCAATTGGAGTAATACCAGAAGCGGTAGCACAAATTATAGCTTTTGCTTTTAAATTTTCAGCAATCTCTTTTGTAGATAAACTGATTGAATTCATTATATTCAAACTATCTTGTCTATTTTTATTTTTTATACTATTTTGGAAATCAAATGAATTTTCTGTAGTTATAGCAATATTATTCATAACTTTAACTGCATCAATTGGATATTTACCTGCTGCAGTTTCACCAGATAACATCACACAATCACTACCATCTATAATAGCATTTGCAACATCTGTTACTTCTGCTCTTGTAGGTCTTGGATTTCTAATCATTGAGTCTAACATTTGTGTTGCGGTTATTACTGGTTTTCCAATTAGATTACATTTTCTAATAATTTCTTTTTGAATTTTAGGTATAAATTCTGTCTTAATTTCAACTCCTAAATCCCCTCTAGCAACCATTATTCCATCAGATGCTTCTATAATTTTATCAATATTTTCAACACCCTCTTGATTCTCAATTTTTGAAATTATTTTAATATCTGAATTTTTTTCATCTAAAATTTTTCTAATTTCAAAAACATCTTCTGGTTTTCTAACAAATGATGCCGCAATAAAATCTAAATCATTATCTATTGCAAATAGAATATCTGATTTATCCTTTTCAGTAATAGATGGTAAATGAATAATTTCATTAGGAATATTAACTCCTTTATTGCTTTTTACTATTCCGTTATTCTTTACTAAACATTTTACTTCTTTATCAGTTTTTGAAATTACTTCCATTTCAACTAATCCATCATCAACTAATATTGTACCACCAACTTTAACATCATTAGGTAATAATTTATATGAAACAGAACAAATTTCATGGTTACCTAATACTTCATCAATTGTAAAAGTATATATATCACCAGTTTTCAATTCAACTTCATCAACACTAAATTTACCAAGTCTAATTTCTGGACCTTTAGTATCTAACATTATTGCTATAGGAAGATCTAATTCTTCTCTTGCTATTTTTATATTATCTATTCTAACTTTATGTTCTTCTTGACTTCCATGTGAAAAATTTAATCTACAAATATTCATTCCACTAAGCATTAATTTTTTTAAATTTTCAACTGAATCAGATGCTGGTCCAATTGTACATATAATTTTTGTTTTTTTCATATTATTCTCCTAAATTGATAGTTCATCAACTATATCATACATGCTTTTATTAAATATTTTTTTACTTGAAACAGCTTCTTCTATAGTCACATACTCAACTTGATTATTTTTAAAAGATAATGCTAAATCTGTTTTATCTTGTAATAACAATTTAACAGCAACACTTCCCATTTGACTTGCTATAATTCTATCAACTGAACTTGGAGTACCTCCTCTTTGAATATGTCCTAAAACTGTAACTCTTGTATCAATTTTTGCTTTTTCCTGTATCTGTCTTTTTAGCTCATAAGGACTTAATATACCTTCAGTTAATACAATTATATGATGTAATTTTCCTCTTTTTCTTCCACATATAATCTTATTACATACTTTATTTATATCAAATTCTACTTCTGGAACTATAATACTTTCAGCTCCACCAGCTAAACCAGAATTTAGTGCAATATCTCCACATTTTCTTCCCATAACTTCTAAAATATTAGCTCTTCCATGAGAAGAAGATGTGTCACGAAGCTTCGAAATAGCTTCAATTACTGTGTTAACAGATGTAAAAAATCCAATTGTGTAATCAGTATACCCCATGTCATTATCTATAGTACAAGGTATTGCTATTGTCTTAATTCCACGTCTACTTAATACATTAGCACCTCTAAAAGTTCCATCTCCACCCAAAACAACTAGTCCTTCTATTTCAAAATCTTGTAAATTTTTAAGTGCTTTTTCTTGTCCTTCAATCGTTAAAAATTCTTTACTTCTAGCACTTCCTAAAATAGTTCCACCTTTTTGGATTATATCAGCAACACTAGATACATTCATTTCAAAAATGTCACCTTTAATTAGCCCATCAAATCCAAATCTAATTCCATAAATTCTAATTCCATGATATATACATGTTCTTACAACAGCTCTAATAACGGGATTCATTCCTGGGGAATCTCCTCCACTAGTTAGAATTGCAATTTTTTTCAAAATATCCCTCCATCAATTAATAAGAAATTTATCTTTCCCAAAAATATTCTCTAAGTCTTTTATTAAATCTTTATTAGTTAAATCAAATTTATTGTCTAGCTTTAAAGTTTTATCTTCACTTAAAATATATAGGATAACTTGATTATATCCTTTATATTTTTCTGATAAATCACCCAATGTTTTTTTTGAATTTATATCTAAAATGTTCAATTTAATGTACAATTTTTTTGAGTATATTTCATTAATTTCATTAGCATCTATTATAGCGAAATTAGTATTTCCAAAGGAATTTACTGATATTTTTATAGAAATTTCATATATTTTTCCTTTATGAATATCTAAATCCTTTACATCTAATAATTCAATATTACTTGAAAAATCCTCTACATTAACAGTCTTTAATATAATATTCTTTTTATTTCTTCTTGTTTTAACAGAATTAACATAAACTATAGTCTTATATATACCTTTGTCTAAAACTTTTAAATCTAACAACTTCATACTATTGTTATTTATTATATAATTTTTATAATCATCTAATGGATGAGAAGATATATAAAATCCTAATATTTCTTTTTCAAATCCTAATATTTCATCTTTTGAATATTTTTCTGTTTTTGAAAAATTTTCTTGCATAAAATCTGTACCTATTAAAGAAAGCTGTCCAGATAATTCATTTTTACTTTTTGATACTATCTGAGTATATAGATTTTCAAAACTATTTAATATTTCTGATCTATCTTTTTCAATTTCATCAAAAGCTCCAGATTTTATTAAATTTTCCACAGATGGCATACTAATATTTTTAGAATTTTTAAGTCTTTCTAAAAATTCCTTAAAACTTTTAAATAAACCATTTCTTCTTTCTTCAAGGATATCATTAGCTAGTAATCTATTAAATCCCTTGATTTGAGAAAAACCAATTCTCATACACTCATTCTCTGTACTATTTTTATAAATACTAAGATTTACACTTGGTAGTAATATTTTTATACCCATTTTCTTTATTTCTTGGAAATATTGAAAAAATTGTCTTTCAAAGTTTATAACTGAATTTAAAAGACATACCATATACTCTAGAGGATAATAAAATTTTAAATAAGCAGTTCTATACGCATTTAAGGAGTAACATGCACTATGTGATTTGTTAAAAGCATAGTTTCCAAATTCAACTATTAAATCAAAAATATTGCGTGCTAAAGCCTCATCTACACCATTTCTAACACAGCCTTTAATTTTAATACTTCCATCTAAATCATCTAATCCATAAATAAATATTTTTCTATTATATTCCATAATTTCCATATGTTTTTTTCCTATGGCTTTTCTTAAATTATCAGCTTGCCCCCAAGAATAACCCGCAAGTTCTCTAGCAATTTGCATAACTTGTTCTTGATAAACAATAATACCATAAGTAGATTTTAGGTATTTTTCTAGACGTTTATCCAAATATCTTATTGCTTTTGGATTTTTTTTGTTCTTAATATAATTTGGTATTTGATTCATAGGACCTGGTCTAAATAAAGAGTTTGCAGCAATTAATTCATCAAAATTATCTGCCTTTAAATCCTTTAAAAACAGTCTCATACCAGTGCTTTCAAACTGAAAAACTCCAATTGTATCTGCAGTCTTAAATAAATTTAAAACATTTTTATCATCTAATGGTATATTATCAATATCTATAATTTGATTATAATTATTTTTTACTAATTTAATAGTATCGTCAATAACAGTTAGAGTCCTTAAACCTAAAAAATCCATTTTTAATAATCCAAGCTCTTCTAATTCCACCATATTATATTGTGTTACTATATTTTCTCCACTTTTTGAAAGAGGAATATATTCTGTAAGTTCTTCTTTTGTTATTACTATTCCAGCTGCATGGATTGATATATGTCTATGAAATTTTTCAAATTTTTCAGAAGTATTTATTAATTTTTTTATATTTATATCTTCTTCATATAATTTTTTTAGCTCTGAGTTATCCTCTAATGCTTTTTTAAAAGTTATATCTAAACTATTTGGAATCAGTTTGGCTACTTTATCTACTATAGATAATTTATATCCTAATACTCTACCAATATCTCTTATTGCAGCTCTTGGTTTCATTGTTCCAAATGTTACAATTTGTGAAACATGATTTTTACCATATTTTTGAATGACATAATTTATAACTTCTTCACGTCTTTCGTTACAAAAATCTATATCAAAATCAGGCATGGAAATTCTTTCTGGATTTAAAAATCTTTCAAATATTAATTCATATTTTATAGGATCAATATCTGTTATTTCTAGACAATAAGCAACTATAGAATTTGCACCAGATCCCCTTCCTGGTCCTACTGGTATTTTATTATTTTTTGCAAAATTAACAAAATCCCACACTATTAGAAAATAATCTATAAATCCCATTTTACTAATAACTGAAAATTCATAATCTACTCTTTTTTTTATTTCGGTAGTAATATTACTATACCTTTTTTTCATACCTTCAATAATTAGACAATATAAATAATCCTCTTTTGTACTTATTCCATCAGGGACTATATATTCTGGTAAATGATAGGTTGAAAAATCAAATTCAACATTACATCTTTCAGAAATAATTCTTGTATTATCAACAGCATCCTTTAATGAAGAAAAGATTTTTAACATTTCATTTTCACTTTTTAGATAATATTCAGATTGTGTAAAATTCTTATCTTTTAATTCTGAAAGAAGAACTCCTTTTGATATACATCTAGCTATATTAAAAAGATTAAAATCAGTATTTTCAATATAATGAACATCATTTGTTACAACTTTATTCAATGAATGATCATTTGCAAATTCTATATACTTATTTATCATTAGTTCATCATTTTCTTCAAAATGAAAATTTAATTCTAAAAACAAATCATCATGATTAAATATACTTTTAAAATTTATTATTTCATTTTTTGCATTTAAATAATCATCTGATAATAAACATTTTCTAATATAACTTCTTCTTGAACCTATAATTAGAATTAAATTACTAGAAAATTTTTCAAGTTCATCTAATGTTATATATTCTCTATTTCTATTTTCAACTGTATATAGATTAGAAACTAATTTACATAAATTTTTATAACCATGATTATTCTTAGCTAATAATATTATATTGAAAAATTCATTATTTGGGTATGATAAAGTAAGCTCACAACCTATTATTGGTTTTATTCCATTTTTTTTACATCTTTTGTAAAAATCTATAACTCCATACATATTATTATAGTCTGTAATTGCCATTGCTTTAAATTCTAGTTCTTTTGCTTTATCTATTAATTTCCCTATAGGATTATAATTGTTCAACAAGCTATACTCAGTATGAACATTTAAATGTACAAAATTATTAGCCAAATTTATCACCTCTTTATTGATTTTACCATATTTTACAATTTTTTTAAATATATTTAACTTAATCACTTTATATTTTTCTATTTTTATGTTACAATTTTATAGTATGAAGGGAGAAATGATATGAAGTTTACATTAATTACAAATAACATTGATTTATATGAAAAAGTAAAAGAAAAAAAAGATTTAGAAATAATATTTGATGAAAATTATACATATGGAGACATTTTGGATATAGTTAAAAAGAAATTACAAAATGGTTATGAATTATCAACACATCCTCTTTGTGGTAGTATAAAACCAAACGAAACACCTTATAGATCAATTTTAATAGCAAAAGCAAAAGAATTAGATGTCAATGGAATTATAATAATAGATGAAGCCATAGAGACATATAAGAAGTTTCAAAATAATATGAAAACACCTCTTTGGATAGATAGAGTTTTAAGAGATTTTAGATATATTGATTGTAATTTATTGTATCAAACAATTGAAAAATTGGACATTGAATAAGAACTACTACTCTTCCATGATGCTTTGCATCGGGTGCATTCCAGAGAACCTTGTTGTTTCACAATAAAAAAACCGCTAAGAAATTAGCGGTTTTTATTTTTATTTAAGTAAGTTTTCAAAATTTGAAAAATAATAACTAATTACAAGCTTATATTATTTTTCAGAATTTTTTTGATCATCTTCTTCAGTTTCTTCAACTTCAACTTTAGGAAGAATTATTCTAACTTTTTTTACTCTATGTTCATAAATTGATAGTATATTATAAATAACACCATTATCCTCAACAGTCAACTTTTCTCCATCATTAGGTATATATCCTAAAAGATAAATCAACATACCTCCTAATGTGTCATAATCTTCAGAATTTTCATCAAGCTTTAAATTACAAGCATTATTCACATCTTCAATTTCACAAGCTCCTGTTGCGATAAAATGTCTATCATCTATCTTTTTGATTGCAGGGTTAGTTTTCTTATCATACTCATCATCAATTTCTCCCATTACTTCCTCAATCAAATCTTCCATTGTTACTATTCCAGTAAAACCACCATACTCATCAATTAGAACTGCCATCTGGTTTCTTGAATTTTTTAGTTCTAAAAATAAGTCATTAATATTCTTTCTTTCAGGTATAAAGTAAGCCGGTCTTAAAATTGATCTTATATCAACTTTATCGAATCCAACTTTATAAGCTTCTAAAAAGAAGTCTTTGATATATAATATTCCAATTATATTATCAATATCATCTTCATACACCGGAACTCTAGAATATCTCATTTGCATTAAAGTTTCAAAATCTTCATCAGGTTCATCTACATCAATCATAAATACTTCAGTTCTAGGTGTCATTACTTCTTCTGCTAAAACATCATCAAATGAAATTACTCCATCTATCATCTCACGTTCAGTAGGATTAATTATACCTTGTTCCTGACCAACTTCTACTATAGACTTAATTTCCTCTAGTGTAACTTGTGCCTCAACTCCATTTGTTGGAACCGATAGTATTTTTAAAATAAGATTTGTAGATATTGATAGCAAATATACAAAAGGACTCATAAATTTATATACAAAATTTATTGTTCCTACAGAAAATAAAGCAAATCTCTCTGCGTTTTGTAATGCTATTCTCTTAGGTACAAGTTCACCAAAAACTAAGCTAAAAAAAGCTAAAATTATTGTTATTAATACAAGAGAAACTCTATTAGCAAAAGGAATTGATAAACTTTGTAAAAAACTACCAAATTTATCCGATAAGCCAATAGCTGCAGAAGCAGAAGTAAAAAAACCAGCGAAAGTAATACCAACTTGAATTGTTGATAGAAATTTTGAAGGCTCTTTTAAAAGCTTTTCAACCTTTATTGCCCTTTTGTCTCCTTGTTCAGACAATGCTAGTAACTTTTTCTTATCCATTGATACTATCGCCATTTCTGAGGCTGCAAAAAAAGCATTGACTAAAGTTAATAAAATTAAAATAATAATCTGAAAATAGACCTCGGGTCCACTATCCATAATAACCTCCTAAAAATTTTTATTTAAAAAAATTATATCAAAAATTTAATTATTTTGCAAATTTTTAAATCTCATAAAAAATTCTATAAAACAAAAAAATAAAAAGTGTATATAAATACACTTTTTATCAATTTTTATATTTAATACTATTTAATTAACATTCCACCATAATTTAAAATAACTTGAGCAAATACTAATGCAACTACAGTCATTAATTTGATTAAGATGTTTAATGAAGGTCCTGATGTATCTTTAAATGGATCACCTACTGTGTCTCCAACAACAGCAGCTTTATGTGGATCTGAACCTTTTCCGCCATGATGCCCTTCTTCAATATATTTCTTAGCATTATCCCAAGCACCGCCTGCATTTGACATAAAGATAGCCATTAAAACACCTGTTACTAATGAACCTGCTAATAATCCACCAAGAGCTTCTGCTCCGATTAAAAGTCCAACTAATACTGGAACAACAACAGCTAATAATCCAGGAATAATCATTTGTTTTAATGCTGCCATAGTTGAAATGTCAACACATTTTCTATAATCTGGAGTTCCTGTTCCTTCCATAATTCCAGGAATTGTTTTGAATTGTCTTCTAACTTCTTGAATCATTTCATTAGCAGCATTTCCTACAGCTTCCATTGTTAAAGCTGAGAATAAGAATGGTAACATACCACCTATAAACATACCAGCAACTACTTGTGGCTTAGTAACATCAATAGATGTTAATTTTACTGCTTGAGTGTATGATGCAAACAATGCTAAAGCTGTTAATGCAGCTGATCCAATTGCAAATCCCTTACCAATAGCTGCTGTAGTATTCCCAACAGCATCTAATTTATCTGTAATATTTCTAACTTCATGAGGTAATTCACACATTTCTGCAATACCACCAGCATTATCAGCGATTGGACCATAAGCATCTACTGCAATTGTCATACCACAAGTGGAAAGCATACCAATAGCTGCAACTGAGATACCATATAATCCTTGTCCTGCATTTGAGAATCCATTTGAAGCCATATAAGAAACTAAAATACCAATAGCAATAATTATAATTGGACCAGCAGTTGATTTCATACCAACAGCTAAACCAGAAATAATATTTGTTGATGAACCAGTTTCTGATTCTTCAGCTATATGTTGAACTGGCTTTTTATCTCCTGATGTGTAGTATTCAGTAAATTGTGAAATAATTAAACCTACCAAAATACCAGCAACTGATGAAATAAACGCTGAATTACTTCCTAAAATTTTACTACTTAAAAAGTAAGTAGCAACAATAGTTAAAATTGAACTAACTATAGTTCCCATATTTAAAGATTTTTGAGGATCTTTATCTCCTCTAACACAGAATAAGCCTATTAATGATGCTAAAATTCCAACTGCAGCAAGTGCTAATGCAAAAATTACTCCTTCTTTTCCAAAAGCAACTGAACCAAGTGTAATACCAGATAAAATTGATCCAACATATGATTCAAATAAGTCAGCTCCCATTCCGGCAACGTCCCCTACGTTATCTCCTACGTTATCAGCAATAACTGCTGGGTTTCTAGGATCGTCTTCTGGGATTCCAGCTTCAACTTTACCTACAAGGTCAGCTCCAACATCAGCAGCTTTAGTATAAATACCACCACCAACTCTTCCGAATAAAGCTATAGATGAAGCACCAAAACTAAATCCAGTTACAATATTAACATCTTCAACTAAGAAGTAACATACTGTCATACCTAAAATACCTAAACCAACTACAGAAAGACCCATTACAGCTCCCCCTGAAAATGCAGTTTGAAGTGCTTTTCCCATACCAAATTCTTTAGCAGCATTTGCAGTTCTAACATTTGCTTTTGTAGCAGCTTTCATACCGAAAAATCCTGCTAAAATTGAACAAATTGAACCAGCTAAGAAACATACTGCTGTAAGTAAATTAATGGCTGCTCCTAAAATAATTGCAACAACAACAACGAATATAACTAAATATTTATATTCACGAACTAAGAAAGCCATCGCGCCTTCTTCAATGTAACCTGATATTTCCTTCATTCTTTCATTACCAGGTTCAATTTTTGTAATGCTTAAATACTTAATATAAGCAAATACTAACGCAACAACACCTACGGCAATTGCACAATAAAAAATAAAATTAGTATCCATTTTATCCTCCTAAATGATTTATTTAATCGCAGCCATAGCTATAGCTACTATAAAAAACACAACTGATGCTATAATAGTAATTTGACTCAAAATAGCGTCTTTAGATTTTTTTCCACCTTTTCCTGAAATATTAGTTTCAGCAGTTAAAGATGCAACTCCATCTGATTTTGATTCTTGCATAAGAACTGCAACAATTATTACAATACTTGCAAAGAATAAAATAATTTCCATTAAAACTTGCATAATACACCTCCGTACTTTTATAATTAACCTGCTACTTATAATAACATATTTACAAGCAAAAATCAACTTAAAATATTGATTTTTAAGTTGATTTTAAAAATAAATTATAATTAAATAACTACATAAAATAAATGGAACTAGTGGTATTTCTTGTTCTTTAAACAAATTTAAATCTCTTATCAACAAAAATTTTATAAAATAAAAAATTCCTGCTATAACAAAAGTAAAAAGTCCGATATATAATACAGTATACCAATCACTTGAAATTCCAATAAGTCCTAACATGTATATATCTCCTATTCCAAAAGATTCCTTTCCATAAACTATTTTTGACACTCCGTAAATTAGTCCGTAAAATATAATTCCAGATAAAAATCCAAGAATAGAAATCTCGATATAATTACTAAAAATATTAAGAGTAATTATTGGAATAAAGAAGGCTATAACTATATTTAAAAATATATATTTAATAAAAATATCTGTAACTGAGCAAATATATAAACACAAAAAGCATAATAAATTTATAAAATATAATATAGTATTTGTTTGAAATATCATAATAAAGTAAAAATTAGTTAAACTTATTATAATCAAATGTATTAAATTATAGTTTTTTTTTATATTTTTAAATGAAATTTTAATAGTTTCTGTATTTATTAGATAATCTAAATCAATTATTGATACAAATAAATAAACTAGAAAACATATTATCCCACCTATTAGATACATATTAATAGTTTCTTTCTACATTACTCGCTTTCATTAAAGAATCCATTTTTGAAACATATGCAATTTGTTCTTTAGCTTTAATAATACTTTTTTCTATTTCATCTTTAACTTCTTCTAAACTTAATTGTTCAGGAGCAACTTTAGATTCTAATTTTATTAAATGATAACCAAACTGTGTTTTTACTGGTTCACTAACTTTTCCAACTTCTGAGTCTATACAAGCATTTTCAAATTCTAATACCATTTGACCTTGAGTAAATTCACCTAAGTCTCCTCCAACTTCTTTTGATGGACACATAGAACATTCCATGGCTAATTCTTCAAATGATTCTCCATTTTCAGCACGTTTTTTTAATTCTTTAGCTTTTTCTTCACTTTCAACTAATATATGTTTAGCCTTAAAAACATATTTACTCATAAATAAATTTTTATTTTCTTCATAATATTCTTTAATTTCTTCATCAGAAACTTTAATATCACTAAATAATTCATTTAAGAAATGTTTTGCTAAAATTGAACGCTTAATTTCAGTGATTTCTTTAACGAAAGCCTCACTTTCATCTAACTTTTTATTATAACAATCTTGAATAATAAGTTCTTGTTTTATAAGCTCTTCACATAATTGTTTTTTTCCTTCTGGATTCTTATATGGTAAAGCTCTGTTTCCCATTAAGTCAATAAATCTATCAACATCACTTTCTAAAATTTCTACTCCATTTACAACAGCCATTACATTTTTTTCCATTATAATTGTCTCCTTTATATTAATTTTATACCATTTCCTTCAAAAATAATCTTTTTTGTTTTTAAAAGTCTTCCTACAGCTTTTTTAAATGATGATTTACTCATACCGCAAATATCCTTAATTTTATCTGGATTACTTTTATCATTTAATTCCAAAAATCCATTTCTTTCTTTTAAAATTTTAAAAAGAATATCTGCATTGTCATTAATTTCTGCATGAGAAAAGTTTTTTAGTACTAAATTTAGACGACCATCTTTTTTCACTTTTGAAATCCTAAAATTTATAGGCTCACCAATTTCTAAAACACCTACAATATCTTTGTTCTCTATCATTGCATCATATTTCTTTTCAACTGCAACAAATGCACCATAATCTTTATGAATAGAATATATAATTCCATCAACCCATTCACCCTCTTTATATGGTGAATCTGATGTTAAGTAATCCCTAATTTTCATTGTTGCACAAAGTCTTTCAGACTTATCAATATATAATGCAACTAAATATTTTCTACCTTTTTCTAATTTCATAGTTTGTTCTTTAAAAGGTAAAAATAATTCTTTTTCTAAACCCCAGTCTAAAAAAGCACCAATTTTTGAAATATCCATAACTTCTAAAGTTTCTAATTTGCCCATAGAAATTTTTGGAATTCGTCTAGTTGCAACATATCTTGCTTGATTATCTTTATAAATAAAAACCTCTAATTCATCACCTAAGCTATCTGTTTCAAGAACTTCTTTTTTTGGTAAAAGTATATCCAATTTTTCATTCTTAATATCCTTTAGACCAATATATGCACCATTATTTTTAAAACGTTTAATTGTAAGTTTTTGAAACTCTCCTAAATTATACATAAATTCTCCTCTGTTTTTAAATTAAAAATATAAATAATTATATAATTAAAATTAATTTTTAAAATAAAATGTTAATTATAAACTGATTATTATATTGTTTTTTTAAAACTATAAATATTATATCATAATAGTTCAATTAATGTAACCATACTAATTAAAAATAATAATTAAATTTGAAATCTATTTAAAATGTAGTATAATAATTATATACTATTATTATTTTAGGAGTATTATTATGTTTAATCTTAGAAAAAAAATTATTTTTTTATTTTTGTGTTTCTTTGTGCTTACATCATGTAGTAAAACCGGAACAAAAAATGTAGATAAATTAAATAATGAAATTAAAAATTCTTCAACACAATTTTCACTTACAACTGAAGAAATAAATGTATTAAAAAAATCATACAGTGAATTTACTGATAGTGATAAAGAATTATTTAATAAAATATTAGAAAAATATAACAAATTTAAAAATGAATCTTCTAATGATATTGCTTTTGAAGCAAAAATTTTAGAAAAACTTCAGGAAATTGAAAATTTTTATGAAAAAAAATATATTAATTTTAAAAATGAATCATCAATTGATGTAAAAGTTGAGGAAAAATTATTAGATCAAAATAAAAAAATATCACTAAACAAAATGGATCTTACAAATGAAAATTATTTAATTAAGTTAACTGAAAAAGGTAAGTTTATTTATAGTGTTAATAATAAAATTATTTTAGAAGAAGTTTTGAAAGAAAATGATAAACCTCGATATGTAAGAATTAAAATTTTAGATAATTCAAATGTTGAATTTAAAGGGGATATAATTGGAATTATTTTTAAAGACAATATTAAATATAATACTTTTAAAAATTTACCAAGTGGAATTTATGATATTGATAAAGATATAAATGGTGGAACATATAGAATATCAAATTCAACAAAAGATACAAAGATAAAGGTAATGAATAAAAATAACGAAATAACTGTTCTTAAACTAGAGGACTATAATGAAGTTAAATTAGATACTGGAATGAAACTTATAATTTCTGGTGTTGATTATATAACGTTAGAAAAAATTGACTAAAAAAGGAGACTACATAGTCTCCTTTTTTAATTAACATTTTAATAATAATTTTTCTATTGAACAAAGATTGAAAAATTATTTTAATGATTTAGGTTTCCCAATTATTTCAGAGTATATAATAGCTTTTGAAAGACTTTCTTTACCCTTCATAGCAAATTTTTTTGTTTTTCTTTCAATTAATTCATCTAAAGTTAAAAGATCTTTTCTCATTGATACTCTTTCAGTCTTTTTAGAATTGTACATCTGACTTTTTCCTTCAATAGAAGAATTCATAATACTTTGACCTTCCAAAGAAGTTGTCATTGCAGTTTTTCCTTCGTAAGAATAATTCTCTTGACTATTACCTTCAATGCTAGTAGTCATTACACTTGTACCTTCTGGACTTTCAAAATCATCATATGATTTTAAATTTTTGTTGTTCTTATTTTTAGATTTTGACCTTGTTTTAGATTTTTTTGAACTAATTATATAATCTCTATTATAATCTTCAGTACTTACTTCATTAATTTGATTTTTTATATTATTAATCTCAGATTTTAAATCTTCAATAAAAGATAAAAAGCTAGTATCTTTTTTCATAGAAATTCACCTCTATTCTGAAAGTGATTCTCTCATTTTAGTATCAGATTTTAAATTCTTTAACTTTTCATATTCATATACAGAAATATTTCCTTCTTCAAAAGCTTTTGCAATAGCAAGAGGAATTCTACTTTCTGATTCAACAACTTTAGCTTTCATTTCTTCAATCTTAGCTTTATTTTCTTGTTCAACTGCAACTGCCATTGCACGTCTTTCTTCTGCTTTGGCTTGTGCTATTTTTTTGTCTGCTTCTGCTTGATCAGCTTGTAATTGAGCTCCAATATTTCTACCTATATCTACATCTGCAATATCAATAGATAAGATTTCAAATGCTGTTCCTAAATCAAGACCTTTTTTAAGAACTGTTTCGGAAATTGCATCTGGATTTTCAAGAACTAAGCTATGTCTTTCAGCACTACCTACAGTAGTAACTATACCTTCTCCAACTCTGGCTATGATTGTTTCTTCTCCAGCACCACCGATAAGTCTTGATATATCTGCTCTAACTGTAACTTTAGCAATAACTATCACTTCTATACCATTCATTGCAACTGCTGCAATTTTTGGTGTATTGATAACTTTAGGATTTACACTAACTTGAACAGCTTCCAAAACATCACGTCCGGCAAGGTCAATAGCTGTTGCCATTTCAAAAGTCAATTCAATATTTGCCTTTTGAGCAGCAATCAAAGCATCAACAACATTATTTACATTTCCACCAGCCAAATAATGCGCTTCTAATTCTGAAATGTTAATTCTAACATTAGCTTTTGTCGCCTTAATCAATGGATAAATAATCTTTGACGCTCTAACTCTTCTTAATTTCATCCCTATAAGATTTGATATCTTAACTTTAACTCCACTAAATAAAGCTGTAATCCAAAGACCTACAGGTACAAAATAAAAGAATCCAAACACCAAAACCACAACTAAAATAACAATAGTACTATTAGTATTTGGTAACAATTTCATAACTGTTTGCGGTAAAATTCTCATAATTAAACCCTCCAAAATATATTTACACCTTCGTGTATATTTTAATTATATCACTTTTTATAAAAATTTCAATAAAAAAAGAAATCAATTTTTTACTGATTTCTATATATCACTTGTTTCACATTTAATCTTTGCACTTATTTCATTATTATTGATTTCAAGTTCATCTACTAGTTGTTTAACAATTCTAAGTCCTCTACCTGAAGTAGTCATGTTTATATCCCTATTTTCATTAAATATATAATTAATACCATCACCTTCATCTTTTACATTTATATGAATACAGTCCATGTTTACACAAACTTTTAAATTAATTCCTTTTTCTCTATTACATTTATTTCCATGTTCATAACTATTAATTACAATTTCATTAATAACAATTCGTATATTAAACATTATTTCTTCATTTCTAATAACACTTGATAGTTTCTCTAAAACATAAGAAACAGCTTTATCTATATCATCTAAATCACTCTTAATAACCTTAATATATTCAAAGTCCATTTTTTTCTCCTAGTTTTTAATAACTGATATATACCCAACTAAAAATAATTTTTAACATTTTTTCATTATTATTTGCATATTTAAATTATTTTTAATATAATATATACATTATGAGGTGATTAAGATGTTTTTTAAAAATAAAAATATATATAAAATTGATTTATTTATTCTTGTTTCTTTAGTTTTAATTATTTTAATAGGTTTACTTAATTTGTATAGTGCTACAATTAGTTTAAAAAGAAATTTTATGTTATCACAATTAATTGCGACGCTTTTAGGGTTTATACTAATGTTTGTACTTATTGCAGTTAATATACAATTCTTAAAGAGGTTATATTTACCTATTTATATAATCTCTATAGGATTACTAGTTTTAGTACTTATAATTGGAACAGGAGATTCAGTTGGAGCTAGAAGTTGGATTAAATTTGGCCCTATATCTTTTCAGCCATCAGAATTCGTTAAATTAGCAATGATAATTTGTTTAGCCACAGTTATTGAAAAAAATAGTACCAAATTAAATGAGCCAAAAACATTATTAAAGGTTTTAACTTTTGCATTTTTACCTGTTGGATTAGTCCTTATGCAACCAGATTTTGGTACTGCATTTGTATTTATTTTAGTTATCGGAACTATGTTATTTGTAGCAGGAATTAGCTTACGACTAGTTGTGTATACACTACTAGCTGCTATAGCAAGTTTGCCTATATTTTACTTTAGTTTATCTCCTTATCAAAAAAATAGAATTCTAAACTTTCTACATCCAGAAAGAGATATAACAAATACTGGGTATCAAGCTGTTCAGGGAAAAATTGCTGCTGGCTCTGGTAAATTTATCGGAAGAGGATTATTTAAAGGACCTCAAAATCAATTTAATTTTATACCTGAAAAGCAAACAGATTATATTTTCCCTGTTTTTGTTGAAGAGATGGGATTCGTAGGAGGAACAATATTAATAAGTTTATACACTATTATGTTGTATAGATTTATAAAACTTTCGAAAAAAACAATTAATAAGTTCAATCAAATGTTAATTATTGGAATATTTGCAATGTTTTTAGCTCATATATTTGAAAATATTGGAATGACAATAGGTTTAATGCCTATAACGGGAATTCCATTACCATTTTTGAGCTATGGTGGCACATTCCAACTTGTAAATTTAATAGCTATGGGAATAGTATTATCAATATCATGTGAAAAAACTCCACTTGATTTTATGTAAAATATTATTACTATTATTACTAATTTATTTGACAATTGAAAAAAACTCGGTAGATACCGAGTTTTTTTATAATTCATAGTAATTTTTTTCAGTGGAAAGATAGTCAACAACCCTTACAACTTTATCACCCTCTAAATATACCCTAGGAATTCTCATATTTATTCTACAAATTAAATCATATACATTTGTATTTGCCATCTTAGCTATCTCAAATATATCAAGTTTCATATCTTTATATTCTCCATAAAGCAAGACTGTATCCCCAATCTTTACATCATCAATGTCAGATACATCTATCATTGTTTGATCCATACAAACTCTTCCTAATATTTTAGCTTTTTTATTATTAATTTTAACATATCCTTTATTACTTAATTCATATGGATATCCATCTGCATAACCTACAGAAATTGTTGCCACTTTTATTGTTTTATTCGCACAAAAGGCTCTACCATATCCTACTGTATCACCTTTATGAATATATTTTATATTACTTATAGTACTTACAAAGCTTACAACAGTATCCATTTTAATTTTAGAATTATCTTTCACATACTCTGAAGGGTAATGTCCATAAATACCAATTCCAACTCTTACCATATCATAATAATAACTATGAAGAAGTGAACCTCCATCATTTGCAATATGTAACATAGGAACTTTAAGTTTTTCATTTACTAAAATATGTTTAACTTTTTCAAATCTTTCTACTTGTAATTTAGTGAAAGAATAATCTTCAATATCTGAAACACATAAGTGAGTAAACATTCCTTTAACTACAATATTTTTCATAGAATAAATTTCTTTTAAATAATCTTTAAGATTATCGTCAATTAAAAAACCAAGTCTATTCATTCCTGTATCAATTTTTATATGAATCTTACATTTTTTTCTACATTTAGCAGAAATTTCGTTTAGTTCTCTTATCATTCCTATATTATAAACAGTTAATTCAACATTATTTTTTATTAACTTTTCAAATAGTGCATTCGGAACATAACCTAGAATTAAAATTGGTAATTTAATTTTCTTTTTTCTAAGCTCCATAGCCTCGGAAAAATTTGCAACACAAAAATAGTCAGCACCTTGTTTTTGCAAGAATTCTGCAACAGTACAAGCGCCAAGACCATACGCATTTGCTTTTAAAACAATTCCAACTTTCGCTCCATTACATTTTTCTTTAATTTTTAAAAAATTATCCTTTAATTTATCTAAATCCACAAAAATTAATGATTGATTTTCATACATACTATCACTTCCTAATAAATTTAATTGCCTTTGGTAAATATTTGATTATATCTGATGCTAGCAAAGAGTCTTCTCCTATTTCTTCTTCGGCAAAATCTCCAGATAAACCATGTAAAAATACTCCTAGTTTAGCAGACGCAAACGGATCTAATCCTTGACCTAAGAAAGATAAAATAATTCCCGTCAAACAATCACCACTACCTGCTGTTGCCATTCCTGAATTACCAGTTTGATTAATAAATATATCTTTACTTGACTTAACAATTGTATTTTTACCTTTTAAAACTAGAGTAAAATTTGTATTATTTTTATAAAACTTATTAATACATTCTTCTCTATTTACTTTGATTTCATTTAAATCATATGAGGAAAATCTTGAAAACTCTGCTTCATGAGGAGTTATAACTATATTATTCCTATTTATGATTTTAAAATCTATATCTTTCAAAAAATATATAGCATCAGCATCTATTACAATTGGTTTTTTATATGTTTTAAAAATGATTTCTAATAATTGTAAATTTTCTTTATTTCTACCCAATCCACAACCTATTGCTATTGCATCTAAATTACTAATTCTATTAAGTATATCGTCAATATATTTTAAAGTAAAACAACCTTTATTTTCATCAGAAATTGGTAATATAATATTTTCAATTGCTTTTACTTCTAAAATATTAGAAATAGATTTAGGACAAATATTATAAACAAGTCCACTTCCAGTTCTAAGAGAAGATTTGGCACACAAGTCAACACTTCCACTCATACCAATACTCCCACCAACAATTCCAACTTTTCCAAAGTCACCTTTATGTCCATCTTTCTTTCTACTTGGCATGAGTTTCTTTATTTCACAAATATCTATATTTTCATATTTAATATTTAAAAGTTTTACTTCTACAACTGCAATAGCATAATCTCCATCATGAGAAACTGAACATGAAATATCTTCAATTTTTTTAACTATATCATTATGAATAATTAAATCTGGTTTTCCGGAAAAATTGTGTGTAATTTCAACATCTATAGGTCTAACACTTCCAAAGCCAGTTCCAATAGCCTTAACAAATGCTTCTTTTAAAGAAAATATTCCAGCAATAGTCTCTTCCCTATTTCCAGTATTTAATATATAATTATTTTCATCATGAGTAAAATATCTATCTAAAAACTTGTCTAAATTTTTCATACTTGAAAATCTAGAAATATTACAAATATCTATACCTATCATTATTCAAATTCATCCACTTCTTTTTTTACAAAATTATTTTCTAAAGAATTATATAAATCTTCATAATTTAAAGCTAATATTTCTTCAGGTTGATCTATATTTTTTAAGAAATATCTTATTTTATTTTCAATTTCTTTCATACTTTTAAAAGTAATTAAGTTTGGAGAATATGAATTACAAATAAACTCCATTACTACATAAGAAATATCCCATTTTAATTTGCTCTTATCTTCATTTGATATATTCAAATCATCTACAGCTCTTTTTACTCTTTTTACAACTGCATAAACTATAAATTCAGAAAACAACACAAATTCTTCGGAAAATTCATTCTCTTCAATATCTCGAATTACCGAGAAAATTAAATTCCATTTAAAGTCTTTATTAACTAGATCTAAAAGACCTAATCCGAATTTTTCACATAAATCATTTTTAAATTCAATAGTATTAGCAATTTCAAAAGTTTCTCCAATTATAATTGTCCTAGAATTTGCTCCATTCAATCTATTTAAAAATTTAACAAAATAATCTTCGTATTTCATTGAATTATAATACTTGTTCTTAGAAAATATATAATCAACAATGATATCAGCACAATCTTTAAAGTCAACAACAAATCCTGTACTTTCTTTTATTTTAACAGAATATAAATCATGCAACATTTTAGACACTATTGTCTTTAACTGTATTTTTGAAGAATCATAATTACTTTTATCCTCAACATTTTTTAAATGATAATATACACTTTGAAGTTGATTGTCTATCATTGATAAATTTGCTTTAATAGAAAACATAATTGAACGAATAAAATCTTCTGTAACCATATAATTAAAATTCTTATATAATACTCTGTGATCTATCTCTCCCCAAAAAATATTGACTAATGATTTGATTTGAAGTTCAAAATTTACAAAATAGTCACCTTCAACAACGTAACGGCCATCTATTTTATATATCTCAAATCCATTTTTTTGAAATGTTGGTTGTTTTTCACTTAAATTCAATTCTATATTAGAATTTAATTCACTTCTAAAAAAACCATCTTCTAATTGAATAGTAAAATTTTTAGAAATTTCATCAAAAATTTTCTGTTCATCATCAATAAATCTACATTCAACTCTAATTCCTATTAAATCAGGTAGATTTTCAATTGCAACTTTATGATTTGGATATTTATAATAATAATTATTTCTTAATAATTTTTCTCTAATACTATCTTCACTCTTAATTCTAGTGGTTGTATTAATAAAAAAATCGCAATTCAAAAAAATATCATTAAAAAATTTTTTTAATGCATCTGAAGAAGTGGTAATAAATTCAATATTATTATCCATATGTTCTATTGATTTTTCTAAAAATTGAAATATTTCAAGCTTCAAAAAAACACCTCCAATCACAAAAATATTTTACCATAGATTGTTAATATTTACAATGATATACATTAAAAAAGACTGCATAAGCAGTCTTAATTTTATAAAGTATCTACAACTTTTTTTAATCTATTTAATCCGTCAATTAGCATTTCTTTATTACATGCTATATTCATTCTAAAGAAAAGTCTTGCATTTTCTCCATAGTTTATTCCGGAATTAAGTAATAATTTACCTTCGTTTATTAGTTTTTGATGTAATTCATCATGATCAACATCGAACTCTCTAAGGTCTAACCACAATAAGAAACTAGCTTGAGGTCTTTTTACTTTAACTTTTGGAATTTCTCTTTTAATAAAATCAATTGCAAAATCAATATTATCCTCAATATAACTAATACATTCTTCAAACCATTGTTTTCCATAAGTATATGCTGCAACAAAACCTACTGCTGCAAAACTTGCCATATGGAAAATTCCATAACCTACAAGACCTTCAATAAAACTATTTCTTAACTCTTCATTAGGTATAATCGCAACAGATTGAGAAAGTCCCGCAATATTAAAAGTTTTACTAGGTGCTGTTAAAGTAACAGTATTATATAGAAAATCTTCATTAATAGAAGCTATTGGAATATGTTTATAGTCTTTAAGAATTAAGTCGCCATGGATTTCATCTGAAACCATTAATACATTATGCTTTCTACAAATTCTTCCATATTCTTCTAATTCTTCTTTAGTCCATACCCTTCCTACTGGATTATGAGGACTACATAATACACTTAACTTAACATTATTTTCTATTATTTTCTTTTCAAAATCTACAAAATCTATTACATATTTATCTTCTAATTCAACTAGTGGATTTTCAACGACAATTCTTTTATTTAATTCAATTACATTAAAGAAAGGAGGATAAACCGGAGTGTTAATAATAATTGTATCTCCCTCTTTTGTATTTTTTAAAATTGTATTTGCGATCCCTGGAACTACTCCTGGAACAGGAACTATCCATTCTTTTTTTATTTCCCAGTTATTTTTTTCTTTTTGCCAATCTATAAATGAAGTAAAAAATTTTTCACAAGGACAATCATATCCTATTACACCATTTGAAATTGGCTCTTTTAAAGCATCTAAAATTTCATTACAACATTTAAATTCCATATCAGCAATAGACATAGACAAAATTGAATGATCATTTTTAGGAGCTCCGGCTGCTATCATATTATTCCATTTTTCAGCATGTGAATTTTTTCTATCTACATATTCGTCAAAATCATAACATTTACTCATAATATAATCTCCTGTAATAAATATGCTTAACTATATCAATTTTTTTATTTCTTCTATCTTATCTAATCTTTCCCAAGGTAAATCTAAATCATTCCTTCCAAAGTGACCATAAGCGGCAATTTGACGATAAATAGGTCTTCTTAAATCTAAAATATCAATAATTGCTGCAGGTCTTAAGTCAAATACTTTCTTAACAATTTCTATAATCTTATCATCTGAAATTTTTCCTGTTCCAAACGTATCTACATAAATAGAAAGTGGCTTAGCAACACCTATAGCATAAGAAATTCCAATTTCTAATTTTTCACAAATTCCACTAGCTACAATATTTTTTGCAATATATCTAGCCATATATGCACCAGATCTATCTACTTTTGTTGGATCCTTTCCTGAGAAGGCTCCACCACCATGTCTTCCAAAACCACCATAAGTATCAACAATTATTTTTCTACCAGTTAATCCAGCATCTCCCATTGGGCCACCAATTTCAAAACGGCCAGTAGGATTCACATAAATTTTTGTATTTTCATCTATTAAATTAGATGGAATAACTTCATTAATCACTACTTCTTTAATATCTTTTTCTATTTGTTCTGTTTTAACTGATGGACTATGTTGAGTTGAAACAACTATCGCTTCTATTCTTGTTGGAATCCCATCAATATATTCAACTGTTATTTGACTCTTACCATCTGGTCTTAAATACGATAATATATTATTTTTTCTAACATATGATAATCTCTTTGATAGCTTATGGGCTAATGTTATAGGTAATGGCATAAACTCTTCAGTTTCAGTACATGCATATCCAAACATCATTCCTTGATCTCCTGCACCAACTGAATTATATTTATCTTCATTTCCTTTTTTGTATTCTAATGCATTATCGACACCTAATGCAATATCTCTTGACTGTTCATTGATACTTGTAACTACAGAACAAGTTAAAGCATCAAATCCATATTTGGCTCTTGTGTATCCAATATCTTTTAAAACATTTCTAACTATACTTTGTATATCAACATATTCAGAAGTTGTTATTTCACCAACAACCATTACAATTCCAGTTGTTGTTAAAGTTTCACAAGCAACTCTTGCTACTGGATCAACTTTTAAAATTTCATCTAATACAGCATCAGAAATTTGATCACAGACTTTATCAGGATGTCCTTCAGTTACAGACTCTGATGTAAATAAAACTTTTTTCATTTTTACCCCCTTAAATTTTTTCTAATAAAACTACTGCATGAGAAGATATTCCTTCTTCTCTACCTTCAAATCCTAAATGTTCTGTTGTAGTAGCTTTAATACTTATATTTTCAATATCAGTTTCTAAAACCTTTGAGATATTTTTTCTCATTTCTAATATAAAACCAGCAAGTTTTGGCTTTTGAGCACAAATTACACTGTCAACATTACCAATTTTATATCCTTTTTCTTTCATAAGTCTAATAACTTCTTTAGTCATTATTAATGAACTTATATCTTTATACTTAGGATCATTATCTGGAAATAATTTTCCTATATCACCCAAACATAAAGCACCAATTACTGCATCATTAATAGCGTGTACTAAAACATCTGCATCACTATGTCCTAAAAGACCTTTATCATGTTCTATTTTAACTCCACCTATTATTAAATCACGACCAACAACCAATTCATGAACATCAAATCCAAGTCCAATTCTCATAATTAAATACCTCTTTCTAATAATACTCTAGCATAAAAAATATCTTCCTTAGTTGTAATTTTTATATTTGAATATTCTCCTTCAACAAGTTTTATTTTGACATTTAAGTTTTCTACAATTGAAGAATCATCTGTTACAAAACCATTATCTTTAAAATATTTCTTGTAGCCTTCCAAAATAACTTCCTTACTAAAAGCCTGAGGAGTTTGAATATTATATAAAGATCTTCTATCAGGAGTAGAAATTACCTCAAAATCATTAGAGACAACTTTAATTGTATCTTTTGATTTAACCCCTGTTATTACAGCTTTATAATTATCTAGTTCATTTATTACATTTAAAATAGTTTTTTTACTGATTAGAGGCCTTGCACCATCATGACATAATACAAATTCTGAGTTCCTTGATACTTCTAAAAGTCCATTATAAGCAGACTCCTCCCTAGAAGAGCCTCCTTCAACCAATTTTATATTTAAATAGAATTTTTTTAGTATGTTTTTGAAATCTTCAAAAAATTCTTTTTTGGTTACTAAAATTATTTCATTAATCTCAGGTATATCAATAAAAGCACTAATAGTTCTTTCTATAACAGTTTGTCCGCACAAATCTAAAAATATTTTATTTGTATCTAAACCCATTCTATTTGAAGAACCCGCAGCAACAATTATAGCAGAAATTTTTTTTGTCATAATTCCACCTCGACCTATATTGTATCATATTTTAAATTTCTTTTCTAGATTTAAAAGTAACTTTTTAAAAAAGTAAAATTAAATAAATTTAGAATAATTATCTAAGTGAAAATTATAAAAAATAAAAAAGCGATGAATAATCACCGCCTTTTAAAATTATTTTACAAGTTCATATTGATATTGTTTAACACCTTGTGCATTAAATACATTAGTATAACCTAATTTTTTTAATTTTTCTAAAGCTTTACCACTTTTATTTCCAGTGTTGCAGTAAAGAATAATTTTTGTGTCTTTTTTAGGGAATTTAGCTTCAATTTCTTTTTCAATTACATCTTCTGGAATGTTAAGAGCATCTTTAATATGTCCTTCACTGTATTGTGCAGTAGGTCTAACATCAATTACTGTAGCACCTTTTTTTTGTTCTTCTAAAAGAGTTTCCCCTTTCATAACTTCTGTTTTACTTTCAGCTTTATTGTCAGCTGTTTTGTTATCACTCTTTGCTCCACAACCAACTAAAGTAGTTGCTGTAATTAATGATAAAAGTAACATTTTAGATAATTTTTTCATAATTTTCCTCCTAAAATTTATTCATATAGATAATAACATATAATAAGTTATAAGTAAAATAGTATTTTCTTATAATCTACATCATTTTTATAAAAAAAACTTATTTAACTATATTTATTATGTCATTACATATATTTTCCCAGCTATATTTGATTATTTTTGCTGTAAAATCTTTTTCATATTGGTAATTATACAAATTATTTATCTGCTTTTCTAAACCTAAACTTAGCCTATTAATATAATCTTCAACTTCAGTTTCTAATATTTTATCTGTATCATAAAGAACTGGCATTTTTACAAAAACTATATTATTTGATTCTGTAATTTCTTTTCCCACAAAATCAATGAAATTCTCAAGTTCATTCATTACGACCTTCAATCCACATGCTAAAGCTTCTATTGTTACAAGTGAAAGTCCTTCATAAAAAGAAGGCATAACAAAAATGTCACAATCTCTAAATAAATCGGAAATTTCTCCTTTGCTCATATATCCATAAAGTTTGACCTTGTCTTTTAACTTATTTGAATAATCTATGATTTCTTCAAATTCATTACCCGTTCCACTTCCTGCTAGTATCAATTCTATGTTATATTTATCTTTAATCTTTTCAAAAGCTTTTAGTAGATATATTATTCCTTTTGATCTACTAAATTTTCCAGCATATATAAGTTTAATTTTAGAATTTTTATTGTATATCTTATCTTTTCCTTTATAGCAGAAATCTATATCATAACCTCCACCTATAACATAAATTTTATCTGGACTGTAATTAAAAACATTTATAATCTCAATTTTTTGTTTTTCAGATAAACAAAAAATACCATCTAGTTTTGGTATATTGCTGTATATAAATTCTTTATGAGTATCATTTTTATATAACTGTCTTAAATCAGTACCATGACAAAACCCAAAAACTTTACATTTTAGTTCTAAACTAGCTACAATTGATGACATTATGTACAAATGATTTGTAAAAATAATATCAGGATTAAAACTTCTAATTACATCTTTAATTCTATTTGTAAAAACATCTATATATTTTTCAAAACTATCACCTATTAGATTAGAAAATAAATATGACTCGTATGGCATTACATCACTCATTCCTACAACAGGGAATGGCAAATCATTAGTCTTAAAATTTATAATCTCATAATCATCAAAATTAGTCTCTATTATATCATCTTCGTTCATGCAACATACTACTTTTTGAATAAAATTCATTTTTTTTAAATTTTTATAAACTTCAGTTAAATATATTCCACTTCCAGTTTTTGATGGATATTGACTAATTAAATGTAAAACTTTCAATACAATAATTCTCCTTACACAACAACATTTTTTTAATTTAAAATAAATATCGACTTAACTGTTACTTGCTAATTATAACATATAATATAATAAAAAAAAAGCAAAAAAAAAGCTCCACACGGAGCATATATAATGTGTTGGATCCATACACACTATATTTACGCTTGTGTTGAAGCATCATGTAATTTTTTACTTAATTTGCTTACCTTTTTAGATGCAGCATTTTTATGGAAAACACTGTTTAAAGTAGCTTGTTTAAGTCTCTTATCAATCTTTCTTAATAACTCATTAGCAACTTCTAAATTATTTTCTTCTAAAGCTAATTCGAATTTTTTAATATAAGTTTTTATTTCAGATTTTCTACTTTTATTTTTAAGAGTTTCTTTTTTAGTAACATCAATTCTCTTAATTGCTGATTTTATATTTGCCATTTATTTCACCTCCTCAAAAATAACAGTAATATTATACTATAATAAGATATTTTTTTCAAGTCTTTTTTGTAAAATATTTAATTCAAATACTATAAAAATAAAGAACTGTGAAAATCCATCCACAGTTCTTTCATTACATTAAGTCAAACAAACTAACTTGATTAGTTTGCTGTAAATCATTTAAAACTCCATGTTCTTTTAAAGACTCTAAAGCATTTTTATTAATTTTTGTTCTTTCTTGAAAATCTTCTATTGAAATAAATGGTAATTTCCTAACTTCATCATATATTGAACTTGAGTTTACATCACTAACAAAATCTAACGCTCTAAACGGCGGTAAAATTTTACCTTTACCATCTATTAAAAATCTAGAAAAATGAGATTTTTCCAAGTCTACTTTACTTACAACTATTCCTCTAAGATACATTTCTTCAGCAACTTCAAGAATATCATAAACATCTTGATCTTTTTTTGAAGCTGACTTTCCTAATTCTAAAATTTCTTTCATTTTTGATTGAATCGCATTAAGTCCTTTATATATAAGATTTCCCGGATAGTTATCTATTTTTGTTGTAAAATAAGTAGCATAAAAAGCTTCAGGAAAATGTACTTTAAAATATGCAATTCTATAGCTCATCATTACATAAGCAACAGCATGAGCTTTTGGAAATAGATATTTTATCTTTTTACAAGATTCAATATACCATTCAGGTATCCCATTTTGTCTCATATATACTTCAGTTTCTTCATCAAGACTTTTTCCTTTTCTAACAGTTTCCATTATTTTAAATGAACGTTTATTATCTAAACCGTTAAAAATTAAATATGTCATTATATCGTCTCTAGTACATATTGTTTCATTAAGTGGTATCCCTTTTCTTATAAGTTCTTGAGCATTACCTAACCATACATCTGTACCATGAGAAAGTCCAGAAATTCTTATAAGTTCAGTCAAAGTTTTTGGTCTAGTATCAAGCAACATTTGTCTTACAAAATTAGTACCATATTCTGGGATTCCAAGAGTTCCAACTCCATCTTTGTTTTTATCATCTACAAACTTTAAACTTTCTGTTGAGTAAAAAATATTTAAAGTTTCTTTATCATCCATAGGAATATTTAATGGGTCTATACCTGTCAAATCTCCTAGATGTTTAATTATTGTAGGAACATCATGACCCAACAAGTCAAGTTTTAATATTCTACCACTTATAGATTTATAACTAAAATGTGTAGTCATAGTTTGAGATGTGGGATCATCAGCAGGATACTGAATAGGTGTAAAATCATAAATCTCTTTATCGTGAGGAACTATCATTACTCCACCAGGATGTTGACCACTCGTTCTTTTAACCCCTACAATTTTTCTTGCAAATCTTTTTATATTACCAGCAGTCAAATTTAATTCTTTTTCTTCTACAAATTTTTTAACATAACCAAATGCTGTTTTATCTGAAATTGTACCAATAGTTCCAGCTCTATAAACTTTGTCAGCACCAAATAATTTTTCTGTATACTTATGACAAGTTGATTGGTATTCTCCTGCAAAGTTTAAATCTATATCAGGTTCTTTATCTCCATCAAATCCTAAAAATACCTCAAATGGGATATCATGTCCTTCCTTAATCATATTCGTTTTACAATGCGGACACTCTTTATCAGGCATATCTACACCGGATTGTCCACTATATTCTTCATGAAATTCTGAGAATTTACATTTTGGACATATATAATGTGGTATCAAAGGATTAACTTCAGTAATACCAGCCATTGTTGCAGCAAATGATGATCCAACAGACCCTCTAGAACCTACTAAATATCCATCATCATTAGATCTCCAAACCAACTTTTGAGCGATTATATATAATACTGCATATCCATTCTTAATTATTGAACTTAATTCTCTTTCTAATCTATCATTAACAATTTTTGGTAAATTATCTCCATATATTGACTTAGCTTTATCATAACAAATTTTTCTTAATTCATCATCTGAACCTTCAATAAATGGTGGGAAAGTTCCATTTGGAATTGGTAAAATGTCCTCTAACATATCCTTAAATATATTTGTATTTTTAACAACAACTTCGTATGCTTCATCTTTTCCTAAATAAGAAAATTCTTCAAGCATTTCTGTGGTTGTTCTAAAATAGTAGGAACCTTCCTTTTCTAAGTTTCTATTACCTTGTCCATATAAAATAACATTTCTAAAAATATAATCATTCTTATCGAGATATTTAACATTTCCAGTAGCAACTACTAACTTATTCAGTTTTTTCCCTAACTTGAAAATTCTATTATTTATTTCCTTTAAATCGTCAAGTTCTAATACTTTTCCTCTATAATATAGGTGTTTTAAATTTGAAATTGGTTGAATTTCAAGAAAATCATAAAATTCAGCAATATTTAAAATTTCTTCCTCACTTTTTTCATCAACGAAAGCTCTAAATAGTTCTCCATCCCAATTTCCTGATCCTATCAAAAGTCCATCTCTATATTCTTTTAATCTAGACTTAGGAAATCCACCAACTTTTCTAAAATATTTCATCAAACCTTCAGAAATCATTTTATAAAAACCACTTAATGCTTTCATTTCCTTTACATATATTATTGAATTAAAAGAAATATTTCTTGATACAGGCCAACTTGTTTCAATACTATTTATATTCTTATCAAATATTTTACCATCTTTTTCAATTATTTTAATTAACTCTAACAAAATTCCAGAGCAAGCTTCAGCATCAGAATCTGCTCTGTGATGATTTAATAATTTAACTCCCAATTCTTTAGATAATGTATTAAGTTTATGATTTTTTAAATGTGGTAATACTGCTCTAGCAAAACCCATTGTATCTATGAATGTAGGGTTAAATTCAATATTCAATCTTTTACAATTTGTTCTTATAAAAGAAATATCAAATTCAGCATTATGCGCTACAAAAACTGCATCTTCAGCAAATTCAATAAATTTAGGTAAAATTTCACTTATTAAAGGTTTATCTGCAACCATTTCATTTGTTATACCTGTTAATTCTATAATTTCATCTGAAATTTCTTGTTCAGGATTTATTAATTCATTAAATCTACGTATAAGTTTTCCATCTTCAATTAGAACCGCTCCAATTTCTGTTATATTATTCTTTAAGTGAGAAAGGCCTGTTGTTTCGATGTCAAAAACTACAAATTTATTAAATTTTGTTCCTTCCTTGTAATTATACAAAATTCTTGGATTATCTTCTAATAAATTTAATTCAATTCCATATAGCGGTTTAATTTCTCCATTTCCAAATAAATCCATAATTTGTGGATATGCTTGAACAACACCAATATCTGTTACTCCAATTGCTGTATGACCCATATCTTGTAATCGAGTTTTTAATAATTCTAGATTTACACATCCATCAAGACCGCTCATCTGAGAATTTAAATGAAGTTCAACTCTCTTTTCAGTTGAATTATCACTATAAACAATTTTAGGAGCTTTTTCAATTCCATCAATCATCATAGCAATACATTTTGAATATTGATCGTATTCAACTCTACCTGTGACAGTTATATTAATTCCATTTTCTATGGACTTTGAATTTATATGTTCATTAAAAATAGAAAATCTTTTATCATCTAAGAAACACTTACAACTCATGGCAGAAGTCTCATCTTCTAAATCAAATAAAGCTAATTTTTTTCCATTCTTTAAATCTCTTATTTCTAACTCATATACTCTTCCTTGAATTTTACAATAACCACTATTTTGATCTAATTCAGAGATATTCAAAAGAGGTTCTTTATCTGATATTTTTTTCCCTATTTTAAAAATATCATTATCTTTAGTATTATCTTTAATAACTTTAACTTTATCTACTTTTACTTCATTTACTTTTATAATTTCTTTTCTTTTATCTTCAAGTTTGCTTTCGAACTTTTCAATACTCTTTTCATCTTTTGTAAGTAAACTATTTAACATAAGTACTTCTACTTCATCATTAAATTTTTGTGAAATAAATTCTTTTATATCATTTAAAAACGAATTAGAAAGTAGTTTGAATCTACAAATAGAATTTGATATATAAATCTCTATATAATCTTCTAAAAAATTTATTCTATCATTGTTAGTAAGAGAAAAACCGTGATTTTTTAATAGTTTTTGAACTTCATTAATAAATTCATCATATTTTATATAATAGAAATATCTTTTTGGATAATTCGAATCTATAATATTTTGAACTGAAAAATTTACTTCTCGTCCATTAAATATTTCATGAAGTTCTTTATCTAAAATGATAAGTTCATCTATTCCTATATCATTAGAGTCAGTAAGTAATTTAAAATCTATTTTATCATCACCAAAAATAAACTCATCAATAATAAAATCTTCTGACAAGCTATAATTTTTACGTTGTGAAAAATAAAAACTTTTTAAACTCCTATACATACTATTCCTCCAATTTGTTTATTTCATTAATTAGCTCTTTTAATAAGTCTTTTTCATCGACTTTCTTAATAATTTGTCCTTTTTTAAAAATAAGTCCTTTACCATTACCTCCTGCAATTCCTAAATCCGCCTCTTTTGCTTCTCCAGGTCCATTTACAGGACAACCCATAATGGCTATTTTTAAATTTTTCTTTATATGTTTTAATTCTTTTTCAGCTTGCTCAACTATATTAATTAAATCAATCTTTGTTCTAGAACAAGTTGGACAAGAGATTAAATCAATTCCATCTTTAAGAATACCTAAAGAACGTAAAATTTCTTTTCCTACTTTAACTTCTTCTACAGGGTCTCCTGTCAAGGATACTCTGATAGTATCTCCAATACCTTTTGCCAATATAATACCAAGTCCAACAGAAGACTTAATTGTACCTCTAAAGCTAGGACCGGCTTCAGTAATTCCTAAATGCAATGGATAATCACATAAACTACTTAAAAGTTCATATGATTCAACACAAATTGGTACATTACTTGATTTTATTGATATTTTAATTTGATCAAAATTTAGTGATTCTAAAAATTCAACTTGATCTAATGCACTATAAACAATTGATTCCTTATTAACACCTTTATATTTATCTATAAATTTTTGATTTACAGAACCTGAATTAACTCCTACTCTTATTGGAATATTATGATATTTACAACATTCCACAACTTCTTTAACTTTTTTTCTTCCTCCAATATTTCCAGGATTAATTCTTAAACAATCAGCTCCATTTTCTGCAGCCATTATCGCTAGTTTATAATCATATTGAATATCTGCAATAAAAGGTATTGTAGTTAATAACTTAATTTTCTTTATAGCTAAAGCATCATCTAAATCATTTACTGCAGAACGGCTAATATTACATCCTTCTCTGGCAAATTGATTAATTTGATTAACCGTTGAAATTACATCTTTTGTAATTGTATTTGTCATTGATTGTATAGAAATAGGAGAACCACCTCCAATAGGTACGTTCCCCACATAAATTTTCTTAGTTATTTTTCTTTCCATTAATTTGCTCCAAATATTCCTAATCTTATTACATCTTTAAAGGAAACGAATAAAATAAGTCCCATTAAAAATATAAATCCTATCGTATGAATTAGACCTTCTTTTGATCTTGAAATTGGTCTTCCTAAAATTAATTCTATAAATAGGAATACTAGTCTACCTCCATCTAAAGCTGGTATAGGTAATAAATTAATAAAACCTAAATTTACACTTAAAAATGCTGTTATATATAGTAGAGAATAAAATCCATTACTAGCAGCATTACTTATTGCACCAACTACTCCTATTGGCCCAGACAATTGTCCAACTCCTACTTTACCTGTAAATAATTGTCTTAATATATCAAACATTGAACTTATGAAATAAAAAAATGTATTTAAACTTTCTCTAAGAGAAACAATTATATTTCTCTCCAGTTTTGAAGTTACTCCTAACACTTTTTCTTTTGAATCATCAAATTTAACTTTGATTTCTTTTTCTTGTCCATTTCTTAAAACTTTGACTACTGTATCTTCTTTATCTAATTTTGATAATGAAGTTTGTACATCTTTCCAAGACTCAATCTTATAATTACCTATATTTACAATAATATCTCCTGATTCAATTCCATATTTTTGAGCAATTGAGCCTTCTTTAACACTTCCAATTGTAGTTGTTTGATGTCCTCTAATTCCAAACAATGCAAATAGAATTACAAAAGCTAATATAAAATTGAATAAAGGTCCAGCAAAAATAGTTAAGATTCTACCTCCTATTGATGCACCATTAAAATGTCCTCTTTTTGAAAAGTCTAATTCTTCGTCATTTTCTCCGTCAGATTCATCTTCACCTTCCATGGCACAAAAACCACCTAATGGTAATGCCCTGATTGAATATAAGGTATCTCCTTTTTGCTTTCCAATTATTTTTGGACCCATACCTACTGCAAATTCATTTACTTTTATTTTAGCTCTTTTAGCGAATATAAAGTGCCCAAATTCATGGACTACAACAACAACCATAAACACTAAAAGTGCAACTATTATTTTTAAAATCATTAAATACTACCTCCAAATATACTAAAAAGAATATATACTAAAGGAGTTACAAAAATAATACTATCAAATCTATCTAAAAATCCACCATGTCCTTTTATAATATTACTAAAATCTTTTATACCTATTTCTCTTTTAATTTTAGATGCAAACAAATCACCTATTTGTGCAACAATTGAAAGTAAAATTCCAGAAACTATTATAAAAGTATAATTATATTTTAAAACAAAAATATTAAATAAAATTAAAAGTAACAGAGAACCAATTATTCCTCCTATTGAACCTTCAACTGTTTTTTTAGGACTAATACTTGGATACAATTTATGTTTCCCAAATATCATGCCAAATAAATAAGCAAATGTATCTGTACCCCAAGAAATAAAGAAAACTACCCATAGTAGATATGTTTCTCCTAGTCTTAAAAAAACACCCATAGGTACAGTAATATAGATAAATGAAAATATTAATTTCCCTAAATTTACAATATTAATTTTATTAAAAAACAAATAATAAATTGATACTACAAGAAAATATAATGAAAATGAAGTTAATACTAAATTTTTATTTGAAGTTCCTATAAAATATAACACAACAATGGAAAATAAAATGCTAGTACATTCAATTAATATGTCGTTTAATTTAAATGTTTTAAACAACTCAACTAAACATAATAATGCTATTGCTATACTATAAGCAATAAGTGCAGAACCTTTAATATAGATACAAATAAAAGATATTACTAACATCAAAGCTCCACTTATAGTTCTGTTAATAAAACTATTCATTATATTCCCCCAAATCTTCTATTTCTATTTTGAAAATCATAAATCGCATCATACAAATCATCAGCATAAAATTCTGGCCACAAAACATCTGTAAAATAGAATTCAGAATATGCTAATTGATAAATTAAAAAATTACTAATTCTTTTTTCATTTCCTGTTCTTATCATTAAGTCAACATCTGAATTTTCTTTAGTATACAAATATTTTTTGAAACTATCTTCATTTAATTCATCTAAAGATAATTTTCCTTTTTCAATATCTTTATATAAATTTTTTATAGATGAAATAATCTCTGCTCTTCCACCATAATTAAGTGCTATGTTTAATACCATTCCATTATTATCTTTAGATTTATCAATACTATTATCAAGTAGCTTAACAATAGAACTAGGTAACTTTCTATAATCACCAATAACTCTAAAAATTATATTATTTTCTAAAATACGTTTCAATTGAGAATTTATATAAATAACTAAAATATTCATAAGACCATTTACTTCTTCCTCTGGTCTTTTCCAATTTTCAGTTGAAAACGCATATAAAGTTAAAGTTCTAACTCCAATTTTACAACATTCTTCAACAACATCAACTACTCTATTCATTCCTTCTTTATGTCCAGCAATTCTAGGCAAAAATCTATTTTTTGCCCATCTTCCATTACCATCCATAATTATACCTATATGTTTAGGTATATTTGTAAAATCTATATCTCTCATTAAATTTCCATTAATTCTTTTTCTTTAGACTTTGTAATATCATCTACTTCTTTGATAAATTTATCTGTAACTTTTTGAACTTCTTCTTCAGCTTGTCTTAATTCATCTTCACTAACTTCTTTATCTTTTTCTAATTTTTTTAACTTATCTATAGCATCACGTCTTAAGTTTCTAACAGCTATTTTTGCATTTTCAGCATAGCCTTTAACAACTTTAACTAACTCTTTTCTTCTATCTTCAGTTAATGCTGGGAATGGTAATCTTATAACTTTTCCATCATTAGAAGGTGTAATTCCTAAATTTGATGCTAAAATAACTTTTTCTATTGAAGTTATTAATGATGCATCCCACGGTTGAATAACAAGTAATCTAGCTTCAGGAACTGAAATTGAAGCAACTTGTTTAATAGGTGTATCAGTTCCATAATAATCTACACTAAACTGATCTAGAATTGCTGGATTTGCTCTACCAGCTCTAACAGTTGTTAATTCCGTTTCATAAGCTTCTATAGATTTTGACATTTTTCTTTCTAATTCTTTTATAATTTCTTTATGCATTATTATTTCCCCCTAACTATTGTTCCTACTTTTTCACCTTTTGCAACTGCAACTAAATTTTCTGGTTCATCAATTCCAAAAACTACTAATGGAATATCATTATCCATACAAAGTGAAGTAGCAGTAGCATCCATTATTCCTAAACCTCTATTTAAAATTTCTATATATGATAATTCTTCAAATTTTTTCGCGTCTTCAAATTTATTTGGATCTTTATCATATATACCATCTGTTCCTGTTTTACCAAGTAAAATTACGTCTGCATGCATTTCAGCAGCTCTTAAGGCAGCTGTGGTATCTGTAGAAAAATATGGCATTCCTGTACCCGCACCAAAAATTACGATTCTGCCTTTTTCAAGATGACGTTCAGCCTTTCTTTTTATGAAAGGTTCTGCAACTTCATGAACATTTATTGCTGTCTGTACTCTAGTTGGCACACCCATATTTTCTAGTGTTGCTTGTAACCTTAATGAATTTATTATTGTAGCAAGCATACCCATGTGATCTGAAGTTGATCTCTCAATTTTTTCACTAGAACGTCCTCTCCAAAAGTTTCCTCCTCCAACTACAATACAAATTTGAATACCTAAATCATATACGTCTTTTACTGATTTACAAATTTTTTCAATCGTTTCATCATCGAGTCCGTGTCCGATTCCTCCTGATAAAGCTTCTCCACTAAGTTTAATAACTACCCTTTTAAAATCTAAATCCATAAGACAGTCTTTCTCCTTTAATTTTATACAATAAGTGTATCATTTTTTCGAAAATTTTTCAATATTTAAATATATTTATAAATATATAAACTTCAAAAAATATATTAAAATTAAATTTTGTGTTTAAGAATTAAAAAAAAGATTGAAATATAATTTCAATCTTATCTTATTTTTTATCAATAAAATATTTTATTTTTTATCTTTTTTCATTTCTCGCTCTATTTCATCTTTAACTTTTGGAGAAAGTTCATCTTTATTATTCTCCATACCTTTAACTGTATTTTTATATTGATTAACTAAATCCTTAGCTTCTTTATAAGCATTTATATATTCGTTGTCATCACTCTCTATTCCATATTTACTCAAATTATCAACATATTCTATCCCCAAAAGTGTATCTAAAATCGTAAATTCATCTTTAATTTCAAATCTATAATTTGGATAAAACTTACTATCAGAATTTATATATTTTTTCCCGTTCCTTACTTCTATTTTTAGGTTAAAGGCTTCAAAGAAGGCTTCTTCTCTGTTTGGTTTTTTAAAAACTTCTCCATTTTTAGTAACTATAACACCTGAATTTTTGTTCCAACAATAGTCAGGATATTTTATATTAACTTTATCCATATGAAATACAATACGTCCATTGTCATTTGCTAAAAATACTTTATTTCTAAACTTTTCTATACTAATATTAGAACTTTTACAAGAAGAAAAAAGAATTAAAAAGCAAAAAGAAAATGTTGCCAATAGGACTTTAAAATCAAAAAGTTTAATTTTTTTACTCATAATAGCCACCTCTGTATATTCTCTTCCATTATATCACATTAGCGAAACGAATTCAATAATCATTACTGTAAATTATATAAAAAAAGACAAACAGTAATGTTTATCTTAATTCATAATTATATTTTCACTTAGATTTTTGATGAATTCGTCAACATTTCTTTTTACAACTTGATTTTCTTCTTTTTCAAAATTAAAATCATCCTTCAAAAGCTTATCAACATATTTTATAGCTAATTTTAAAAGCTCATAATCTTTCTGAATATTTAAAATTTTAAATCTTGCTTCTCCTGATTGACGATATCCAAGTATATCACCATATCCTCTTAGTAAAAAATCTTGTTCTGAAATATAAAACCCATCATTTGATGAACACATTATATCCATTCTCTTTTTAACATTTGTACTTTTATTATTGCTAACTAAAATGCAAAAGCTATCGTAATTTCCTCTTCCAATTCTTCCTCTAAGTTGATGTAACTGACTAAGACCAAATCTTTCAGCATTATAAATTACCATTATATTGGAATTAGGAACATTAATACCTACTTCTATTACAGTTGTAGCAACTAGAACTTTTATTTTTCCGTTTTCAAAATTTTTCATTATCCTATCTTTGTCAACAGGTTTTAACTTCCCATGTATAAACTCGATTTCAATGTTTTGAAAATATCTTTCTTTTAAACGTTCATATAAATTTATAACTGACTGTAACTCCAATGTATCGCTCTCATCGACAAGTGGACATACTATATAAGCTTGACGTCCTTCTGATATATGTTTTCTTATAAAACTCATGTATCTATCTTCATAATTTTCATCCACAAAATAAGTATTTACCTTTCCTCTTCCGCTAGGTAACTCATCGATAGTAGAAATATCTAAATCACAAAACATTACAAGTCCTACTGTTCTAGGTATAGGTGTTGCACTCATAACTAATATATCTGGATTTTTTGATTTTTTAGAAAGTAAAAATCTTTGTTTAACTCCAAATCTATGTTGTTCATCTGTAATAACAAATCCTAAATTCTTATATACGACTTTTTCTTGAAATACAGCATGTGTCCCAATTATGATATCAACTTGTCCATTTTCTATTTTTTCTCTTATAGTTTTCTTTTCTGATTCTTTCAAACTTCCTACTAGTAATTCAACTTTAATATTATGTTTTTCAAAAAGTTCTATAGCATTTTCAAAATGTTGTCTTGCTAATATTTCAGTAGGAGCCATTAAAACAGATTGAAATCCATTTTTAACAACATTAAACATTGCTATAAATGAAACTATCGTTTTACCACAACCAACATCCCCTTGAATTAATCTGTTCATTTGTCTATCAGAAGACATATCATTAAAAATATCCTCTAAAACTTTGTTTTGTGAATTTGTCAATTTAAAACTTAAAGAATTTATAAATTCTAATGTTTCATCTTTTATTTGAAAACTAATAGCATCATCATTTTTCTTTTTAAATTTTTTCATAGATAGTTGAAAATAAAAAATTTCATCAAAGGCTAATCTTCTTTTTGCTCTAATAAAACTTTCATTATCTTTTGGAAAATGAATGTTCCTAATTGCATTGTCATAGCTTTCTAAGTTTAATTCATTTAGAATATTACTAGGTAGTTTTTCTTCAAAATATGAATTCTTTTTTAATAAATTTTGAATAATCTTAACTAAGTCTAAATTTGAAATCCCTTTGCATAAATGATATTGTGGAATTACACTACCAATTATATTTACTTTGTTTTGCATAGTTGGAGATTGAATTTCAACATTTTTTCCAAGCAGTTTAGCTCTTCCATACATTTCATATACATTATTAATCTTTAAATTTTTTGAAATAAAAATATTATTAAAATATACAATAGTACAATAATTCATTTCTTCATCCATTGCCAAAAATTTTGTAACTCTAATATTCCTTTTCTTTCTATTTTCCATTAAAGAAATAATTTTTAATCTATATGAATAGTTTCCTTCTTCTGTTATTTCAGAAATTTTTTTAAATTTTGTGGTATCAATATATGAATACGGATAATATTCTAATAAATTGTTTATAGTAAAAATACCTAATTTATTTAGTAGCGCTAATTTTTTTTCTCCAATACCTTTTAAATCTTTTAATTCCATAATTATCCTTACAAAAAAAGTCCTTTCGGACTTTTTAATTTTTTAATGTAAAAGCAAAATAATAAATTATTTTAATATTAAGCTTATTATTCTACTGAAATTAAATAATAATATAGTGGTTGACCACCATATACTAATTCTACTTCAATATCTTCATATTTTTCTTCAACTAATTTCGCTAATTCACTAGCTTCTTCTTCTTTAACATCTTCTCCGTAATATATACTTACTATAGAAGAATCTGCATCAACTAGTTGATCTATAAGTTTTTCAAATGTTTCTTCAATTTTCTTTTCTGAAATTGTAATCTTATTTTCATTCAAACCCATAAAGTCATCTTTTTCAATTTTTACACCTTCGATTTCTGTATCTCTAAGTGCATATGTTATTTGTCCAACTTTTATATTTGAAATCGCTTCAGTCATAAGTTTAACATTTTCTTCTACAGATAAAGATTCATCGAAATTAAATAAACAACTAAAAGCTTGTGGTATTTGTTTAGTCTTAATAACATGAAGTCTTTTTTCTGAAATTTTCGCGGCTTGTTCAGAAACAAGTATTATATTACTATTGTTTGGAAAAACAAAAATATCATCAGCGTTAATCTTTTCAACTGCTTTTAAAATATCTTCAGTTGAAGGATTCATTGTTTGTCCGCCAGTTATAATTTCGTCTACTCCCATACTTTTAAAAATCTCATCGATACCTTCTCCAGTTGATATGGAAATAAAACCATATTTTTTATGTTCTTTTACTTCTTCAGAACTTTTGGCTTCTTCAACTTCTTTATCAGTATGATGTAAATGATTATGTTGCCTTCTCATATTATCAATTTTTAAGTCATGTAGAGGTCCAAATTCTAATGCCCATTCAATTGCTTGTCCTGGGTGGTTAGTATGAACATGTACTTTTATAAGATTATCTCCTTTAACAACAATTAAAGAATCACCAATACTTGCAAGCTTATCTCTTAAAATACCATATTCTTCTGAATCACTTGTAACCATAAACTCAGTACAGTATCCAAATTTAATATCTTCATCTTGTTGTGCTGCTAAATGTTCAATTCTTGCTGGTTTATTAAATTCATATGTGTTTTTAATTTCTACAACTTCATCTCCTAACGCACCTTCTAAAAGATACATTAATCCACGTCCACCAGCATCTACTACTTCAGCTTCTTTTAAAATAGGTAATATTTCAGGAGTTTTTTCCAAACTTCTAAATCCTTCTTTTAAAATTTCTTTACAGAACTCAAATTCATCATCAAATCTAGTATAATTAGCTTCAGCGTATTCTCCCATTTCTCTAATTACTGTAAGAATTGTGCCTTCAGTAGGTTTAATTACAGATTTATATGCTACTTTATATGCATTAACAAAACATTCTTTAATTGTTTCAACATCAAGAGTTACACTTTCTTTACTTCCTAAATAGAACCCTCTTAAAATTTGAGATAAAATTACTCCTGAATTCCCTCTAGCACCCATCAAGGCTCCATCACTTATTGCTTTTGTTACATCAGCACAAGTATTAACTTTTGAGTTTTCTAAATTCTTTATAGCAGACTTAATAGTCAATGACATATTAGTACCAGTATCTCCGTCTGGAACAGGAAATACATTTAAGCTGTTAACTATCTCTTTATTTGATTCAAGATAATTACGAGCTCTTACAAATGCCATTTGCAATTGTTCACTATTTATCATAAATTCCTCCTAATTATCTTCTAATTTAATTCCATGAACATTAACATTAACCTTTTTAACAGTTAATCCTGTTAAGTTTTCAACATTATATTTTACATTTTCTATGATATTTTCACAAACAGTTGATATTTTTATTCCATATTGAATAACTATATGCAAATCTATAAAAATACTATTTTCTTTAAGTACAACATGAACACCTTTACTAGAATTATCCCAACCTAAAAGTTGATAAATTCCATCTTTAGGAGAAACATTAGCTAATCCGCAAACTCCATAACTTTCTCTTAAAACATTAGCTACGATTGTTTTAACCACAACAGGATTAATAGAAACTTTACCTAATTCATTATTAAATTCCATATAAATACCTCCTAATTTATACATAAGTATATAGATTACTATATCAAATTTTAGAAAAAAAATCAATATATTTTACAAATCTTTAATTGCTGATTCCCATTTTACTCTTAATACAAAAAAGAAAAATATAAATGCTGCCATACAATTAGAAAATAAATTACCCCAAAAAATAGAATACACTCCTAAGTACTTTTCTGTAAAAATTATAAAAATATATCTTAGAAGCCAAACTCTCATTATACCTGTTAATAATGGCATTTTTGTTCGTCCAAGTCCTATAAATACTCCTTGTTCAACAGTAAATATTCCAAAACCAATAACCGAATACATATATATTGTAAGAGCTTTATTTGTTATTGTAGTAATCTCTGGATTCTTTTGAAATAGATCTACAATATATGGATTTAATGGTGTAAAAATAATTATGATTGAAAAGACAATCAATAATGAAATCAATATTCCATAATAAAAAATCTTTTTTGCATTTTTAGAATTACCATTTCCTATGTTCATACTTATCATTGTAGTAACAGTTGTTCCTACACTGGTTGGTAAAACAAAATAAATAGAATTTATATTTGATGCAATTGTAGAAGCATTTAAAGCAATTGAACCATATTTAACTACTTCTTTATTAATTAAAAAGAATCCAATATATACTAAAATATAAGATAATACACTAGGAATAGCTAACTCCATTGTTTTTTTTATAAACTCTAAATCAAATTTAAAATTATGTAAAGATAATTGCATATCAGATTTCTTTAAAAAAAGATCACAATACATCCAAATCCCTATTAAAAGATATGACATAAATGATGCTGATACTGCACCAATGACTCCTAAATTTAGTATAGAAAGAAATATAGTGTTAAAAATTACTTTTAAAACTAATAATATAATCATTCTTAAGAATGGTGCTTCAGGATGTCCCGTACCATTTTTTATAGAATTAAATATAGCAGCCATAAATAAAAATGGTAATACAAAAGAATATAATCCCAAGTATTGAAATACATGAGTTGAAAGCTCTTCATTTACACCTCTTGAAATTATATACGAAAGAATCAAGCAAATTGGAGAAAGTAATAATCCAATTATAAAAGATAAAACTAAAATTTGAACCGAAGCTTGTTTAGTTTTTTCAATATCTCCTTTCCCATATAGTTGTCCTATTATTGCAGAAGCTGCAACACTGAGCCCTTGAGAAAAAGCATTTAAAATATTTATAACTGATTGTGAAAACCCAATAGCCCCAGCTATGACATAACCAGCTTTATTATTTAAGAATAAGCCATCAGAAATAGGAATTAAAGATTGAACAATACCCATCATAAATACTGGTATAGTTAATAAGAAAATAGTCTTCATTACATTTTCACTTAAAATCATTTCTCTTCTTTCTTCAGAACTCTTGTTAAAAATTTTTGTATTCATAAAATCACTCCAATTAAATTATATACCTTAATAAAAATAATTTCAAATAAGAACCCCACACTTCCACGATGCTTCACATCGGATTAGTTCTCGGGAACCATGTTGTTTCACAATAATAAAAAAGCTACCGATTTAACGATAGCTTTTAAAATATTTTAAATTTTTATAATTCTATATCAAGTAATGCTCCAATTGAATTGTCTAATTCTTGATTTTCAAATTTTGCTTGTTCTTGTTCTTCTTCTATAACAACTTCTTCTTGTTCTTCTTCTACAACTTCTACTACTGGTTTTTCAAGAAGCTCTTTAATAGATAAAGAAATTTTTTGATTTTCTTCATCAATATTAATTATTTTAACTTCAACTTCATCTCCAATATTTAAAACATCAGCTGCTTTTTCAATATGATCATAAGAAATTTGAGAAATATGAACTAATCCTTCAACATTTTCTTTTAATTTAACAAATGCACCAAAATCAACTAAATTAATTACTGTTCCTGATACAACATCACCAACTGCATTATTTTCTAAGAATAATTCAAAAGGTTTCTTTGTCAATTGTTTTAATCCTAAAGAAATTCTATTTCTTTCTCTATTTAATTTTAATACAACTACTTCAACTTCATCTCCTACAGATAAAATATCAGAAGGTTTCTTAATTCTATTCCAAGATATATCTGATACATGAATTAATCCATCAACATCTCCTAAATTAACAAATGCACCAAAGTCAGTTAATTTTCTAACAGTTCCTGTTAAAACATCATCAACAGATAATTTGCTCCAAGCTAAATCTAATTTTTCATTAAGCTCTTTTTGTTCAACTTCTCTTCTTGAAAGAACAACTTTTTTCTTTCTTTCATCTAAACTGATTATTTCACATTCAATTTTCTTTCCAATATATGGTGTAAAATCTTTTACGAAGCTAGTTGTAATATGACTTGCAGGAATAAAAGCATTAATACCATCAACAGTAGCTAATAGGCCTCCTTTAACTTCTTTTACTACTTCAGCTTCTACCAACTCTTTATTGTTGAATTTTTCAACAAGATTTTGCCAATCTTTTAGAGATTCAACTCTTTTAGTTGATAAAACAACATTACCTTCTCCGTCATCAAGTTTAATTACATAAACATCAATTTCTTGACCTTCATGGAATAAATCCTTAGGTTTTTTAGTAATGTCAGAAGATAACTCATCAAGTTTAATAATCCCATCACTTCTATAACCTATATTTACCATAACTTCAGTTTCAGTAACATAAATTATAGTACCTTTCACTATGTCTCTTGGATAAATTTTCTTAATACTCCCTTCTATTTGTTCCATAAATTCATCCTTGCTTAAAATTTCCATACCTTCAACTACCTCCTCTATTAACCAATCCGGAGTTGAAGCGCCGGCGGTTAATCCTATTTTCTTATATTTTACCATATCTTTCAATGGTAAATCTAAAAATGTCTCAATTCGATATACATTTTTACAATGCTTTTTAGCTACTTCATAAAGCTTATTTGTATTTGAGCTACTGTATCCCCCAATAACTATCATACAATCTACTTTTTTAGAAATTTCTTCGCAAGAATTTTGTCTTTTTGAAGTTGCATCACAAATTGTATTTTCAATTATAACATTTTCATTTCTATCTTTTATTATATCAGAAAATTGAAAAAATTTCTCTACTAAATTTGTCGTTTGTGAAATAATATATAAATTTTTTTTATTTTTTATCATTTCAGCTTCTTCTTTGGTATTAATTACACAATATTTATCACCACAATAGCCAACCATTGCTTTTATTTCTGGATGATTTTCATCTCCAATAATAATAATTTCATAACCATCTTTTACTTTTTTTTCAATTTTTCTGTATATATTTAATAAAACTGGACATGTACAGTCAATACATTTATGTCCTAAGTTTATCATTTTTTCCTTAATACTTGGATGTATTCCATGAGAACGTAAAACTATAGTTCCTTTATTCTCTTTTTCATAGTCATTAATAATCTTAAGTCCTTTTTTATCAAATTTTTGAACAACTTGAGGATTATGAATTAACTCACCATAAGAATACACCTTTTCATTATTTTTATTTTCATTTAAAGTTTTTTCAGCTAATTTTACAGCTCTTTTAACTCCAAAACAAAAACCAGCATTATTAGCTATTAGTATTTCCATATTTTACTTGATAAATTTGATTGAATAATTCTTCTGTTAATTTATCAATTGCCTCCGAATCTTCCATATTTTCAAAATTATTAATTTCAATCATAGGATATATATCAACAGTTATTTTAGAGAAAATTCTATAGGTACCTTCTATATGAATTGGTAAAATATTAACTTTATTTTTTAAAGCAATAAGTGCTACTCCCTTTTTCATATTATTTATATCAACTGTTTTAACTCTAGTTCCTTCTGGAAATATACCAAGAATATTTCCAGCTCTAATGACTCTAAAACAAGATTTTATAGCTTTTATATCAGTATTATCTCTATCTATAGGAATTACTCCCAACTTCCCAAAAAACTTAGCAAATAATTTTTTTTCAAAAAGTTCTTTTTTTGAAAGAAAAAATATTTGTCTCTTAGTTAATGTTGCTAGGATAACCGGATCAAAAATATGAATATGATTTGCACTAATTATAAAAGGTTGATCATCTTTTAAATTTTCAATTCCATTAATTTTAACCCTATAAATAAGTTTAACTAAAACAGAAACTATTGAAACTAAAAACCTATACATTATTTTCGCCTCTTATATATGATAAAAATTCTAAAATTGTTTCTTTTAAAGTCTTATCTGTAGAATCTATTTCAATTGCATCTTTTGCCTTTTTTAAAGGAGAAGCAGATCTATTCATATCATCAAAATCTCTTTTTTCAATACTTTCTCTGACTTGCTCTAAATTAAGACCTTTTTTTCTTTCACTTTGTAAAAATCTTCTTTTTGCTCTTTCTTTTGAAGATGCAGTTAAATAAAATTTAAAATCTGCATTAGGAAAAATTACTGTACCGACATCTCTACCATCTAATACACAGCTTCCTTCCATCCCAATTTTTCTTTGAAGTGAAACTAAATGATTTCTTACATAATCATAACTTGAAACAAGTGATGCTCCCTTAGAAATTTCATCAGTTCTAATTTCTTTACCAAGCTTTACTCCATCTACATAAAGATAATTAGATTTATAAGTGAAATCAGTATCTTCAAGTATCTTCTTAATCTTATCATGATCATCTAAAGAAATATTATTAGAAATAACCTTGTATGCAATAGCTCTATACATAGCTCCAGTATCAATATAATTAATTTTTAATATCTTAGAAAGTTTTTTTGCTATTGTACTCTTTCCAACACCTGATGGTCCATCTATTGCTATAATATAATCCATATTTACTCTCCTTCTATACAAGAAACTCCTGCTAAATGTCCAGTTGAAAAAGCAATTGTTAGGTTATACCCACCAGTATTTGCATCAACATCTAAAAGTTCCCCTACAATATATAAATTTTTAATTAGTTTACTCTCCATAGTTGATGAGTTGACTTCTTTAACTGAAACTCCCCCAATTGTTATTATAGCTTCACTTAAAGGCCTTAAACTATTAAAATTAAATTCTAAATTTTTAATTGTTTCTACTAATTTCTTTCTATCATCTTTGCTTAGTTGATTTACACTAATTTCACCATTAACACCAGATTTTTCTAGTACTAGCTCAACCATTGCACCAATTAATACATTAGATAATACATTTTTTAAACACTTATTCTTATTTTGATCAAATTCTCTAAGTAATCTTTGATCTAAAGTATGATGATTAATCTTAGGTTTTAAATCAATAGAAACAATAAAATCTTTTGAATTATCAAAATACTTACTTGACTTTAAAACAATTGGTCCACTAAAACCAGTATGTGTAAAAAGCAATTCACCAAATTCTGAATGAATTAGTTTATGATTTGAATTATATATCTTAAAATCTACAAATTTTAAACTAACACCTGAATATTTTCTAATTTTTTCTTTTACATCTATACCTACCAGTCCTGCTTTTAAATCAGTTATCGTATGACCTAATCTGTTTAAAATTTCATGACCTTTACCTCTAGAACCAGTAAATGGATAAGATTTTCCTCCAGTTGCAAATACAACTTTATCGAAAAGACCATAATCTTTATTACAAACTAATTTAAATTTTTCTCCAACAAGTTTTACATCCTCAATTTCAGTATTCAAAATTACATTTACACCTTTTGAGTTTAACGCATTTTCTAAGGCTTTATTTACATCACTAGATTTATCAGAAATTGGAAAAACCCTTCCTCCTCTTTCAACCTTTGTTTCTAAGCCATTGTCTTTAAAAAATTTAAGTATATCTTCATTAGTAAATGAATATAAACTACTATATAAAAAATTTTTATTACTATTAATTTCATCAAAAAACTCATAAATCTCTTTTGAGTTTGTTATATTACATCTTCCTTTACCGGAAATATATATTTTTTTTCCAATTTTTTCATTACCATCAAATAAAAAAACTTCAGTATTTTCAGTTTTTGAAAAAATTGCACTCATTATTCCTGATGCTCCAGCACCAATAACTGCTATTTTTATAAAATCACTACCTTGAATCTAATAATTTACCACTTATAAGTATAAATTATTTTTTGCATTTAGTCAAATATTTTTAAAAATATTTTTGATTTTTTACATTTAAAAGAATATTATTAAAATGTAAAATCACGTTATATATCATCACAAGAAATTTCTCATGAGAAATTTTTATAAAAAATATATATAAAAAAATAGGGAGATAATCATCTCCCTAAAAATTTATTGTTTTATTATTCAGCTGAAGTAAATGAAGGTCTTTCAACAAAACCACTCTTTAAACATGTTGTACAAACATTAATTCTCTTTACAGAACCGTCAACAACAACTCTGACTTTTCTGATGTTTGCTCCCCATGATCTACTGCTTTTTCTATTTGAGAAAGTTACTTTATTTCCAAATAATTTTGTTTTATCGCAAATTGCACATCTTTTTGACATTTTCTTACCTCCTTTTACAAACTCATATTTAACACAAGTATTATACCACACTACACTTATCTTTGCAAGTACTTATGTTAATCATATTAAATTTTTTTTATAAAACTATCAAGGTTTTTCTCATCGATTATATCTATTCCAAGCTCTTGTGCTTTTTTTAATTTTGATCCAGCTTTTTCTCCAACAACTAAAAAATCAGTTGATTTGGCTACGGCAGATTGAACTATAAGTCCTTTTTGCGAAAAAATATCTTCTAAATCTTTCCTCTTATAATTTTCAAACGTACCAGTAATTACAATTTTTTTATCAGTAAATTCTGTTTTTGACACTTCTTCATATGGTATTATATTAATTCCTTTTTCAAGCAATTTATTTAAAGCATCTTTGCTATATTCATCGTTTAAAAATTCATAAATAGAATTTGCAACAATTTCACCAATATCATTAATTTGTAAAAGTTCATCTATCGTAGCATCTTTTAAATTATCTAAAATTATATATTTTTTTGCCAAATCTTTTGCAGTTTTTACACCAACATTTTTAATTCCAAGCGCATAGATAAAGTTCTCAAAATTTACATTTTTACTCTCTTCTATTGAGTTTAATAAATTATTAACTTTCTTATCCTTAAATTTTTCTAGAGTAATAAGTTCATCATATTTTAAATCATATATTTTATAAACTTTATCCACTCCCAATTTGTCATATAGTAGTTCAATAGTTTTTTCGCTTAGTCCTTCGATATTCATTGCATTTTTGCTTGAAAAATGAACAAGTGAAGATGTTAACTGTGGTGTGCATGCTAAAGTATTTGTACAGAAAAAATGTACTCCATCTCTAATTAATTCACTCTTACAATAAGGACAATGTGTTGGCATTTTAATTTCTATCTCATTTCCATTATCTTCATCCATAGTTCCAAGAATTTCTGGAATCACATCATTTGAACGTCTAATTAATACTCTAGAATTTATTTTTACTTTCTTTCTTAAAATATCATCATAATTATTTAACGTTGCTCTTTGAACAGTTACATCACCAATTTCAACTGGCTCTAAGATTGCCGTTGGAGTAACTTTCCCAGTTCTACCAACATTCCATACTACTTCTTTTAATATTGTTGTATATTCTTCTGCTTCAAACTTATAAGCTATAGCAAATCTAGGAAATTTATTTGTATATCCAAAAAAATCTCTCAGCTCAAAATCATTAACTTTTATTACAACACCATCTGTTAAATAGTCAACTTCTTTTCTTAAAACTTCTATCTCATTTATTTTATCTTTAATTTCTTGAATATTAGAACATTTTTTTTCATATTCATTTACTTTAAATTTATTTTGTCTTAAAAAGGATATCATTTCTTCTTGAGTCTTAAATTGATAATCAGATTTAAAACCAACATTATATATAAACGCATCTAAGTTTCTGCTAGCTGTCTTTTTAGGATCAAGATTTCTAATTGCTCCAGCTGCAGCGTTTCTGGCATTTTTCAAAGGAACTTCAGCGGTTTCATTATATTTAGAAAGTGCCGAAAGAGGCATAATAGCCTCTCCTTGAATTTCAACCAAACCCTTGTACTCAATTTCAAGAGGAATGCTCTTTATAGTTTTTACTTGTTCAAAAACTTCTTCTCCATAAACACCATTACCTCTAGTTGACGCTGATACTAAAACACCATTATTATATGTTAAATTAATTGTTAACCCATCAAATTTAAACTCAACAAAATACTCTAAAGTTTTGTTAGTATTATTTATGGAGTTATATTCATTCAATAGTTTAGTACACCTATTATGAAACTCCTCAAGTTCTTCAAAACTTTGAGCCTTTTGCAAACTATATAACTCTTTTAAATGTGTATGTTTTTCAAATTTTTCCAAAACTTCACCACCAACTCTTTGTGTAGGTGAATTTGGTAAAACTATACCTGTTTCTTTTTCCATTTTTAAAAGTTCATCATATAATTTATCATATTCTGCATCACTTACGATAGGATCATCCAATGTATAATACTGATAAGCCCACAGATTTAATTTTTCAACAATATTTTTCATTTTATCCATAATTAAACCCTCTTTATACGTTTATCCTTTTTTAGGTCAAATAGTTTTATTCCTTCACCATCAAATGCTACCATAAGCATTACTTTTGAACCAGCTTTGTCACATTTAATTACAGTTCCTAAACCATACTTTTCATGCATGATTTTTTCTCCAACTTTATATAAATCCTTAGAAACTGTCTTATTAGTTTTTTCATAGTGATTTAACGGTTTATCTAATTTTGTTCTTCCTATATCTGAATTTGATACATAAGTTCTAGAGTAATCTGTATAAGCATCATTTCTAATCTTAGAAGTAGCAACTCTTTCTTCATCAAAATTAAAATCAAGATTAATTGTCTTATCATCTACATAATTTATTATTTCATCAACAAAACTTGAAACCCTATAAAGATTTAATTTTCCATACATAGTCATGCTCTTTGTTGATGATATGAATAATTTTTCCTTAGCTCTAGTAATAGCAACATAAAAAAGTCTTCTTTCCTCTTCAAGTCCATCATCTCTTTCTTTTATTGATCTTTCACTAGGAAATATTCCTTCATTCATTCCTATTATAAAAACTACTCTATATTCTAGCCCTTTTGCAGAATGAATAGTTGTTAATGTTACTGTTTCATCCGAATCTTCAGTCTTATCAATATCAGATAAAAGGCTATTTGTTTCAAGATATTCTAATAGTTTAACCTCTTTATAATTATTTGATATCTCTTCTAAAAATAAGCCAATATTTTCAGATTTTTTTTCATATTCTTTACTTTCATTTTCTCTTAAATACTCAAAAAACTTAATAGAATCTAAAAGTTCCTTCACTAAAGTTTCAACATCTGTATCATCAACACAAGTAATAAATCCAAAAATTAAATCTCTAAAATTTTCAAATTCTACTCTTAATTTATTACTTATAGATTCTAGAAATTCATTTCTAAAAAGCCCATCAAAAAGACTTATATTTTCTGAATAGCAAAAATCTTCAAGTTTTTGTAAACTAACATTACCTATAGAACGTTTTGGATAGTTAATTATCCTTCTAAAAGCATTATCATCTTTAGGATTAGCTATTAACTTAAGATAAGCTAGTATATCTTTAATTTCTTTTCTATCGTAAAATTTAAGGCCACCAACCATTTTATAGGCAATAGAATTTTTCCTTAGAGCATTTTCAATAGCAAAAGATTGAAAATTTGCACGATACAGAATAGCAATATCAGATAAATTATAACCTTCGAATATTAACTTCGATATATTTTGTGCAACTTCAATAGCTTCATAGTTTTCATTTTGGTAACTTTTATATACTATCTCGTCACCACCCTCTTTTTTTGTCCAAAGATTTTTATCTTTTCTATTTATATTATTTTTTATAAGCTCATTTGCACAATCTAATATTTTCTGTGTTGAACGGTAATTTTCTTCAAGTAATATTATTTTTGAGTTTGGAAAGTCGTTTTCAAAATTTAATATATTTGAAATATTTGCACCTCTCCACCCATATATTGATTGATCTATATCTCCCACTGCACAAACATTTTTATACTTTGAAGCTAAAAGTTTTATTATTTCGTATTGAGCATCATTAGTATCTTGATACTCGTCAACATATATATATTTAAATTTTTCTGAGTAATATTCTAATACTTCTGGAGATTTTTTAAACAGCTCAATAGTTTTAAAAATTAGATCATCAAAATCTAATGCATTATTTTTAGTCAAAATTTCTTCATATTTCTTATAAATTTTTTCTACCACATCAGTATTGTTTCCAAAAGAAAAATATTTTGAAAATTCATTAGGTTTTACATTTTTTGCTTTAGCATCACTAATCATTCCAATAACGGCATTTTTATATTCTCCTAGTACAGTTTCCCATGTTGGATTTTGTTTAAAAATTTCTTTTAAAACTAATTTTTGATCATCTCTATCATAAATTGTAAAATTATTTGAATAACCTATTTTTTCTATATTAAATCTTAAAATTTTAGAACAGATTGAATGAAATGTTCCAATCCACATATTAGAAATATCTCTATTAAAAATATTTTCTATTCTTTCTTTCATCTCTTTTCCAGCTTTATTTGTAAATGTAATAGCTAAGATTTCATATTCACTAACATTTTTTTCTAAAACTGCATAAGCAATTTTTGTTGTTAGTACTTTTGTTTTTCCACTCCCAGCACCTGCTAGAACTAATAGTGGAGAACCAAAATGTTCAACAGCCTCCAATTGCTTATTATTTAAACCTTTTAATAAATCCATATTTACCCTCATTAACATCTATAAAAAAGCAATGGAATTACCATTGCTTAATTAAAATTATTTTCCAACAGCTTGAACAATATCATTTGAAATTCTTACAATTTCAATATTATCTATATTCTTAGCTTTAATCTGAACATTTTTACCAATATCTTCTTTTTTTACAGAAACATAAAGTTCTAGATTATCTGATCCAAAATTAGCTAAATCAGACTCATATCCTTTAACTGTAACTTTGACTTTGCCTACCAAACCTCTTAAAATAATATCTCTGCCAGATTCGTTTTCAATTGCTAATTTTGATGTATCTACTTCTAATACTTTTTCAATCTTTTTATCAACATCAATATTAACAACTATCTTTAAATCGTTGTTAACTAATGCTATATCAGTAGGTAATTCTAATCCAACACTAAACGATCCAGATTCTTTTATTTGAGATAGATCAAAAGGCTTAGTCTGAATTTCAGAAATTTGTTCTAAACTAGATAAATTTCCAACAATAGAAACTGTATTCGGCACAATATTTTTCTTCGTAATTCTTACATCACTATGAGGAGAATTAATCTCTATTAATTTAAGTGGAACTTCTTTAAAGTTTCTAAATCCTATGGAAACATTCGTATCTGTCTTACTAATACTAACTTTTTTTACTTCTTGATTAGTTTCATCAACAGGAATAATTTTTGTTAATACAACTTCATCACTATCCTTATTCGTTACATCTACAACTCCAAGAACTTTCTTTACTTTATTTACATAAGATACAGGTCCACTAACAATAACTTCAGTATCAGCCGGTTCCTTCTTTGAGATAACCTGATTTTTATTTTTTATCTGACCAACTGTTTCAACTTCTACTTTAAATGTCTTACTAATTTCTTCATCTAAAGTTACTAATAAATCACTTTCAGAAGAGGATTTAAATTGTACATTGTATGGAACTTTAAAATTTATAGAAATTCTATGAGCTCCAGATGTTGTTGCATTTTGTAAGTTAACTTCCGCAACAATATCGCTTTTATTTACAGAATAAACATCACTTCTTTTCCCTGTAATAGTAACTGTTACTGTTGGATTTTCAGGACTAATTCTTACAAGTTTTTTTGATTCTAAAACTGATTGATTTTTAAAACTAATAGGAACATCATAAAAGTGTCTTGTTACCACTGGATTTACTCCTCCAATAACAAGAAACCACATTACAACTCCAACAGCAAATGAAATTAATTTTAATTTAAAATCTTTCTTGATTGATTCTACAATTTTTTTAAAATTTATATTATTTAACAACTTTATCACCTTGATTTTCAACTATTTCATTAACTTCTTCTTTTATATCTTCCATTATTTCTTTCTTAACTTCTTGTTTTATTTCTTCTTTATTTACAATTTCTTTAGTCTCAAATAAACTTTGAATCATTTCTTTAAATGAATTAGTTGTTTTTTCTTCAACTACAAAATTTTCAACTAAATAATTTAATAAGAATTCTTTTGAAACATTTCTATTTATTGATGATTTTTCACAGATAGAAACATGACCAGTTTCTTCACTAACAACAATAACAATTGCATCAGATTTTTCTGATATCCCTATCCCAGCTCTATGCCTTGTTCCAAGTTCCATTGAAATTTCCTTACTATCAGTTAGTGGTAAAAAACAAGATGCTGCAATAATATGATCATGACTTATAACAACAGCTCCATCATGTAAAGGAGTATTTGGAATAAATATATTCATTAATAATTCGTAAGATATATCAGAATTTAACAAAATACCTGTTTCAATTATATCTCTAAGACCTGTCTTTCTTTCTAAAACCATTAAAGCACCAATTTTTTTATCTGCTAAGGAATAAGTTGCTTTTACAAGTTCTTCTATTCCTTTTGCATTTCCTGTTGCTACCTCAAAATTAACTGGCTTTAAAAGCTTATTATTACCAATATGTTCCAAAATCCTTCTAAGTTCTGGTTGAAATACTATTAGTATAGCTATAAATCCTACAGTAACAGCATTATTTAAAATCCAGCTTATAGTATAAAGCTTAAAAAATTCGCTTAGTTTAGAAGCGATAAAAATAAATAATATACCTTTTATAAGTTGTGTTGCTCTAGTTCCTCTAATTAAAACAAATAACTTATAGAACATAAAACTAACTATAAATATATCTAAAACATCTGATATCCTAATTGTAGATAAAAGAAAAAATAATTTATCAAACCACATAAAATCACATCTTCCTAATTTTAATATTATACATAATAATTATAATATAATATTAACTAAAATTCAACATTTGATTATTATCTAGATTAAATAAAAAAACTTTCAATTAATTTGAAAGTTTTTGTAATTCATATTCAATGTAAACATTGTCTCCAATTCTTTTTTCTTTACCTGTATTTAACTCTATAACTTTTAAAATATTGGAATTATTATCCAATTTTAGTTGATATTCAATAAAAGATCCTCTAAACTGTTTAGAAATAATTTCTGCAAAATTATCTGTTTTATAATCAACTATATTAATTTTTTCTGGCCTTATAAAATAATTGTTATCTAGTTTGTTTGAGTTACCAATAAAAGATAGAGAAAATTCACTATTAGGAGAATTGTATAATTCTGTAACAGTAGAATTTTGAATAATTTTACCTTCATTCATCAAAATAACTCTGTCAGCCATAATGAAAGCATCTTCTTGATCATGTGTAACAAGTATTGTAGTCATTTTAAAATATTTTACTAATTTCTTAATTTCATTTCTCATTGTAATTCTTAGATTTTTATCAAGATTTGAAAACGGTTCATCAAGTAAAATAAGTCGTGGACTTATGACTAGACTTCTAGCTAATGCAACTCTTTGTCTTTGACCTCCAGAGAGTTCATGAACTTTTCTATATTCATAACCTTCTAGACCAACAATCTTAAGAATTTCTAGTGATTTATTAATTCTATCTTGTTTTTTTACATTTCTAAATTTTAAACCATAAGCAACATTTTCTAAGACATTTTTATTGCTAAATAAGCCATAAGATTGAAAAACTGTAGATATATTTCTATCTTCAGGATTTAAAGAGCTTATATCTTCTCCATTTAAAAAAATTTGACCAGAATTGTTTTTAATAAAACCTCCAATGGAATTTAAAATAGTAGTTTTTCCACAACCTGAAGGTCCTAATATACATAGAATATTTCCTTCATCTAATGAGAAACTAACATCTTTTAGCACTTCTTTTTCGCCATAAGTTTTATTTAAATTTTTTACTTCTAAAAACATAAAAATCTCCTAATTTATCTAAAATATAATTTATAAACATAAATAGCAAACTAAAAATCAAACAAATAAGTATAATAATAATTGCTAAAACTGATGCTGTATTATATTTTCCACTGTTTATAACGTCAAACATAACTAAAGTCAGAACTTTCTGTGCAGGATATACAATAAAAATAATTGAACCTACTGTCGTCATAGTACTATTAAATCCATTTATCATACTTATAACAAAATTACTTCTCGTATGTGATAGTATTACATCTTTAAAAATAAAGAATTCATTAGCACCTAAATCTTTAGCACTTAAAATCTGATTCTTATCTATAGTTTCTAAACTTGAACTAAAAACTTTTGTTGAAAAAGGTAACTGTTTAAAAGTAACATTTAAAATAACAATCAATGCAGTCCCTGTAATATAAATTGGATATTCATTAAAAGCTAATATATAACCTATTCCAAAAAATGTACCTGGTAACATATATGGCATTGTAGCTATAAAGTCAAAGAACCTTAAAAATTTAACTTTTCTTATATGAATATAGTATTGAAGTAGTAAACCAATTAAACTTCCAAAAAAAGCAGAAATAAACGAATAATAAATACTTCTAAAAACTGTTTTATCTATATGATCCCTAATATCAGCAAAATGTTCAAAAGTAAAATACAATTTTCCCTTTGAATAATCAGTAAATGCAGAAATAATAATTGAACTATATTGCAAAACTAATAAAATTAGGAAAATTGAAGATAGAAAAACAGCTAAATAAAAAACTGTTCCCTTTTTTTCAATTCCGACCTCTGAAAGATTTGATCCAAAGTTTGTATTCGAAACAATTTTTGAATTTTTTATATAAAAAATAAATGTAAAAACAACAGGAATACAAAGTATTATATTCATTGCTCCAGCTTGAACTATATTCCCATTAGAAATAAATACATTGTAAGATCTTGAAGCTAATGTTTCAAAAGAACCACCTATAATTAATGGTGTTGAAAAGTCAGCGATACTTCTTATAAAACTTAATATTGCAACAACCTTAATACTTGGCAATAATTGTGGTAACATTATATCTAATATTATATTATTAGTTTTAGCCCCTAGAGATCTAGCACTATTAATTTGTTCCTTATCTATACTGTCTAGAGTTGAAATAATCATAAGAGCACTAAGTGAAATTAATCCAATACTTTGCATTAAGATAATTCCAAAAGAACCATAAGCATTTAATGATAAATTAAAAATATCATGTGTAATAAATCCCCTACGTCCAAAAAGTTTTATATACGCTAGGGAAGAAACAAACGGTGGTGAAATCATCGTAATCATTAATACAAATGAAATTAATCTCTTTATACTGTTTTTAATACTAAAGCAAAAAATACCTATAGAAACAGAAACAATAGTTGTAATAATAGTAGCAAAAAAAGCTACAAATATAGAATTATATAATAATTTACTTTGTGTTTTTAAAAAAGAAAATCCTTCTAAAGTAAATTTACCATCATAAAAAAATGTCGAAACAAAAACCTTTAAAAAAGGATATAAAATAAAAGTAAATAAACAAAAAACTAAAGTAAAAATTATAAGTCTATCTATAAATTTAAAATATTTTTTCATAACTTATATTAATTAAAAAGGGAGATTACTCTCCCATTTTTTTATTTTCCTTGTGTTAATTCTGCCCATCTCTTAAGGATAGCATCTCTTTGTTTTCCAAAACTTTCAATATCTTCTTTAATGAATTTATCTTTTGGTAATCCTAATTCAAAACCTTTAGTACCATCAATAACCATTTGAGCTCCATCTTTTCCATCAAGTTCAGCAATTAATTGTTGATTTTCTGGTCTTAAGATAAAATCTTCAAAAGCTTTTGCAAGTTCAAGGTTTGGAGTGTTTTTAAAAATAGCAACACCTTCTGGTACCCAACATAATCCATCTTCTGGATAAATTGCTGTTAAATTATTTTTTTCAGCAACATCAAAAGCAGATTTATCAATTGGAATAATACCAATTCCAAATTCTCCAGCTACAGTTTTTTCTTGAGGATCTTTTCCTCTTTTACCATAGAATTTAACATTATCATTTAATTTTTTGAAATATTCCCATGCTTTTTCTTCGCCGTATAAGTCAATAAGACCTTTAACATTTGCATAACTTGTTCCTGATACAGCAGGATTTGCCATGATTATTTCATCTTTATATTTTGGATCTGCAATTTCTGCCCAAGTTTTAGGAATTTCAAGTCCTTTTTCTTGTAAAATTTTATTATTTACTAAAAATCCTACAACAGTTACACCTTTAGAAATCCAATAACCTTCATTATCTTTGAATCCTTCTTTAATTTTATCGAATCCTTCTGGTTTATACATTTCTAAAAGACCATCTTCTTTTGCTTTCATAAAAGCATCAATTCCACCACCGAACCATACGTCAGCACTTGGTTTTCCACCTTCTGCTTTAATCTTAGCAATAACTTCCCCACTTGACATTGAAAGAAACTCAACTTTAGCTTTAGTTTCTTCAGCAAACTTATCAAAAAGTTTTTTGTATTTTTCTGATGTTGCAACAACATTTAATGTTTTGCCTTCGAAAGTTTTAGTAGCTTCTACTTTCTTTTCTTCTTTCTTTTCTTCAGCTTTTTTTGGTTGACAACCAACTAACATTAAACCTGCTAGTGCCAAAGATAAAAATCTTGATTTTTTCATAATTCCCTCCTTAATTTTTTTCATAACTATCTTTAATATGAAAAATAAGCTGTAAAAAAACAACCAATAATATTATATCATAAATTTAACATTTATCAATATTTTTTTATGCTTAAAATTATAAATATGATATAATATAAATATATTTTAATAAAGTTGTTTTATTATATAATTTTTGTGGAATATAATAAAGGAGTATTTTTTAGGGAGGAATTATATGAAAAAAGAACGTAGTGAAATGATCTTACACGGAAATATCTACAAAATAATTGCAATAATATCCATTCCTATTATATTAAATAATTTTATCCAACAATTATACTCATTGGCTGATGCTTTTTGGCTTGGAAAATTGGGTACAGCAGAATTTGCTTCGACTAGTTTTACATGGCCAGTTGTATTTTTATTTAATTCAATAGGTATTGGGCTTTCAATTGCTGCAATATCTTTGATTTCACAATTACTTGGAAGAAAAGATTATACTAATGCACAAAAATATGCAGATACATTAATAAATATTTCATTAATATTTTCTATTATGTTTATGATATTAGGATTTGTAAGTGCAGAACTTATTGTTAATTTAATGGGTGCAACTGGAGACCTTGCTAAATATAGTATTATTTACTTGCAATATAGTTATTTAGGAATTCCATTTATATTTTTATATTACATATATTCTTCAGTATTGTCTGCTCAAGGAAAAAATGCAATTCCAACAATGATAAGTGCTATATGTGTAATATTGAATATGATTTTAAATCCAATTTTTATATTTGATGTAATTCCATTCACTTCAATACCAGGTTTAGGCATTGGAGTAAAAGGTGCTGCATTAGCAACTGTTTTAACTCAAGGTATTATGTTTGTAGTTGGATTTATTCACTTAAGATTTAATAAAGATTTCATTAAATTAAATCTTAACAGTCTTCTATACATAAAATGGGAAAGATCAATATTAAAAAGAATTTATAGAATTACTCTACCTTCTGTTTTAGGACAAGTTGGAAGTTCAATAGGATTTATAATAATGAACTCATTCATTCAAAGCTATGGAACTGAAACTGTTGCAGCATATGGAATGGTTAATAGAATAAGTGGTCTATTAAATATACCTCCTGGCGGAATAGGTTCAGCAATAACTTCAATAATTGGTCAAAATATCGGAAACCACAATATTGAAAGAGTTAAAGAAACATTTAAAAAGGCATCAATTATAGTTATTATTATGTCTATAATAATTGCATTTATAAGCTTTATATTTAGATTCGAAATTTTATCATTCTTCATAAGTGCACCAAAGGACTCTGTACTTATGAAACAAGCAGATAGTTATATGTTCTACACTTTAATAACTCTAGTAATGTTAAATATGTTTTTTGTTTATCAAGGATTATTCCAAGGATCTGGAAATAGTAAATATTCAATGCTCATTGACATGATAAGACTTTGGATAATAAGATTACCATTAATTTTAATTTTTAAAAATTTCACTGGTTATGGAGCAACTGGCATATGGCTTGCAATGGCAATTTCAAATGTTTTAGTATCAATAATTGCTCATTTCATATACTTACAAGGTGGATGGCAAGAAGGTTCATTTTATAGATAAATATAAAAAAGGTTAGGAATATTAAGGTGAATCCAAAAATACGAATAGTTAAATAAATTATTCAAAGGAATGTAATCTAATCAATAGGATACATTCCTTTTAAATTCTCCTTAATTCTTTTCGTATTATATCATTTAATATACTTTTTTATATCTTCTATTTATTTTTCATAAGAAGAATAATTTCTCCATAAAACATTTTTATCCAATTTGAAATAGTTGTTTGTGGTATCTTATTTTTTTGATAATACAGATTGACTAATATTTTTTTCATATTCTTTAATTACTTTTATTTTTATACTTATATCATATTTTGACATTCAAAAACCCCCAAATCCTTTGTCTGGATTTAGGGGTTCATATCATATTCATAACCTTTTAATTTTTATACAGAATAATTAAAAAAGGCAGTTATTACCCACTGCCTTTAAAAGATATTATAATCCCATTTGTTTAGCAACTTCTTCAGCAAAGTTTTCTTCTTTCTTTTCTAGTCCTTCGCCTACTTCGAATCTAGTGTATTCTACTATTTCAATATTTCCACCTAATTCTTTAGCTTTATCATTAACAGCGTCTAAAACTGTTTTGCTATCATCTAAAACATATTGTTGGCTAAATAAAGCATATTGTTGGTCAATTAAAGTATTGTCTTGAATAAATCTTTCGATTTGTCCTGGTAAAATTTTATCCCAAATTTTTTCCGGTTTTCCTTGTCTCTTTAATTCTTCTTTTAATTCTTCTTCTTCAGCTTTTAAAACTTCATCAGTAATTTGAGACATTGAAGCATATTTTGGAATTCTCTTTAATTGTTTTCCTAATCTTACTAATTCTTCATTTTCTTTTTCAATTGAACCTTTTAGAGCTAAATATTCTTTTTCAACGAAATCAGCATCTAAATCTTTATAGCTTAAATATTGTGGTTTCATTGCTGAAATATGCATACAAATATTTTGTAATAATTCTTTTGCAGCATCTTTTGTAGCTTTACTATCACAGTTAGCTTTAAGAATAACACCAACTTTTTTATTAAAGTGAACATATCCACATACAATACTATTTTCACAACAAGCTTTAGCAAATGCTAATCTTCTAACTACAATATTTTCTCCAATTGATGATATTTGTAATTTTAAGAATTCTTCAAAATTAGTTCCATCTATATTTGATGCATTTAATTCATCTATATTCTTTAATTCATTATCAAAAACATGTTCTGTTATTTTTTTTGTTAATGCTACAAAGTTTTCATTCTTTGCAACGAAATCTGTTTGAGAATTTACTTCAGTAAGAGCAGCTTTAGTGTTGTTTTCATCAATAACTAAAGTTATTAAACCTTCAGCAGCAACTTTGCTTGCTTTTTTTGCAGCTTTAGCTAATCCTTTTTCTCTTAAAAATTCAATAGCTTTTTCCATATCTCCACTAACTTCCTGTAGTGCCTTTTTACATTCCATCATTCCAGCGCTAGTAATTTCTCTTAAATCTTTTACCATTTTTGCAGTAATTTCCATAAAACCCTCCTATAATATTATATAAAAATAAGGTAAGGATAAATATTAAAAATTTGAATCCTTACCCTTTAAAATTCTAATTACTAATTATTCAGCCACTTCTTCAAAAACTTCTTCAACTTTTACAGTTTCTTCAACTACAGTTTCTGATTCTTCAACTTCTACTTGTTCACCTTGTTTAGCTTCAACAATAGCATTTGCAATTGTACCAGTTAATAATTTAACAGCTCTTATAGCGTCATCATTTCCTGGAATAGCTATATCAACTTCATCAGGATCACAGTTAGTATCTACAACACCAACAACTGGAATACCTAATATTTTTGCTTCATTAACAGCAATTTTTTCATTCTTTGGATCTATTACGAAAAGTACATCTGGAAGTTTTTCCATTTCTTTAATTCCGCCTAAGAATTTTTCTAGTTTTTCAGCTTCTCTTCTTAATTTAATAACTTCTTTCTTAGGTAATCTTTGGAAAGTTCCATCTTCTTCCATAAGTTCTAATCTTTTTAATCTTTCAATTCTTCTTCTAATAGTTTTGTAGTTTGTTAACATACCACCTAACCATCTATGACTAACATAGAATTGTCCACTTCTTTTTGCTTCTGTTTCAACAGCTTCTTGAGCTTGTTTTTTAGTTCCTACAAAAAGAACTCTACCACCATCAGCAACGATATCTCTTACAAAATCATATGCTTGTTCAATTTGTTTTACAGTTTTTTGTAAATCTATAATATAGATTCCGTTTCTTTCTGTAAAAATAAATCTTGACATTTTTGGGTTCCATCTTCTAGTTTGATGTCCAAAATGAACTCCTGCTTCTAATAAATTTTTCATTAAAATTACTTGTGACATTTTCTTACCTCCTGTTTTTCGCCACCCATATTCATCATCTTGACAAGAACCTCTTTGGGCAACACTTGTTCAATCAGAATATGTGATTATTCACCTGAATATTATAACATAACAGAATATTTTTTTCAATATATAATTTTTATTTTTTACAAAAAAAAATCAGACCATAGGTCTGACTTTTTATTAGTAATCAAAAATTATTTGTTTACAATTTCTTTTAATGATTTTCCAGCTTTAAAAACTGGTGCTTTTGATGCTGGAATCTTGATAACTTCTTTAGGGTTTCTTGGGTTTCTTCCGCTTCTTGCTTTTCTTTCTCTAGCTTCGAAAGTTCCAAATCCAACTAATTGAACTTTTTCCCCTTTAACTAAAGTTTCTTCAACAGTTTGAATGAAAGCATTTAATGCTCTTTCAGCATCAACTTTAGTAATTTTTCCTTTTTCAGCCATACTAGCTAATAATTCAGATTTGTTCATTAAAATTTCCTCCTAAATACACTACTATATTTAATAATTGCCTATATAAATGGTCACTTAACCATTCTGCATTATTATTATATATTAATTTTCAAAAATAATCAAGCTATTTAGCTAATTTATTTGAAATTTTTAATTGGATAGTATCCAATTTCTTCTTGAATCTTTTTAAACTCCGTTTTAAACTTTTCAGCCATTATAGTTCTTTTTAAACTTTGTTTAATATTTTCTTTACTTTCATCAGAAAATTGTGCATAATCGTCAACAATTTTATTTACTTTTATTATATGGTAACCAAATTTAGTTTGTACTGGTTCACTTATTTCTCCTTCTTTTAATTTAGAAGCAGCATTATAAAACTCGTCAACCATAACACCCTTAGTAAATGTACCTAATTCACCTTTATTAGTTTTAGCAGATGGATCTTTAGAAACTTCAACAGCTACATCTTCAAATTTTTCTCCAGCATCTAAACGACTTTTAACATTTTTTGCTTCTTCTTCTGTTTCAACTAATATATGGCTTGCATCAATTTCAGGTCCATCAAATTCACTGCCTTTAAACTTATTAGCGATTTCTTCATCCGTAGGTGAAAAGTTATCTGAGAACCAAACTTGAAATTTTTGTGAATATAAATTATCTTTAATCTTTTCTTTTAATTCTTCTTCTGATAGTTTTGATTTTTCAAGTTCTTCATTGAATTTATCGCCTAATTGCTCTTTAATCTTTTCAATTTGTTCACTAACTTCTTTATCCGTTACAGTAACTTTTGAAATTTCTTCTTCTGATTTTCCTGCATCCTTATATTCTTTCTCTAATTTAGCAAATTTTTGCTTAACAACTTCTATATCAGCAAATGCCTCTAATATATTTTGTTTTAAATTAAGAGAAGCCATTTTACCTTCATCAGTTGATTCATCATATTTTGCTTTTTGTTCGTCTGAATAAGAAGACATTATTTTATCATATTCTTTTTTAACTTGTTCTTCAGTAATATATTTATCACCAATTTTTACCAAAGCATCTTTAGGAGCTTTAGCACAAGCTGTAAAAAGTATTGCAGATAGTGCAATTGCACTTGCAAATTTTACAAATCTATTATTCATATTGCTCTCCTTTTTTGATTAATATTTCAATCTTTTGATATTATACATTATTTTTTTAGTAATGTCAAAGCTTTTTTAACTTTTTTGCTTTAAAAATTGTAAATTTTCAACAAATTCTATACTTTCAGTTAATTTATTCTTCTCATAATTGAAAATTAACTCTGCATTTTCATTCATATTGAAGGCAATCCTCTTGAAAAATTTATCTGATATTCTGCCAATTAACTCTAATATATCTCTATTTGTCTGTTCAAACTTAAATACTACTGACTTATCTCTATCTATTATTTTAATAAAACTCAAATTAGTAGAAATTGATTTCAAATATGAAACATTCATGACATTTAATACTGTTGTAGGAACATCTCCAAATCTATCAGTTAATTCATCATATATTTCATTAAAATCTTCTCTAGAAGAAATTTCTGCTATTTTTCTATACATGTCAATTTTTTGATTACTATCTCCTATATAGCTTGATGGTATATATGCATCTACTGATAACTCAATTGTTGTTTGATTTTTAATCTGTAAAGTTTCTCCTTTTACTGTTCTTATACTTTCTTCCAACATTCTTACATACATTTCATAACCAATTGTCTCTATATGGCCAGATTGACTTTCACCAAGAATATTACCAGCTCCTCTTAGTTCTAAATCTCTCATAGCTATTTTAAACCCTGACCCAAACTCAGAGAAATCTCTAATAGCCATTAATCTTTTCTCAGATATTTCAGTAAGAACCTTATCTTTTTCATAAGTAAAATATGCATACGCTCTTCTAGTTGATCGTCCAATTCTACCTTTTAATTGATAAAGTTGAGATAATCCCATTTTATCTGCATCATATATAATCATAGTATTACAATTTTTTATATCCATTCCAGTTTCTATGATTGTTGTGCAAAGTAATATATCATATTCTCCTTCTTGAAAATCATACATGATATTTTCTAATTCTTTATTAGTTAATTTGCTATGAGCCATTGCAATTCTTGCATCTGGGACAAGTTTTGATAGTTCAACATACATTTTATCCATATCTTTAATTCTATTATAAACAAAATAAACTTGACCACCTCTATTTAATTCTTTATAAATAGCTTCCCTAATCACAGAATCATTATATTCTAATACGAATGTAGCTATAGTTACTCTTTCTTCAGGAGCATCATCTAAAATACTCATATCTCGAATTCCTACTAAACTCATTTGCATAGTTCTAGGAATAGGAGTAGCAGATAAAGATAAAACATCAATATTCTCTTTAATCTTTTTTAAAGCTTCTTTATGTTTAACACCAAATCTTTGCTCTTCATCAATAATCAAAAGTCCCAAATCTTTAAATTCCAATTTGTTTGATAGTAGCTTATGTGTTCCAATAAGTAAATTTACCTTCCCGTTTTTTACATTTTTTAAAATTTCTTTTTGTTTTAAAGGGCTCCTAAACCTACTAATCATTTCTATTTCAAGAGGAAAATCTCCAATTCTTTCACGAGCAGTATTGTAATGCTGTTGAGCTAGAATTGTTGTTGGAACTAGAAAAGCAACTTGCTTATCATCCATCATAGCTTTAAATGCAGCTCTTAAAGCAACTTCAGTTTTTCCGTATCCAACATCACCACAAAGCAATCTATCCATTGGCTTAAATTGCTCCATATCTCTTTTTATTTCATTAATAGCTCTTAACTGTGAATATGTTTCTTCATAAATAAAACTGTCTTCAAATTCTTTTTGCCAAGCCGTATCTTCAGAGAATGCAAATCCTCTTATCTTATCTCTTTTCGCATATAATTGAACTAAATCTAAAGCAATCTCATCTAAAACTTTTTTAGTACGAGTTTTTGTTTTAACCCATTCACTAGATCCTAATTTATTTAATTTAGGTCTATATCCATCTTTTCCAATATATTTTTGAATCAAATTCATTTGATCTGTAGGAATATATAACTTATCATTTCCTTTATATAGTATCAAAATATGATCTTTAACTATTCCATCAACATCAATTTGTTCAATTCCTCTATATTCACCTATACCATGATTTTCGTGAACAACAAAATCTCCCACATTTAAATCAGTATAGTCTAATAAATTTTCTTTACTTTTTTTCTTTGATTTTTTAGAAGTCTTTTTAACTGTTCCATAAATTTCTTTATGAGTTAAAAATAAAACTTTTTGAATAGGATATTCAAATCCAGACTCTAAATTAAGAGTTGAAATTCCAAGAATGGAACTTTTTAACTCAAATTCTAAATCCTCAAAAATATTACAATTAATATTTTCAGAATTTAAAATTTCTTTTAAATTATTTGCCTTTTCAAGTGAGCCAGCAAAAATAATTATTTTATAACCTCTTTGAAGTTTATATTTTAAGCTTTGAAACAGCATATCAAATTTTCTGTTGAAAACCTCTGTTTCAATAGTTTTTAAGTTTACAATACTTTTTGGATTAATAATCTTAGTTCTCTTTAAAAGTTGTGTAAAATTAACAATGCTAAATTCTTTTATTCTATTTAATATTTTTTCAAAAGGAATTAATATATCTTTATGTGAATCTAATATTTCGGCATTTTCAAATGAAAAAAGTACATTTTCATGAAATAAATTTTCTATTTCTAAATTTCTATCATATATTTTTAATATATCTTCAGTACAAACAATAGAATCTTGACTTAAATAATCCAAAAGAGTTGCAAAACTTCCCTTTTTTATATAAGGTGATATTAAGTCCATATTTGAAATATGATAATTCATCTTTAAATCATCATATATCTTATAAAATTTTTCAGTTGACTTTTCTATATCTTTACCAAACAATTTCAACTTTTGTAATTTTTCTATATCTTTTTTTAGTCCAGTTAGTATATTATCAACATCTTCTTTTGACAATACCATTTCCTTTGCAGGTATTAATTCAACACTTTGTAATTTTTCAACAGATCTTTGACTATTAATATCAAAACTACGAATAGAATCAACATCATCTCCAAATAACTCTATTCTAACAGGATTTTTAAAATTTACAGGGTATATATCAAAAATTGAACCTCTTATTGAAAACTGACCTTTTGCTTCAACAAAATCCACCCTATCATAATGCATCTTTATTAATCTTTCAGTTAATTCATTAAGATTAACTTCAGAATTTTCGTCAATATAAATATAATGTGATTTAAAAAATTTTGGAGTGCTAAGTTTTTTCGACAAAGCACTAGCAGTTGTAATTATTATGAATTTTTCATTAGAAATAAGCCTATTCATTATCTCTATTCTATGATTTTCGAGATTTGCTTCCAAACTATTAATATTGTGAAATCTAATTTCAAAATTCGGATAAACATCTACTTTATCTCCAATCAAATTTTTTAATTCATCACAAAGTTCATTAGCTCTAGCTTCACTTTCAACTAATAAAACTAGATTTTTATTAGGAATCTCATTAAAAATAGAATATATTAAATGGAATAAACTTTCTTTTATAAGTCCATTACAATAAATAGGAACATTATTTGATTTTAAATTTGAAATCATATCTAAATATGATTCATTATTTTTTAAAAAATCAATTAAAAAATTCATAACTAACTCCTTGTTTATAAAAAATATAGAGGAATATTATTCCTCTATATTAATTCCATTAAATTTACACATTGTTTTATCAACATCACTTTTAATAATTTCTTCAACTGCATCTGCTGAAATTTCTAATTCTTTCTTCAAAATTTTCTCTTCAGAAGATGAAAACTTGCTTAAAACAAAATCTTTTAAGTCCATATAAGAAGGACATTTTCCAACGCTTACTCTAATTCTAGGAAAATTTTCTGTTTCTAGATGGTAAATTATAGATTTTAAACCATTATGTGTTCCTGCACTTCCTTTTTTCTTAATTCTAACAGTACCAAAAGGAATGTCAATATCATCTACTATAACAATAATATTTTCAGGTTTTATTTTAAAATAATTAACTGCATCAATTACAGCCTCTCCTGATAAATTCATATAAGTAAGTGGTTTTAAAAATATGCATTTTTTCCCGAACATATTTATTTGACCGTAATATGATTTGAATTTTTCTTTGTTCATGTTGATAGTATATTTATCTGCTAAAATGTCAACAACACCATATCCTACATTATGTCTTGTTCCAACATAATTTTTACCAGGATTACCAAGGCCAACAATTAAATAAATATTATCTTCCATCAAATAGCATACTCACTGGTCTATTATTATTTATTCTATCAATTGCTTTTGCAAAATATTGAGCAACTGAAACAACTTCAATTTTCCCACCTAAGTTCTTATCTTGAGGAATTGTATCAGTTACAACACATTTTTCAACCTTAGAATTTGTAATATTTTCCAAAGCCTTTCCTGAAAATACTCCATGACTTGCAGTAATATAAACTTTTTTTGCTCCCTTAGCAATTAAAGCATTAGCAGCATTTGTTATTGTTCCTGCTGTATCTATAATATCATCAACGATAATACAAGTTTTTCCTTCAATATCACCAATAACATTCATTACTTCTGAAACATTTGGACGAGGTCTTCTCTTTTCTAAAATAGCTATTGGTAAATCTAAATAATTTGAGAATTTTCTAGCTCTTGTAACTCCACCTAAATCAGGAGATACTACAACCATATCATTTTTATCTTCATCCTTTAATTCTTCTTTGAAGAAATCAGCAAGTGGTTTTATAGCTGAAAGGTGATCTACAGGAATATCAAAGTATCCTTGAATTTGTCCTGCATGTAAATCCATTGTTATAACTCTATCAGCACCTGATTTTTCAATCAAATTAGCAACCAATTTTGCTGTTATTGGTTCTCTAGCTTTTGTCTTTCTGTCTTGTCTTGCATATCCATAATATGGAATTACGACATTAATTCTACCAGCTGAAGCTCTTTTAAATGCATCAACCATAATTAATACTTCCATAAGATTGTCATTAGTTGGATTACAAGTAGGTTGTATAATATAAACATCATATCCTCTAACAGTTTCTTCAACCGAAAGATTAATTTCACCATCGCTAAATTTACCGATATGTATTTCACCCAATGGCATGTCAAGACATTTACAAATATCTTCTGCAAACTTTTTATTTGCAGTTCCTGAAAAAATTTTCATAGGTCCAGTATAAGCTAACATAATTCCTCCTAAAATATTACTTTTTTATTTTTAAATTTTTTTTATAAACCCAATCTTCTTTTTCGAAAACTTCACTTCGCCCTATTATTAACGAACCTTCATTTTCTACATTAGATACCACAGTTGTTCCAGCAGCAATAAAAGTATCATTCGCAATTTTTACTGGAGAAACTATATTTGAATTACTACCTACAAAACAACCATCTCCAATTTCAGAAACATGTTTGTTTTTACCATCATAATTAACTAAAATAGTTCCACAACCCATATTAACTTCTTTTCCTACAATAGCATCACCAATGTAGGATAAATGTCCTGCTTTTGTATGTTCACCAATTGTTGTATTTTTAACTTCAACAAAATTACCTATATGAACGTCATTTTTTAGAATACTCTTCGGTCTAAGGTGAGCAAAAGGTCCCATAGTAACATCATCTCCAATAGTACTATACTCTATATATGAGCTTTTAATTATAACACCATTTCCTATTGTAGAATTTTCTATAAAAGTATCTCCTGTTATATAAACATTTTCTCCAATTGAAGTATTACCAATTATTCTAGCTCCACTTCCTATAAAAGTATCTATTCCTATACTTACTCCCTTTTCAATAACAGTATTTTCCGGATTTTCCATAATAACACCATTTTTCATATATTCAGCATTTATTCTATAACGCATAATTTTTTCAGCTTCAAATAATTGAAGTTTAGAATTTATACCATAAATTTCTTCAATATCATCCAATTTATATGTAGAAACTAGTTCTCCTTCTTGAACTAAAACTTTAATAGCATCAGTAAGATATAATTCATTTTGAACATTATTTCTATCAATTTTTGTTATAGAATTCTTTAGAGCCTTACCATTAAATACATAAATTCCAGAATTTATCTCTTTAACTCTTTTTTCTTCTATACTTGCATCTTTATCTTCAACTATTTTTAAAAACTTTCCATTATTATCTTTTATTATATGACCATATCCAGTTGTATCATCAATAAAAGCAGTAAGAACTGTTGCTTTAGAATTCATTGCAATATGTCCTTCTAATAATTTTTGTAGTGTTTCCCCTTTGATTAATGGTGTATCTCCACTAAGTATTAATACATTATCATCATCACTAATTTCATCTACAGTAAGCTGAACAGCATAACCAGTTCCATACGGATACTCTTTACCAATTTTTTGTTCTTTATAAAATACTTTATCACCAAATTTATCTTGAACTTCTAATTTATTTTTACCTACAATAATAATAGTTTTATCACTACCTGCATCACAACTAGCATCATAAACATAATCAATAAGTGTTCTATTAACAATTTTATGTAAAACTTTTGATTTTTTACTTTTCATTCTAGTTCCTTCACCAGCTGCTAATATGATTGTAATATTCATATACTAACTCCTAACTGTAAAATGTTATAATTTAAAATCTACTATAAATACCTATTTTAAGGTAATTAAGATGATTATTATTTAGTTCTATCTAAAGGCATAAAACTATATTAATTATATCATATATACTAAAAAAAAACAAAAAGAGATATAAATAAATATATCTCTAAAAAACTTGATTTTTATTATTCTTAAATTTTTTTAAAGTGTTTTTTCAAAATTATATTTCCAATTACAACACCTAATCCACCTAATATAAAAACAATCAAAAGGCTAATTAATCCATATGTTCCCGTTGAAAACTTAATCATTTCATTTAATGCGCTTTCAGTTACTCCACCTTTACCTAACCAAGTGTTTTTAAATGATTCTAAGAAAAAGTTAACTGGAATAATTTGACCACACGCACCTAATAATATAATTTGAAAAATAACAAAAGGATTTTTACAACTCTTACTATATTCATATGCTGATTTAGAATAATCAATGATGGAATCATAAAATGACTTAAAAGAGAAAATTGAAGCTTTAAAGATTTTTAAAACTTGCATACCTCTAACATATTCAACCGCCTCACTATTAACTCTTTCAAGAGATTTGTTATATTTATCCATAAACTTAATATCACCATACATAAGCATTGTAAATATAGCAGATAGTATAGTTAATACTACAGTAGCAATTCCTAAATAAATATCAACTGAAAACATTATAACAAATAAAAGTATTGGAGTTATCAATGCAAGAGTAATATCAGGAATTAAATGTGCAACTATCATATGTGTATCTGTTGCATTATCATCTATAATTTTTCTAATTCTACCTGACTGATTAACATCAAAAAAATAAAACGATGCATTCATTAGATGCTCTATTCCTTTTTTTCTAAGATTACTTTCTAATCGAAAAGCAAATAAATGAGTTAACCATGCTGCAAAAAAATAAATAAGTGACTGTAATACCATTATAATAAAAATTATAAATGCATAGTATTGAGCTTTTTCAAAATTTTTCATCAATATAAATTCATTTAAAAATTTATACAAAAACCAATATGGTAAAATTGAAAGTGCAGATGAAATCATGCTCATAAATATTCCACTATAAATAAGATACTTTTTATCAGGCACATACTTAAATAATTTCTTATAAATATCCATTTAATCCTCCTAAGTTTATACTATTCTTATTTTTCAACCAAATAAAAATTTTTATTAACATTCTTATCTTCAAATTTATTATAGCACTATTGATAATCCTTTTCAATAATTTTGATAATAATTTTTAATATAAATAAAAAAATAATCTAATAATATTAGATTATTTTTCACACAAAAAAGACACCTTTCGGTGTCTTAAATTTCTAATTATTCTCCTAATTTTGTAGAAGCTAATTTAATTCCAGGTCCCATTGTTGTAGCAATAGAAACTGATCTTAAATATTTACCTTTAGCTGCAGCTGGTTTAGCTTTAATAATAGCAGAAATTAATGTTCTTAAGTTTTCTTCTATTTTTTCAGCACCAAATGAAACTTTTCCTACTGGACAGTGAACGATATTAGCTTTATCTACTCTGTATTCAACTTTACCAGCTTTGATTTCTTTAATAGCATTAGCTATATCAAATGTAACAGTTCCTGATTTAGGGTTTGGCATTAAACCTTTAGGTCCTAAAACTTTACCTATTCTACCAACAACACCCATCATATCTGGAGTTGCAACTATTACATCAAATTCAAACCAGTTTTCATTTTGAATTTTTTGAATAAGATCATCTGCTCCAACATAATCAGCGCCAGCTTCTTGAGCTTCTTGAACTTTATTTTCTTTACATAAAACTAAAACTCTTAAAGTCTTACCAGTTCCGTGAGGTAATACTACTGTACCTCTAACTTGTTGGTCAGCATGTCTTGAGTCAACACCTAACTTAGCGTGTAATTCAACAGTTTCATCAAATTTTGCAGTTGAAGTCTTAACAGCTAATTCACATGCTTCTTTTAAATCATATAAATTTGTTTTATCTATTAATTTTAAACTTTCTAAATATTTTTTACCTTTTTTCATTTATATCCTCCTTGTGGTGTTCGCATTATTGCTCCCACTTTATATTACTCTTCTACAGTTACTCCCATACTTCTAGCAGTACCTTTAACCATGCTTATAGCAGCTTCAATACTTGCAGCATTTAAGTCTGGCATTTTTAATTCAGCAATTTCTCTAACTTGATCTTTTGTTAAATTACCTACTTTTGTCTTGTTTGGTACTTTTGATCCTGATTCGATACCTAATTTTTTCTTAATTAATACTGGTACCGGTGGAGTCTTAGTAATGAATGTAAATGATCTATCTTGGTATACAGTCAATACAACCGGAATGATTAAACCAGCTTGATCAGCTGTTTTTGCGTTAAATTCTTTTGTAAATTGCATTATATTTACACCATGAGGTCCTAATGCAGTACCTACTGGTGGAGCAGGAGTTGCCTTTCCTGCTGGAATTTGTAATTTTACTAATGCTTGTACTTTTTTAGCCATTTTATAGTTCCTCCTTAAAAACTAATGTGGTTTTCGGGTGCTAAACCCCTCCCACTCTCGTATATCTCTGTTTTGAATATTTTTTCAAATTATTTTCAAATTTAATTTTTTATTACGTCACTAAAATCTAATTCAGCAAGCGTATCTCTTCCAAATAAAGAAACGAAAGCTTTTAATTTACCATTTTCTTGAGATACTTCTATTACTTTTGCGGTTAAATCTTTAAATGCACCATCTATTATTGTAATAGAATCTCCTTCGTTAATTTCCACATCATTATATGGTTTTGTTGAAACTCCTAATGCTTCAACTTCTTTTTCTGATAGTGGTACAGGTTTATTACCTGACCCTACAAATCCAGTTACTCCTCTAGTATTTCTTACTAAATACCATGAAATATCTGTGATTATCATTTTAACTAAAACATATCCAGGAAATAATTGTTTTTCTTTAATTTTTCCAGTTTCAGTTTCTTCTTTAACCGTTGGAACAACCACTTCAAATATATCTATGTCATTCCCACGATTCACAACTAACTTTTCAATATTAGCCTTAACTTTGTTTTCATGCCCTGAATATGTATGTACTACATACCATTTGGCTTCTTTTTCTTTAATATCCTTTAATTCTTCTGTTGCCATATAAACGGACTAAAGTCCTTCCCTCCTTAGTAATTAATGGATTATGAAACCTAATAATTTTTTTAATACAGTATCCAATCCCCAAATCATTGCTGAACTAATTATAGAAATTGTAACTACTGCAAGGCTATAATAAAAAACACTTTTTTTTGAAGGCCAGATTATCTTCTTGAATTCAGAACGTACTCCACGCATAAAGCTAGTTTTCTTTTGTTTTTGATCAGTAGTTTTTGTTGCCATACTACTCTCCTCCAATCTCTAACTATTTTGTTTCTCTGTGAAGAGTGTGTTTTTTACAAAACTTACAATACTTGTTTAATTCAATTCTGTTAGTTGTAACTTTTTTGTTCTTCTTTGTATTGTAATTTCTGTTTTTACATTCTGTACATGCCAACACAACTTTATCTCTCATAGAAACACCTCCTTGATAGCTAAATTTGAACATAACTATACATTATATTACTCATAAAATAATATCATAAAGAAATACAATTGTCAAGCTATTTTAAACATATATTTAAACTTTATTTTTTAATTAATATGAATTTTATTAGTCTTAAAATTTTATAATTCTTATCTATTTTCTCTATCTTTTTTTATAATATTTTTAAGAGCAACAATAGCTGTTTTTATAGCTCTATCTGTATCTTCTACAATATTATTTGATAAGTTTTGTTTTACTCTTTCTTGATTATTTACAACTAAAAATATTGATCCAGCTCTAGTATTTAAATAACTCGAAACGACAAATATAGCTGCAGATTCCATTTCACTTGCCTTTGTATGAAGCCTTTTCCACGCTTCCCATTTATTCATCAAGTTATAACTAACAGGCTTATTTTCAGGTTGATGTTGGCCATAAAAAGCGTCTTTACATTGAACAACCCCAACATGATATTTTTGATTTGTTTCAACACATGCGTTTACAAGTTCATTCGTTATATTAAAATCAGCAACTGCGGGAAACTCAATTGGTGCATATTCTTTAGTAGTACCTTCCATTCTTATTGCTCCTGTAGCAACAACTAAATCTCCAGCCTCTACTTCTATATCTATTCCACCACAAGTTCCAACTCTTATAAAAGTATCTGCACCTATTTTATGTAGTTCTTCTACAGCAATGGATGCACTTGCACCACCAATACCTGTGCTTGTAACAGAAACTTTTTCTCCTTCTAAATAACCAGTATATGTTACATATTCTCTATTATCAGCAACTAAAACTGCATCATCAAAATATTTTGCAATTAATTTACATCTTTTAGGATCTCCTGGTAAAATTACATATCTACCTACGTCTCCTTCTTTCATATCAATATGATATTGTTTTTCCTTTAATAATTGTTCTGACATTTAATTTGCCTCCTTATTTTCAAAATTCAACACTAATTCATATGCTTCATTTTTAGAAATATTAAAATTATCTTTTAATGTTTTTACTATATCCTTATTACTGTACCCTTCTTTTTTTAATTTAAAAATTTCATTTGCTACATCAAAAGTTTCTTTTTCATCTACAATTTTTTCTATTACAAGAACAATTTCACCTTTTACCCCTTTTTCTTCATAATAAGAGATAATTTCATCAATACAACCTCTCTTATACTCTTCAAATAATTTTGTAAGTTCTCTACAAACACAAACATTTATATTTCCAAATTGAGCGTACAATGATTTCAAAGTTTTTAAAAGTCTGTGAGGACTTTCGTAAAAAATACCTGTTACATTCATATCTTTAAAATTTTTAAAAAATTTTTCTCTTTCAGCTTTTGTCTTAGGTATAAATCCCATATAAACAAAATTTGTAGTATCAAAACCACTTCCACAAATTCCATTAATTAATGCACATGCACCAGGTAAAATTTCATAAGATATGCCTTTTTTAATAACTTCTTGTAAAATAACAAATCCTGGATCATTTATTATTGGCATTCCTGCATCTGATATTACAGAAACAGTTTTTCCATTTTCAATATTACTAATGATTTCTTCAACTCTTTCACTTTCATTAAATTTATGATATGAAATTAATTTAGTATTAATATTATGAAATTTTAGTAAATTTTGACTATTTCTAGTGTCTTCACAATAAATTATATCGCTATTTTCTAAAACCTCTAAAGCTCTAAGTGTAATATCTTTCATATTACCAATAGGAGTTGGAACAAAATAGATGTTAGATACTCTTTCCATAATATATCTCCTTAATTTTATTTGTATATTCTCCGTTTTTATCATAGATATATATATTTTCTTCAACAAACAAATTACTATTTCCATTTTTTACTAATTCAACCATAAATAAATGAGGTTTTGAATCAACATTAGTAGAAATAAATTGTATTCTTTTTGGTTCTAATTTGTATTTTCTTGATTCACTTAAAACATCTATCAAACGTTCCATACTGTAAATCAAGTAAACTTTTCCATCTGACTTCAACTTTTTATACGAAAATTCTAAAATGTCTTCAAGTTTAAGAGAATATTCATATCTTGAAATCAGAAAATTTTCATCTTCATTTAGTATTCCTGTATTCATTTTTTTGTATGGAGGATTTGACACAATATAATCAACTGAGGAATTTGCAAAATCATCAAAACATAAATTTAAATCTTTATTTAAAAGTATAACATTACTTAACTTATTCTCTTCAATACTTTTTTTTATAAGTTCAGAATTTTCATTTTGTATTTCTATAAGATAAATAGATTTTAAATTATTTAAAAAATTAATTCTAAAACCTATAATTCCAGTTCCAGCACCTATATCAATTAAAATTTTATCTTTTTTTACTTTAGAAAAATGTGAAAGCAAAATAGAATCAATACTAAAAGAAAATTTTTTCTTATTTGCAAATATAACACCTTCAGTGTTAGGAATAAAATGTTTTTCCATGTAATAACCTCCGACTTATATTTTACCATAAATGCGCTTTAAAAGGAATTATTTTTATGTTAGAATATATTTAGGTGATTATATGAAATTTACAAATCAACAAATTGATGCTATTAACCATTTCAAAGGTCCAGCATTAATTTTGGCGGTTCCAGGTTCTGGTAAAACAACTGTTTTATTACATAGAATATTAAATTTAATAAAAAATCATAATATTGATCCTAGTGAAATTATTTCAATTACTTTTAGTAAATCACAAGGCATTGATATGGAAAGAAGATTTTTAATTCAAAATCCTGAATTTAAAGGAAAAATTACTTTTAAAACAATTCACGCTTTCTGTTATGAAATTGTTAGAAATTATATGAAACTAAAAAACATAAAAAAAACTTTAATTGAAGGTAATAATGAATTTAATAGAATGCTTATTTTAAAAAGAGCATATTATCAAAAATATTATAAGAAATTATCTGATGATGAAATAAATGATTTTTTCTCTATATATGACTTTATAAAAAATAAAATGTTTGATTTCGAAGAATATCTTAAAAAAAATCATTTCATTTCAAATAGAACTTTAATGTTAAAGTTATATGTTTTATACGACGAGATAAAGATTAATAACAATTTTATGGATTTTAACGATTTATTAATTTTAGCTAATGAATACATTTCATCAGATAAGAAACTTTTAAGAGCTTTAAAAAACAGATATAAGTTCTTTCAAATAGATGAAGGACAAGATACTTCTACTTTACAATTTGAAATTATTAGAAAAATTGTATTTCCAGAAAATAATGTATTTATCGTTGCAGATGATGATCAATCAATTTATAGTTTTAGGGGTGCAAGTCCTGAAAATTTATTAAATTTCAAAAGTATCTATCCTGACTCCAAAATATTTTTTATGGATAAAAATTTTAGATCCACAAAAAACATTATAAGTGTAAGCAATAAGATAATTCAAGGAAACAAAATAAGATATGAAAAATTCTCAAAATATACTACTGAAGAAAGTTCACAAATAATGCTTTTTAAAGTTAAAAATTCAATGATACAATCAAGAGAAATAATAAAAAAAATCTGTGAGATTAATCCAAACGAAACAATCGGAATTTTATATCGAAATAATATTTCTTCTTTGTACGTTGCAGAAGTTTTCAAAAATAATAATATAGATTTTTTTATAAAAGAAAATAAATTTGATTTTTATTCAAATCGAATACTTAATGATATTAAAAATATTATATTATTTTCTGAAGATACATCTGATTTAGAAGTGTTTAAAAGGATTTATTTTAAACTTAATGCATATATAAAAAAAGATTTTATTTCAAAATTAGAATACAAATCTTACAATCAATGTGTTTTCGAGAGTCTACTAGATTTAGATGAATTAAATGATTTTTATATAAATAAGTTTACATCTTTAAGAAATGATTTTAAAAGATTGAAGAGAATGAAAATGGAAGATAAAATTGACTGCATTCTTTATGAAATTGGTTATGGAGATTATCTAGATAATTTTAATGATTTTTCAAATCTTAACTATAATCTAATTTTTGATTTAATAAAATACTTATCAAAAAACATAAAAACTTTTGATGAATTTATAGAAAAATTAGAAAGTTTAAAAGAAATACTAAAAAAAGCTGCTAATTCTAAATCTAATATATCAATTTCAACTATTCATTCTTCAAAAGGACTAGAATACGATAATGTATTTATAATTGATTTAGTAGATGGTGAATTTCCACAAAAAAGTGTGTTAAACTCTTTTGATGAAAAACTATTAGAAGAAGAAAGAAGATTATTCTATGTTGCAATGACAAGGGCTAAAAAGAGACTATTCTTATTTACCATTAAAGAGAGAAATAATCTTCCAGTTGATCCTTCAATTTTCTATAATGAATTAAAAAAGAAGAACCACTCCCTTCCTTAATGCTTCGAATCAGGTAGTACCCAGGAACATTGTTAATTCTTAATAAAAAAGGAGCTAAGCTCCTTTTTATTTGTTTTTTGCAGCATTAATACCAGCAATAATTCCAAAAACAGTTATATCTGTAATTGAAACAGACCCTAATCTATTATTTCCATGTATTCCACCTGTAGTTTCACCAGCTGCATATAGTCCTTTAATTATATTTCCGTTTTTATCTAAAACATTAGCATCTTTATTTATTCTAAGCCCACCCATAGTATGATGTACTGCAGGAACAGCTTTTAAACAATAAAAAGGTGCTTTTTCAATCTTAAATCCTAATCTTCTAAGATTAAATAATGTATCTTTTCCATTCTCTGAATCTTCATTAAACTTTTTAATTGTCTCTTTTAAATTATTTTTATCTATTCCAAAAAATTCAGCCATTTCATCTATAGAATTAACCTTACAAAGCTTTTTACCCTCTATTAAATTATTATATTCTATTTCATGAGTTGGTAAAATTTTTGATTTTTGCATAGAATCTTCATCCCAAATTTGATATGCAATGCTATCTGTTTGAGACTTTATTCCCAAAGAAATTTCTCGTCTAGTTCCTAACTCTTCAACAAACCTCTTACCCTCTTTATTAACAAGTATAGCTCCACCTACCAGTCTAGTATCTCCGGTATACAAAAGTTTACCAGTCTCAACATCACAAACAGGATACAATTGTATTTTATCTAAATCAACTACATCTGCTCCAATTTTTTGGGCCATTTTTATTCCATCTCCTGTAGATCCAGGAGAGTTTGTTGAAAGAATTTTATCATCAATTTCTTTATCATTATCATTAAGCATTTTTTTATTAGCGCCAAAACCTCCAGTAGTTAAAATTACAGATTTGGCATTAACAATCAATTCCCCATTCTTTGTTTTAGCTTTTACACCTGTAACCACATTATCCTTTACAATAAGCTCATATGCATTTGTCTCAGTTAAAATTTCTATGCCTAATTCTTCAGTTTTTGCATGTAGTTTATTAATTAATTCTTTACCTGATTGTCCTTTTGGAATTAAAGATCTTTTAACAGAATGTCCTCCAAAAAACATTAGTTCATCCGTCCACTCAACCTTAATATCATCTTTTAACCATTTTGCACCATCAAGAGCATTTTTAGCTAAAACATCTATAAGTTCTTTATCTCCACCTGCTTTTTCAACATCTTTTTTAAATAATTCAACACTGTCACTTATATTATCTTTTTCTTGCAACCAATTCATTGGAGCAGCATATTCAGCTCCTGAAATTAAAGTATTACCTCCAATTAAAGGTAATTTTTCTAGCACAACAACATTAGCTCCTGCCTCTTTAGCTTTTATCGCTGAAATTAAACCAGCACCACCAGAACCAACAACAACGACATCAACATTTATTTCTTTAACTTCATACTTTTCATTTAATTTAAGATTATTATTTAAAATTTTTTTATAATCTAAACCCGCTTTCTGAATAGCATCTGCAAGTGCATTTATGAAAGCCTTAGAGGAGTATGTAGCTCCAGTAATTTCATCTAAATTATAATTACCAGAATTAACTTTTTCAAGCAATTTTTCAATAGCAATCTTACCTACATCATCAGTTTCAACACTCTCCTTTAATGTAACTTTTTTAATTTTACTATTCTCAAAATTTACATCTAATACTACTTCTCCATTATGTCCCCTTGCTTTACCTTCAAAAGTACCATTTACAGCTGACTTACAAGAAGCTAATAATAGTACAAAAACAAGCAAAAATGACAGAACTCTAAATTTTTTTTTCATAATTTCCTCCCAATTACAAAAAGTAAAGACTAAGTACTAATTTTAATATTTCCTATTTTAATTAATCTAGTTAAAAGTATTTTTGTATTCATTTAATACTTCAAATATTTCATTAATATTAGTTAAAGTATTTATATTATTTTTTATCTTGTTTGAATCTTTAAAACCTTTTAAGTACCATAAAATATTTTTTCTCATCTCTCTTATAGCAATTCTTTCAGGTTTAAATTCTAATTCTAATTTATAATGTCTTTTTATTGTTTCTATAACTTCTTCTAAAGTTGGATTAGAATATTTTTTTGTTAAATTAAAATCTTTTATTTGTTTAAAAATAAACGGATTCCCAAGAGCATGTCTTCCGATTGCAACTGCATCTACTCCAGTTTCTTCTTTCATTCTAACATAATCTTCAACACTACACACATCACCATTGCCTACAACTTTTATAGGAACATGATTCTTTAAAGCCTTAATAGCAGTCCAATCGGCTTTCCCAGAATAAAACATCTCTCTTGTTCTAGCATGCAATGTAATCATATATGCTCCAGCTTCTACAATTGCATCTGCAACTTCTAAAAAGTTCTTATTACTATCATCAAAACCTAATCTTATTTTAACACTAACTGGAACTTTTGAATTTTTTACCATTGACCCAACAATGCTTTTTACCTTTTTAGGATCCTTCATTAAATAGCTACCTTCATGATTTTTTACGATTTTAGGTGCAGGACATCCTAAATTCAAATCTAGTTGATATATATCATCTCTATTATTGAATCTATTTTGTATAACTTCAGCCATGATATTCTCATCACTACCGAAAACTTGTAATCCAACCGGACCTTCTCTTTTATCTATATATGTGATAATAGATGTATTATCATTTTCATAATATAATCCTTTTATAGAAACCATTTCTGTAAAAGTCATACTAGCTCCCATTTCACTTGCTAATATTCTAAAAGCTACATCACTTACACCTGCAAGTGGTGCTAAAAAAATATCTCCATTAAGCATATTATAACCTCTTTTTCATTTTATAGATTTCTAACATTCCGTCTAGGGTTAGCTTTTTGTCTATAATATCTATTTTATTTATATCCTTTGAAATTAGACTTGAATAACCTCCAGTAGCAACAACCTTCAATTTTGAAGTATCAAATTTCATTTCTTTTACAATTTCATCAATTAATTTTTCTATTAGTCCAATATATCCTATAACCATACCAACTCTAATATTATCCATTGTGTTTTTAGCAACTATTTTTTCAGGTTTATAAAGTTCAACCTTTGGTAATTTTGCAGTTTTTAAAAACAATGCTTCTGATGAAATTCCTATTCCAGGAATTATAGCTCCACCTTGATATACTGAATTTTCATCAATTACATCAAAAGTAATAGCTGTTCCTATATCAATAATTATCAATGGTACACCATATTTTTTTATTCCTGCAACTGAGTTAACTATTCTATCTGCCCCAATAGTCTTGGGATTATCATGATTAATTTTAATTCCCAATCCACAATTATCATCAATAATAATTGGCTTCAAATTAAAATATTTCTTTATAGCATTTTCAATTGAATGCATAACATCTGGAACTACTGAAGCCACAATAACATCTTCAATTTCTGTTTTTTTTATATCGTTAGCATGTAGTATTTCTGTTATTGACATTGCATACTCATCACTGGTTTTATTTTTTATAGTATTTAATCTAAAGTCACATATTAATGAATATCCTTTATAAACACCCAATACAATATTTGTATTTCCAACATCTATTACTAATAACATATATCTCTCCCAAAATTAATAAATTTTCTCAATTTCTATATTTATAATTAATTTTACCATTTTTTATATTTTATTACAATTATTTTTACCCTACATTTCAATAAGTAATGGCAAATAAAAACGACTAAGAAATAATCTTAATCGTAATATATTTTATAATCCTTTTTTAAAGAATTTACGGAATTCTGATACTTCTGCTCCGGTTTGTGTAATTGCAACTGAGTACTTCGCACCTTTTACAATTCCCGGTTCATATGTTATAGGTACAAATTGATAATGTACATTTTCTTTATCAGCAACACAGTATCCTATAGCTGTTTTTATAGTTGCACCATTTTCTTTATTAAAGAATTCCGGTTCTCCATATTCAGTTAATGTAGCATTAACATTAATTATAACAACTTCACCCTCTTTATATCCAACAATAAAATTGCTATGTTTTGTAATCTCTACGATAACTGCATTAGTATAATTTTCCATGTGACAATATATTAATTTATATTCATCACCATTTGGAACACAAGAGTTGAAAATTTCACGCATTCTAGCCTTGTTTTTTCTATTATCTTCATCACTTGCTCCAGTTAGAGCTTTTTTTACAACATCAAATAATCCCATTTTTATCCTCCAAATTTTAAAAATAAATATAATAAATTACATACAAATTATATCACTTAAAAATTAAGTTGTCTATAATTATTAAAAAATAAGAAACTATTAAGTTTCTTATTTTTAGTTCTATTTATTTTTATTTTTTATAGATGCCTTTATAAATCCATCAAATAATGGATGTACTTTATTTGGTCTAGATTTAAATTCAGGATGGAATTGACAAGCTACAAAATAATCACTTCCATTAAATTCAATAATTTCAACTAAATCGAGTTCAGGATTTATACCAGAAAATACAACTCCTGCCTTTTCAAGTTCTTTTCTATACTTATTATTAAATTCATATCTATGTCTATGTCTTTCTTGAATTACTTCAGAATTATATAATTCTCTAGCTTTTGAATTTTCTAGAAGTTTACAGTCATAATTTCCAAGTCTTAATGTACCACCAATATTTTCAACATCAAATTGATTTTCCATCAAATCAATTACAGGATGTTTAGCATTTTCATCTTTTTCAGTAGAATCAGCACCATTTAGATTTGCAATATTTCTTGCAATGTCGATAATAGCAATTTGCATACCAAGACAAATACCGAAATAAGGAATATTATTTTCTCTTGCATATTTACTTGTAGCAATCATTCCTTCTATACCTCTGCCACCAAATCCACCTGGAACAATTATTCCATCAAGTCCATTAAATAATTCTTTTGTATTTTCTTCAGTAACTTCTTCTGAATTGATCCAGCGAATATTAATCTTATGAGCATTTTTATATCCTGCATCTATTAAAGCTTGTGACACTGAAAGATAAGCGTCATGAAGTTGAACATATTTACCTACAAGTCCAATTTCTAATTCATCTTTTACATTTCTATAAGAATCAATCATTTCCTTCCAGGCATTCTTAACAATTGGTTTTCCTTCAAGAGAAAGTTTATGTAAGACATACTCATCTAATCCTTGTTCTTGTAATTTAACTGGTACTTCATATATAAAGTCAACATTTTCAGACTGAACTATAGCACTCTTTGGAACATCACAGAAAAGACTAATTTTATTTTTAATTTCATCAGAAATTTGTTCTGGACTTCTAACAACAATAATATTTGCCTTTATTCCTTGACTCATAAGTTCTTTAAAAGAATGTTGAGTTGGTTTTGTTTTTAATTCATTAGAACCTGGTATTGTTGGAACTAATGTAATATGAATAAATAAAACATCTTCTTTTTTATTTTCAGCATGAATTTGCCTAATAGCTTCAATAAAAGGTAATGATTCAATATCACCTACAGTTCCTCCTATTTCAGTGATAATAATATCAGCTTTACTTTCTTCAGCAGCTTTATATACATAACCCTTTATTCTATCAGTAATATGAGGAATAACTTGAACAGTAGCTCCATTATAATCTCCTCTACGTTCTTTTTGGATTACCTCACTATAAATTCTTCCTGTTGTAACATTACTTCTTTGAGTAAGTTCTTCATCAATAAATCTTTCATAATGTCCTAAGTCTAAGTCAGTTTCAGCACCATCTTTAGTTACAAAAACTTCTCCATGCTGATAAGGACTCATTGTACCAGGGTCTACATTTATATAAGGATCAAATTTTTGCATAAAAACACTAAATCCTCTATCCTTTAAAAGTCTACCTAAACTTGCTCCACATATTCCTTTACCTATTCCAGAAACTACTCCTCCTGTAATAAAAATAAATTTGCTCATAATATCCTCCTAAAAAAAATTGGTCTTTTTTTATCTCTAAATAGAGAAAAAAAAAACCAATTTACAAATTTTTTATTTATTCACTTATGTCTTTGTTTCACTTATATTAATATGATAAAATATTTTTTTCATTATGTCAAGTAGTAAAACCCTAATAATTCAAAAATTAAATTCTAGATCTTAATTTTAATATTTTATATAGTCTTAATACTGAATAAATATAAGAAGCAAGTCTCATTGTTACATCATACTTTTGTTGAATTTTTAATATTTCATTATATGCAAATAACATTTTATACTCTACTTTATTTAAAACATCATCTTCTGTCATATCAATAGCTGAAATGTTTTGTACCCATTCAAAGTAAGATGCAATAACTCCTCCTGAATTAGCTAAAATATCTGGTATAACAATAATATTTCTATTTTTTAAAATAGAATCTGCATAATAATTAACAGGACCATTAGCTCCTTCAACTATTAATTTTGCTCTAATTTTATTTGCTTCTTCTTCTCCGATAGAATTTTCTAATGCACATGGTATAATAACATCAACGTCTAATGAATAGAATTGATCAATTGAAATATGTTTTACATCTTTATAATCATATAAAGTATTATTTTTTTCAAAATGTTCAATTAAATCAGCAATATCAAAACCATCTTCATTATAAATTGTATAAACACCTTTTTCTTTATCATATTCAGAAATTGATACTATATTTCCACCCATTCTTTCTAAGTGTTTCGCTGTATTTGAACCTACATTACCAAAACCTTGAATAGCAATTTTTGATTCTCTAATATTAATACCTAGTTTTTTTAATGATTCTCTAGTAATTACTGCAACACCAACTCCTGTTGCTTCTTTTCTACCATAAGATCCACCAAATCCTAATGCTTTTCCCGTAAAAGTGGCTAATGTATTATTTCCTGTCAATTTTATATATTCATCTAACATCCATGCCATTATCTTTTCATTTGTATTTACATCTGGTGCTGGAATATCATATCTATCTCCGATATATTTATAAAGTTCTTTAACATATCCTCTTGAAAGTCTTTCAAGCTCATTATCAGATAACTCATTTACATCTACTATAATTCCACCTTTTCCGCCACCAAAAGGAAGATGAGTAGCTGAACATTTTAAACTCATCCAAGCAGATAATGCTTTTACTTCATCACCATTGACAGTTGGATGAAATCTAATACCGCCTTTATAAGGACCCATTACATCACAATGTTGTGAACGAAAGCCTTTAAAAATTCTAAATTTTCCATTATCCATTTTAACTGGAATATTTATTTCTATTGTTCTTTCAGGCTCTTTTAATAAATCATAAACACTCTCATCTAAATTTAAAATTTCACAAGATTTTTTTAAAATCTTTTGTACATTTTCTAACGGATTAAAACTATTCATACACTTCTCCTACAAGTAATTTTCCCACTCTAAATATAAATTTTCCTTTTCTTTTATTAAGTTTGATAAATCTTCATTAATCTTTAAAAATCTATCTTTATCATTAAAAACTTCTGGATCTTGAATATCTAAATTACATTTCTCAATTTTATCTTCAATTTCAAAAATCTGATTTTCAATCTCCTTCAATTTTTGTTTCTTAGCTCTTTCTTGTTTTTCTATTTCTCTTTTTTTCTTTTTCTCTTTCTCAATTTCTGTTTTTGAAATCACTTTTTCTTCAACTACGTCTTTTTCATTTAATTTTTCTAAGAAGTAATCGTAATTTCCATAATATTCTGTTATTTTACCGTCTTCTAAATACCAAATCTTATTAACAACTTTATTTAAAAAATATCTATCATGAGAAATAGTTAGCACAGTTCCAGAATAATCTACAACTGCATTTTCTAAAACCTCTTTACTTTCAATATCCAAATGGTTAGTCGGCTCATCAAGTAATAAGAAATTTGATTTTGATAACATAAGTTTTAAAAGTTCAAGTCTGGCTCTTTCTCCACCACTTAATTCTCCAACACTCTTAAATAAATCTTCATCAAAGAAATTAAACTTAGCTAAATGACTTCTAACTTCAAAATTATTCATATTTGGATAAGCATCCCAAAACTCTTCCATTACAGAATTTTGATTATTTAAAGTTTTTTGCTCTTGATCATAATATCCCAAAGAAACTCTAGCACCTAAATCACAGCTTCCACTTAAAGGTGATAATTTATTACAAATTATCTTGAATAATGTTGTTTTACCAACACCATTTTTTCCAACTAAACCAATTTTATCTCCCTTATAAACATTTAGATTTATAGAATTCAATAAAATTTTATCACTAAAACCCATTGTTAAATCAGAAATAGATAAAACATCTTTTCCTGATTCAACCTCAGGCACAAGTTTCAATTTCATTGAATTTTTATAAATTTCAGGATTTTCAACTAAGTCAATTTTCTCAAGCATTTTTCTTCTCGAACTAGCTTGTTTTATAAACCTATTATTTCCATAATTTTCAAATCTCTGAATAATTTCTTTTTGTCTAGAAATCTCTTTTTGTTGTTTTTCATAAAGATGTCTATTAATTTCAAATTCTTTTTCACGTCTAGATACAAAATCATCATATCCACAATTATAGGTTTTTAATTTTTTATTCTCAATTGAAAACATTCTATTACAAACAGAATTTAGAAAGTATCTATCATGTGAAATTATAATACAACTTCCTTTATAATCTCTTAAAAAAGCTTCCAAAAACTGAATTGAGTCTATGTCTAGATGATTTGTTGGTTCGTCTAGTAAAATTAAATTTGACGGCTCAAGTAAAATTTTTGCTAAATGTAATCTACTCTTTTGTCCACCACTTAAATTATAAACCAATTTTGAAAAATCATCTTCTGAAAAACCAAGTCCAAATAAAACTCCTCTAACTTTTGAATTATATGAATATCCACTATTTTCTTCAAAATAATGTCTCTTACTCTCATAAATATCAAAAAGTTTATGAATTTCTTCTTCACTTAAATTTTTATTTCCCATTTCAATTTCTAATTCTCTAAGTTCTTTTTCTAGTAAAATAATTTCTTCAAAAACTTCTAGACATTCCTCATAAACTGTTTTTTCACTAGTATATGAGATATTTTGTTTTAAAATTGATAATTTTACATTTTTTGCAAAATTTATTTCCCCACTATCAGAAGATAATTCATTTGTTAGGAGATTAAATAGGGTAGTCTTTCCACTTCCGTTATCTCCAACAACTCCTACCTTATCTCTATCAGAAATTGAAAAAGTTAAATTTTCTAATATATTTTCATTCAAAAACGACTTTGTCAAGCCATTTACACTCAAAATTATCATAATACACCCTTTTAGAAAATAAACTTGGATTCGAAACCACTAACCTTTCCAACAGCAAGTAAAATACTAAAGTATATATATGCTGTTTGATGCCAAAGTATTGTAACATCTAACATACCATGTAAAATAACAACAACAGTTAAGGCAATAATAAGTCTAAATAAATTTCTTTTCCTTATATCGTAAACTTGCTTACATAATCCAATAAAAAGTGGTGCTATTACTAGATTTCCAATAATACCAAAATTTATCAATACATCTAGTAAAATGTTATGTGCATGATTTGCAGGATGAGTTACCCATGTGGCATTTTGATATGCCATTGGCCCACTTCCAAATAAATAAGTTTGTTTAAATAATTCAATTGCATTTTTCCAAATCTCTTTTCTAGTTCCTAAAGAATTTCCAATAAATTCATATCTAGGAAAAATTTTATTCGAGAAGAACATCAAAACTACAATTACTACTGTAAATACACCAAGAAATGCAAATACTTTTTTGTTATTTTTCGTCAAAGAAAGTACCAATGTAGCTATTAAAATAGTTGGCAGAGCTGTTCTGTTTTCTGTTAGAAACAGTACAATAAACGCAAGTGTACTTACACACAAAAAGTACAATCTATTCTTTTTATTTTTATTGGATAAAAAGTAATACATTGCAATTATTATTATAAATTCACAGATTGTTGCATAATAATTTGTATTAAAAAATGACGAAATTGGTCTATGCAATGACAAATACTCTATAAATTCATAAAATTTTAAATTCATACTGAATTTTTTATATAACACCGTAAGAATAGTTAAAATAAAACAAAAAATTGAAACTATCATATATAAATTTATTATCTTTGAAAACAACTTCCTATTTATCACTGTTCTATAATACATAAAAAATACAGAAAATTCAAAAATAATAATTGAAACTCCTATACCATATAAATTTTGCTTTATTACTGATACACTGAATATAAGAGCAGTAAATGCTAAAATATTTTTAACAAAAGGAGTTTCTTTAAATACTGGAATAATTTTTCCACTAACTAATAAATAAAAAAATAGAGCATTAAAAGAAAATACTAAAAAATAAAAAGGTAAAAACACCGTAAATGATACTACTAAAATTAATAGTTCATCAATATTAAGCTCATATTTTTTTAATATACAATTAATATATTTCATATATCTAAAGCCTTTCATAAGCCATTCTATTCTAATTAGAAAATTGTAAAATCATTTTAAATATTTTTATAAAAAACAATCTAAAAAAAATACAATTTTTAAATAAAACTTATCCCAATTATAGCATAAAACATAAAAAAATAAAACTCTTAAAAAAGAGTTTTATCAAATAATTCCATAATATAAAGCTTCATAAATACTAATATAATTTGTCCCTATTATATTTTTATCTTACACCAGGATAATCTTTTAAACTATTCATATAGTACGTAAGTGTCAATAAACTTCCATCCAAATGTACATTTTCAAGAACAACACTTCTAGGTAATTTTAAATCAATTGGTGCAAAGTTCCAAATTCCCTTTATTCCACAAGAAACTAATTTGTCAGTGATTTCTTGTGCAGGTCTAGCAGGAATAGCTAAAATTGCGATATCAACTTTTTCTCTTGTAACAACTTCTTCTAATTCAGAAATATCTTTTACAACTACTTCATTCTGTTTACTTCCAACAATATCAGGTGAATTATCAAAAATTCCAACTACTTTGAAACCTTTTTTTCTAAATCCACTATAATTTAATAATGCACTTCCTATATTGCCAAATCCAATAATAACTACATTATAAGGTTTATCAACACCCATGATCTTTTCAAGTTCAATTTTAAGTTCTTCAACATTGTAACCATAACCTTGTTGGCCAAAAGCTCCAAAATGATTCAAATCTTGTCTAATTTGTGAAGCAGTCAAACCTGTAATTTTACTAAGTTCTTGAGAAGATACTCTTATTATTCCCTTATCTCCAATTAGTTCAAGGTATCTATAGTATTTAGGTAAACGTTTTATAACTGCAACAGAAATTTTCTCGTCTAACATATTAACCTCCTACCACATTTGCTTTTCAATCAATTTTTAATTAACTAAAATTTTAAAACAGAATATCGTTTTAAGTATTATAACACCAATTCAAAATTATTGCAATATTTTTTACAATGTTTTTTACAATGTATAACTAATTTCTTCAAACTTTGTCACTTTTTTAATACTATAATAAATATTTTTAAAAATTTTTTATACAAAATACCTTGAAAAATGTAAGAAAAAGTTCTAAAATATAATTAATAAATTTTAGGAGGCCGACTTGAATAATTTTGAAATAATTAAAGCTTGTCCGATATTTAAGGACTTCACAATAGATGAAATTATTGAAGTTTTTTCAGTAATATCCTATTATGAAAAAGAATATAAAAAAAATGATATTATTATAGCTGAAAATACAAAAATAGAATATTTTGGGATTATAACTGATGGTAGAATTACAGTATCAAACTTTGATTACTTTGGAAATAGAAATATATTAAATGTTTTTGAAAAAGGAGATTCATTTGCAGAAGCATTAGTTTCTTTGGAAATGCAAATACCACATGAAATTGTCTCACTTACAAATTCATCAATAATTTGGATTGAATATAAAAGTCTTTCAAAATCTCAATATTACCAAAAAATTCTAAATAATTTTTTGACTATAATTTCTACAAAAAATTTGATTTTAAATAAAAAATTGCATATTCTATCTAAGAGAACAACAAGAGAAAAAATACTAGAATATCTTTCAATTCAAAAAAAATTACTATCAGTAGATAATAATTTTGAAATAAATCTAAATAGAAATGAAATGGCTGATTACCTTGCACTCGATAGGAGTAATCTCTCAAGAGAGTTAGGAAAATTAAAAAAAGAAGGAATAATTGACTTTGAAAAAAATAAATTTAAACTATTATAAAAGACCTGTACTCACAGGTCTTATTTGTTATATTTTTGAATTATATCAAAATTCTTTAATTAAAACAATATTTTTTAATTTGTTTAATAGGAATACTAAATATCCAACCTTGAGATAAAATAATACTAATTAAAACACCTATTAAAAGAAATAATATTTTTCCATATACTCCAATATAAAATAGTCTTGAAACAACAAATATTTCTTCTAATAACATATAAAATTTCCAATGCCAAAAATAAACATATATTGAATTCCCACCCATTCGACTTATAAATTTAATTTTCCTACTAGGAACTAAAATTATAATAGAAAAAAGTAATAACAAAGAAATTATGTATGAACATAATCTAGCTAATGCTCCATATTTTAATATAGGTTCATAAAAAGCATTTCTACCTGTAAATAAATATCTTAATATATAGAATTTATCAATTTTATAAAAACATAAAAATCCCCAGATTAAAACTATTAGTATAGAAAATACAGATAGAATTTTATTTTTACTTTTTATTTTAACTATATCTTCACTTTTTATCATTGTGCCTAATAAATAAAAAGGGAAAAATACAATAGATCTAGATAAATATAAGAAATCTCCTATAGATTTATCATAACCAACAAAACAAGCTAAAATAATTGAATATACTAATAGATATTTCTTATTTTCATTTCTTATCAAATATGTTATAACTGTATAAATTGCTAATACAAACATAAACCAAGATACCCCACCATCTGATAAAAGAGAAAAAGTGACATTAATATTTCCACTTAATCTATCTATAACCAAACTAATTATTTTATATAAGAAACCAATACTGCAATAAAAAATACATTTTTTCAAAATATTTTTTTCATTATGGAATAGTCCTGAAATAAATATAAATGCAGGCATATGAAATGAATATATAAATAAAAAAATACTTTTGTAAGCATTTGAATTATTTGTGAATTCATCAGCTAGATGACCGATTACTACCAGTGTAATTAATATAAATTTTATATTATCCCATAAAGCAACTCTTTCTTTCATAATTTCTCCCTATTAATTAAAAAATTTCTCAATCTCAACTACCACTTCACAATGGGCTGTTTTACTAAACATATCGCATAGTTTAACTTTCTTTAATTCAAATCCACCGTCAATAAAAAGTTTTAAATCTCTTGTTAATGTTGCTCCGTTACAACTTACATAGACAACTTTTTTGATATTACTTTTAACGATAGTATCTACAACTTTTTTGTCAAGTCCTTTTCGTGGAGGATCTACAGAAATTATATCAATATTATTATTTTTTAATATTTCATCAATCTTTTCTTCACTCTTACCATATAAAAACTCGACATTTTTTACATCATTTAGTTTTAAATTTTCTTTAGCGTCTTTTACTGCATCTTTTACAACTTCTACACCAATTACTTTTTTAAAATTTTCTGAAAAATATATGCTCGTAGTTCCAATACCTGAATATAAATCCAACAAATTCTTATCTTTGTTTTCTCCTAAAAATTCTTTAGCTATTTTATATAAATTTTCAGTTTGAAATCTATTTACTTGAAAAAAGCTCTTTGGAGAAATATTAAATTCATATTTTCCGATTTTATCTGTAAAATTCTTCTTTGAAAATATTAATTTACATTCTTGTCCCATAATTATACTTGCTTTTTTAGGATTTATATTTATATATCCACTTACTAATTTTTTATATTCACTTAAACTTTTTACAAAATTTTGAACTTCTTTTATGTCTTTTTTTACAACAACTGTAATCATAATTTCAGAATTGAAATTTGATCTTATGCTGATATTTTTTAAAATTCCATCATCCGTATTTACATCATAGGACTTAATTTTAAATTCTTTTAATTTTGCTTGTAAAAAGGGTAGAAATTCATTTATGCTCTCATCACTTAATGGACAATTTTCAAGTTTTATTTTGCTTTCACCATTATCCACACAATAACAAAGTTCAAAATTTTCATTTGTCTTTAATTCAATTTTATTTCTATAATTTAAGTTATTTTTATTCTCTAAAATTTCAACATCTTCTAATTCTATGTCTGTATTTTTTCTAAGGCTGTCTAAAAACATCTTTTTCTTTAATGCAAGTTCTTTTTCATATTTTAGATTTATAAAATGATAGATATCTGTTAGTTTTTCATCGTATAAATTTTCCCTGTATTCACTATATTTCAAATATTTTTTAACATATCCGTTAGAAAATTTTTTCTTTTTTTGAGTAATTTCAACATCAACAATATCTCCAACAAGTCCACCTTTTACAAAAACTATTCCCTCTTCACTTTTTGCAACTCCAAGTCCTTCATTGGTATTGTCAATTATTTCTAAATTTTTAAGTTCCATTATTTTCCTCTTTGTCTTGTAATTTCATAGAGTCCAAGTTTAGTAAACCCATGAAAATTCCAAATTTTATTATCAGTAATTTCTAATTTTTTTATATTTTCTTCTAAAATTTCTTGATCTTTAATTTTCATATTTATAAAATCTACAATTATTATTCCCGAAATATCCCTAAAAGATATCTGTCTAATAATTTCTTCAATTGCTATTAAATTTACAGATAAAGCATTTTTACTTTTATTTATTTCACTTGTTTTTTTCTTTGAATTTACATCTATTACTGTAAGAGCTTCCGTTTTTTCTATAACTATATTTATATCATCAATTTCAACTGTTTTTTTAATTAATCCCTCTATATATACTCCTATATTATAATCATATTTAGGAGAATATTCTTCATCATATTTTAATTCATTTTTCAAAAATTTATTATCTTTAAAGCTCTTATATAGCTCTTTATCATTTAATACACATGTATATTTTTCATTTTCAAATAAAAAGTCCTCTAAAAAATTCTCCTTTTTGTAGATTAATTTCGGAACTGGTAAATTATTTAAACTATCCACTATTTCTTGCATTTTTTCTACATTTTTTCTTATATCATTTAATAAAGTATCTTCATCACAATCTACACTTTTTGTTCTCAATTTTATTGAAAAGTTTGATTTTATATTTCTTATCTTTTCAATATTAAAGTTATGTTCTTTTAATTTTTTTGAAATAAAAATATCTTCTCTATTTTTGTAAGATATAACTGAAAAAATTGAAGAAATAGAAAAATTCATTGAAACATTAGGTGCTTTATCTCCTGCATTAATTTTATATATTTCAACAAATATAACATCTCCAACCCGAACTTGTCCAACAGTATCCTTAAAATCTAAAAATCCATTTTTTCCATTTTTAAGTTCTACGAAAAAACATTGTAATGCGTCAACTTTTTTTACAACCCTTGCCCTATATATGTCTCCAATTTCAAAATTACAAAATTTTTTAACGAAATAGGAGCTTAATTGTGAATCTAAGACTTTTCCATATTCAATTTTTTCTTCATCTTTATAAATAAACAAATAATTATTCAAAACAATCTCCTATTCAATATATTCAAATTTAATCTTTTTTAATAGAATTTTTTTTACAATACCAGAAAAATATATACAAAGAATATAATTAAGTCGTGAAAGATTATAATTATATTCTAAAATTAAATTTCTATCTTCTTTAATTTTTTCATCTTCAAGTAGAAATGTAATTCTACTTAAAATTTTATTATATTTGTATAAATAAAAACTTTGATGTGTTACTAAAATTACTATACAAATCACAAGAATAATATTAAAAAACAGTCTCATAATAAAAACTCCATAAAAAAAGAACTTGGATTATCTCCAAGTTCTATTTTACCATAAATTTAATTATAAGTTAACTATTTTCTACATATATCCCATTCCAGGATTCATTCCACCAGGCATTTGTCCCATTGGTTCATCTTTAGTTACATCAGCCACTGCGGCTTCTGTTGTTAGAACCATTGAAGCAACACTTGATGCGTTTTGAAGTGCTGATCTAGTAACTTTTGTAGGATCAACAATACCACTTTCAAGCATATTTACATATTTTTCATTCAATGCATCAAATCCTACACCAACTTCAGCATTCTTAACATTTTCAACTATTACTGAACCTTCTAAACCAGCATTAATTGCAATTTGTCTTACAGGTTCTTCAAGAGCTTTAACAATTATATTAACACCTGTTTTTTCATCTCCATTTGTTTCTTCAAGAAGAGCTTTAACTTTAGGAATAACATTTAATAATACTGTTCCACCACCAGGAACAATTCCTTCTTCAACTGCTGCTCTTGTTGCTGCAAGTGCATCTTCAATTCTTAATTTTCTTTCTTTAAGTTCTGTTTCAGTTGCAGCTCCAACTTGAATTACAGCTACTCCACCAGCAAGTTTTGCAAGTCTTTCTTGTAATTTATCTCTATCATATTCAGAATCACTAATTTCAATTTGACTTCTAATCAAAGCTATTCTTTCTTCAATTGCAGATTGTTCTCCTGCACCATTTACGATAACAGTAAGTTCTTTTCCAACAGTTACTCTTCTTGCTCTTCCTAGCATTTCAATAGAAGTTTCTTTTAATTCATATCCTAAGTCTTCTGAAATAACTGTACCACCTGTTAAAATTGCAATATCTTGTAATAAGTCTTTTCTTCTATCTCCAAATGCAGGTGCTTTTACTGCTACACAGTTAAATGTTCCTCTTAATTTATTTACAACAAGAGTTGCCATTGCTTCACCTTCAACATCATCAGCAATAATTAATAGTGGTTTTCCTTGTTGAACAATTTGTTCTAAAACAGGTAAAACTTCCTGAATATTAGTAATTTTTTTATCAGTAATTAAAATATATGGATCTTCCAGTTCTGCTTCCATTTTTTCAGTATTTGTTACCATATATGGAGAAACATAGCCTCTATCAAATTGCATACCTTCAACAACTTCTAAAGTAGTTCCCATACTTCTAGATTCTTCAACTGTTATAACTCCATCTTTACCTACTTTTTCCATTGCATCTGAAATTAATTTTCCAACTTCTTCATCTGCTGCAGAAATTGATGCAACTTGTGCAATACTTTCTTTTGTTTCAACTGGTTTAGAAAATTCTTTAATACCCTCAACTGCTTTTTCAACAGCTTTTTTAATTCCTTTTTGAATAATCATTGGGTTTGCTCCAGCTGCAACATTTTTTAATCCTTCTCTAATAATAGCTTGAGCTAATAGAGTTGCAGTAGTTGTACCATCTCCAGCAACATCATTTGTCTTTGTAGCAACTTCTTTAACAAGTTGAGCTCCCATATTTTCATATGGATCTTCTAATTCAATTTCTCTAGCAATAGTAACACCATCATTTGTTATAAGTGGTGCACCAAATTTTTTATCTAATACAACATTTCTTCCTTTTGGTCCAAGTGTAACTTTCACAGTATTTGAAAGTTTATTGATACCAGCTTCCATACCTTTTCTAGCATCTTCATAAAATTTAATTTCTTTAGCCATTTAAAAACCTCCTAATCTTCAACAACTGCTAAAACATCAGCAATTTTTACTACAATATATTCTTTTTTATCAAGTTTAACTTCTGTTCCTGCATATTTTGAGAAAATTATTCTATCTCCAACTTTTATTAAATCTTTCTTATCATCATCTTTTAAAATTTCATCACCAATTGCTAAAACTTTTGCAACACTTGGTGCTTCTTTTGCGGAAGTAGGAAGAACTATCCCAGAACTAGTCTTTTCTTCTACCTCAACCATTTCTATAACTAATTTATCTCCTATTGGTTTTAATTTCATAATATCCCTCCTAATTAAAAGTTATTAGCAGTCTAGCAACTCGACTGCTAATCAGTTACAAATATATTATACCACATAAAATATATTTTAAAAACATTTTTAAGAAAAAAGTTTAATAAAATTTTTAATTAGTTATGTAAAAATAAAAATCACTCAACTATTACATTATTTAGTGAGTGATTTTTATGAATTATTTTAGGAAAATTAAATTATTGTTCTACTTTATCTTCATTCTTATTATCTACTTTATCTTTTTCTTTATCTTCATTCTTATTATCTATTTTATCTTTATCTTTATTTTCCTCAACTTTTTTATCTTCAGTCTTTAAAGAATTCTCCTTATTATTTTCTTCAGTTTTCGCTTCAATTTTTTCTTCAATTTTTGCTTCTTTATTTGAAGTTTCATTTATATTATCTTTTTCTTCTTTATAATCTGAATAATCATTTGTTTTTTCTTCTTCAACTTCTTCATCAGTTGGTTCAGGTTTAGCTGGTGCTTCAGGTAATTGTTTTTTATATCTAATTTTTCCATCAACTTTTTCAAAGTCAGTTAGACTAAATGTGAATGTCTCTTCATTAATATAAACATAAACCATATTTCCTATATTATAAGCATCCGAGTCATCTTCTAAATTATAATATGTTCTTAGATATTTTAAAACTTCATCAGTATCTACTGTTATCTTAGATTCAATATTTGCATCCGGATTTTGAATAATATATTTTATTGCTGCTACAATATCTTTAGCTGTACAATTTCCGTATTGTCCAGATTTTGCATTTTGAATAATTTGTTTAATAGTTATTGCATGATAGTGATTTCCATGTAACCAATAGAAAATTCCTTTTGTTTCTCCATTTGAACCATAAACTGATAAAGTAGTATTTAAATCTCCATAAGCTCTCATAGCCTTAAGATTATTATCAAGATAAGGAATTACATAATCTTTTAGTTCAGCTTTTACACTTTCATAAGTAAATAATTCATTTTCATCAACAGTGACATCTGTATGGTCATTTGTTTCTTTAATATATTCTGCATCAGGATAATGATCTTTTGGATTTTCGTGAACAACTCCAATTTCTTCATCATCAATATATAAATGCCAATGATCTCCATGATCTACTATTTTTGTTACACCTTTTGGCCATTCAAATAGTTTCTCATTATCGTCGCCATGATTACCTACATACTCTCCAAATTCAGCGTTAGGATAAAGTTCTGATGGATTTGTGTAAGTAATACCTTCATTTCCTTTTGAGTCATATATATGATAGTGATCTTCATGTTTTAAAATCTTTACAATATCATATCTATCTACAGGATTTTTACCAAGAACAGTTACTATATTTAGATTCTTAATTGCTTCTTGTAATTTATCAGTAGCACTAGGCACATTAGGTTTTACATTATTTGAATTATCTTGTGAAACATTATTTGAACTTCCATGATTTCCAACATATTCTCCTACTTCTGCATCAGGATATTTTGAGCTTGGATCAGAATAACTTATATACTCTTGTCCACTTGAGGTATAAATATGCCAATGATCCCCATGTCTTAAAATCTTTATGACTTTATCTTTTTTATCTTCAATAATGTTAGCATGAGAATAATTGTTTGAGTTTCTTTTATTATTAGACCCATGAGAACCAACATATGTTCCTATAGCTATTCCTGGAAACATTCCTGATGGATCTTCATATGTTAAAAATTCATTTCCATCAGCTGTATAAACATGCCAGTGATCTCCATGTTTTAAAATAGATTTAACATTTAATCCGCTTAATTTACTTTTTGAAACAACACTTACAAAAGATAATGAATTACCATCTGTTATCTTTGAAGGATCTGAATAAGTTATATGTTCTTTACCATCTTTAGTAAAAACATGCCAATGATCTCCATGTTTATAAACCCTTACAATATCATCTTTTTTTATTTCGGCATCAATCAAAACTTCAGTAGTTTCATCTTTTTGATATTTTGTTTCTTTTTCAACAAATTCAACTTTTTTTGTATTATTTTGTTCTTTCTCTTCTACTTTTTTTGCACAGCTTGTAAGTGCAATTGCACTACAAACAATGATCAAATTCATTCTTGTAATTTTATTTTTTAATTTATTACTCATAATTTCTCCTTAATCATTAAAAGATTTAACTAAAGCTTCTAGATTTAATTCCATCAATTTTAAATATCCCATATTAATTTCTTCATCAGTTAAGTTTTCCATAGTAAACATTGTTGATGTCTTTGTATTTGTATTTTTTGCAAGAGTTTCTGCAACTTTAGGAGTAGCTTTACCTTCAAAGAAAATTGTATTAATATTATGTTTTTTTACAAACTCAGCTATCTTTTGTAGTTGCTTTGCAGATGGTTCATCTTCTGGTGAAATTCCAGTTACAGCTACTTGCTTTAATCCGTAATCATGTGCTAAATAATTAAAAGCAGCGTGGCTTACAACAAAATATTTTTCCTTACTTTTTACTTTTGAAAGTTCTGTTTCAAATTTATTATCTAAAGCTTTAAATTCTTCCTGAGCTTTTTGTAAATTTTCTTTATAGTATGGTTCATTAGCTGGATCGATAGAAGAAATTTTCTTATAAATTGTATCTAATTGAATAATAGCATTTTTCACACTTAACCAAGTATGAGGATTGATTTTATCATGGCCATGCTCATCTTTATTTTTTTCGTCCCCATGCTCATGTTCTTCTTCTAAACCATCCCCACTTTCTAAAAGAGTTAAGCCTTGAGAAAGATTTAAGAATTTATTTTTATCTTTAACAGATTCTTCAATAGCTGGTATAAATGATTCCATATTAGCACCATTATAAATAACCAAATCTGCTTCTATTATTTCTTGCATATCTCCTGCTTTAAGCTCAAAAGAATGAGGTTCTTGATTACCTTTAATGATAGTTTTTACTTCCATTTTATCTCCAACAATTCTTTTAGTAAGATCTGTTACTGGAAAAAATGTTGTGTATATTACTTTCTTTTTATCCTTTTGTTCGGTACTTTGTTGGTTGTTATTTTTTCCATTATTGCTAGAATTACAACCAACTAAAAAAACACAGCAAACTATAATTGCTGAAATAATTCTTTTAAATTTTATATTCATAAAATCCTCCTCTTATATTTTTAATGCAAATAATTCTTATTTGTATTTATATTATACTATTTATAATTTTATTTTTCAATAGGTAAATCAAAAAATTCAAAAAAAAACTACTAATTTGAATAATCAAATAGTAGTTTTATTTTTATTCTATAAATCGTCATCAATTACACTTGATTTTGAGTAAGCAGAAGGTTTTGCTTCGAAGAAATCTGTTTTAATCGCATTTGGATCTGAGTATTCACTTACCCACTTCATACTTTCAGGTTCTTCATCATAACCATCATAAAGTTTACCAAAATTTAAAGCTGTACTTCTAAGATTTCCAAGATATTTAATATAATCTTCAATCATTTCCATTGTAAGTCCTGGAATATTTTCACCTAAAACATATTTTCCCCAAGCTATTTCTTGTTCAACACCTGTTTTTATCATATCTTTATAAACAGCAATTTTTTCTTCAGTAAATAGATCTGGTTCTTCGTTTTGTAATTCAAGAAGCATTTTTTTGAATAACCAAAGATGAGTATTTTCATCTCTATTTATATATCTAATTTCTTGAACTGAACCAGGCATTTTTCCATTTCTTCCTAAATTATAGAAGAACATAAATCCTGAATAGAAGTAAACACCTTCAAGAATATAATTTGCAACCATTGTTTTTACTAAACTATAAGGATCTTTATTTTCTTGGAATTCATTATATAAATCACCAATAAATTTATTTCTTGCTAATAAATGTTCATCATCTCTCCATTGATATAGTATATTTGTTCTTTCTTCTGGTGAACATATACTGTCTAACATATATCCATAGCTTTGTGAGTGAATAGCTTCTTGGTATGCTTGAATTGTTAAACAAAGATTTATTTCATTTGCTGTAATATATTCCCCAATATATGGTAAATTTGCAGTTTGGATACTATCTAAAAATATTAAAAAACTTAAAACTTTATCAAAAGCAGTTTTTTCATATTGATCTAAAATTTTATAATCTTTTAAATCTTGAAATAGATTAATTTCTTCTGGAATCCAAAAATTATTCATGGCATTACGATACCACTCAGTAGTCCATGTATATTTTACATTGTTAAAATCATTTAAATTTGTTGTATTCCCATTTATCATCTTTCTTTTTGATAATTCAATGTCTCCATTTTCATTAAACAGAGCTTTCTTATTTAATTCCATAAAATCTCCTTTCTATGCTGAACAACTATCGCATTCTTCAATATCTAAACTTTTACTTCTTATATAGTAAATACTTTTTAGTCCTACCTCACAAGATAAAATTAAAAGATTCAAAATTTGACTCATCTTATAATCTGTTGTGATATAAAGGTTTAAGCTTTGTCCTTGGTCAATATGTCTTTGTCTAATTCCACCAGCTTTTATAGACCATGTTTGATCAACTTCATGAGCATTTTCATATAACCAGAAAGTCTCTGGAGTTAAGTCTGGAGCAACTCTTGGAATAATTGAACCTTTCTTTTCTTCAAGGAAATATCTCATCATTACTGGATCAACACCTGCTGTAGTTCCAGCAATTATTGAAGTAGAACCTGTTGGAGCAACAGCTAAAAGATATGCATTTCTTAAACCATTTTTAGCAACTTGTTCTTTAAGTTCAATCCATTCTTTAGAATTATATTCTCTTTTTTCAAAGTACTTACCAGTTTGCCATTCAGAACCTTCAAAGTATTTGTAACTTCCTTTTTCTTCAGCAATTTTTGAACTTTCTTTTATAGCATAATAATTTATCTTTTCATAAACTTTATCCATAAATTCTAAATGTTCTTCAGTTTGCCACATTATTTTATTCTTAACAAGAGCATGGTGATAACCACTTGTACCAAGTCCAATTGCTCTATATTTAGCATTTGTTATTTTAGCAAAAGGTGTTGGATAGTAGTTCAAATCAATTACATTATCTAAAGCTCTAATAATTGTTGAAACTACAAATTCCATTTCTTCATCATTTTGTAAATCTATATTTCCAAGTACTAAACTTGCAAGATTACAAACAACAAAATCTCCAGCCTTTACATCAGTAACAACATGGTCTTCTCCATCTATTTGTAAAATCTTTTCATCAGTATCTAAGATTTCTTTCATATTTTGCATAATCTCTGTACAAAGATTTGATGAATAAATCATTCCTTTATGAGAGTTTGGATTTGTATTATTTGCATTATCTCTATTAAATATAAATGGTGTTCCAGTTTCAACTTGACTCTTTAGAATTAATTTAACTAAGTCTTTAACAGTTAATACTCTCTTATCAAGTCTAGGTTCTTTAACACAAAGTTTATATTTTTCTTCCCACTCTTCACCATAATAATCTTCTAAGCAGAATCCCATTACTTCTTTAACTTCATGAGGACAGAATAAATACCAATTAGAATTAATATTTTCTTTTGCTAATCTCCAAAATAGATTTGGGAAACAGATTGCTGGGAAAACATCATGGGCTTTCATTCTATCATCCCCATTATTTGTTCTAAGATTTAAAAACTCAGGAATATCTCTATGCCATACATCTAAATATACTGCACAAGAACCTTGTCTTACACCAAGTTGATCGACTGCAACAGCTGTATCATTAGCAAGTTTAATCCATCTTATAACTCCACCTGCAACACCTTTAAATCCACGAATATCAGACCCACTAGCGCGAACTTTTCCGAAATATAATCCCATTCCACCACCATGTTTTGAAACTTGTGCGAAATTATCTATACTTCTATAAATTCCTTTTAATGTATCAGGTACAGTATCAATAAAGCAAGAAGAAAGTTGATGGAATGGCTTTCTAGCATTTGACATTGTTGGAGTTGCAACAGTTGCTTTTAAGTTACTTAAAACATCATATACTTTTTTAGCAAAAGAAACTCTATCCTTTTCTGGAATGGCTAAATGCATAGCAATACCCATAAACATTTCTTGCATTGTTTCAATTACTTTTTTGTGAGAATCACAAATTAAATATCTCTTATATACTAAATCTAAAGATGAATATGTAAACAATTCATCTCTTGAATCATCTATATATTTTTCAAGTTCATCAATATCATCACTTGAATAATTTTCTAAAATATATTCTCCATATAAATTAGCTTTTGTTAAAACTTCTATCTTTGATTTAAAATCAACAATATGCCATTCTTTTTCATAATGAGAAATTTCTTTATGAATTTTATAAGCGTAAATTCTTGCAGAAATATATTCCCAATTTGGATTTTCCTTAGAAGTTAATTCTGATGAAGCCTTTATTAAAAGTTCAATTTTTTCGTTTAATGCTGAACTTGGCTTAACAAAAGATAAAAACTTTCTATATAATCTATCAAGTTCATAACCTTCTGTTGTAAAATCTTTTTGAATTTTAGCAAGTACTTCAATCAAGCCTTCATCTTCAATGTACTCTCTAAAATAATTCAATTCTTTTCTAAGTGCATTTCTCTTTTCTCTATATAAAATATAACTTTTTAAAGTTTCATAATGATTATTTTTAGTTAAGGTCTTTTCAACACAATCTTGAATCTCTTCTACAGTTATATTAGAACTTTCGTCTTTATCTTTCAAAATAATTTCTAAAACTTCTTCAGCTAATTTTTTTGAAAGTACTCTCTTATCTTCATCTCCTACACTAATAAATGCTTTGTAAATTGCATTTTCAATTTTCGAAATATCAAATGATACTTCTGATAAATCTCTCTTTATAATCCTCAAATAAATCACCTCCGCTCTAATATACCCATTATAAAACAAAATATATATAGAATGCAAATTTTATTTTTAACTATATATAGTATGTTTTAATATTTTTTTAAAAATTGTTTGCTGGATAAAAAAATATTACTATTAGTAGTATAAAAATTTTTTTTATTTTTTTCAAAAAAAATTATTTTTTATAAATTAAATATATTACAAAAATATGATATAATATTTAGGATATAAAATATTTTTATGAAAGGAAAATTCATGAGACTTAGAAAAAAATGGTGGGCAGTACCTGAAATGAAAGAAAATGCTCAAGTAATATTTAACGCAGAAAATCTAAAAGGAAAATGGAATGAAGAATTTAAAAATATTAACCCTATAAATCTTGAACTAGGTTGTGGAAAAGGAAAATTCATTAGTGAAATAGCTGAAAAAAATAAAGATATTAATTACTGTATCTTAGACTTAGATACAAATGCAATAGTATATGCAACTAGAAAAATTAGAGATTTAGAATTGTCCAATGTTAGAGCTATTCCAACAAATATAGAAAAAATTGATGAGTTCTTTATCGAAAATTCAATAAGTAGAATATACATTAATTTCTGTAATCCTTGGCCTAAAAAAAGACATCATAAAAGAAGATTAACACATCCAAATTTCTTAAAAAAATATAGTAAGCTACTTGTAGATGAAGGAGAGATTCATTTTAAAACAGATGATGACGATCTTTTTGAAGCAAGTTTAGAATATTTTAACGAAAATGGCTTTGAAGTAATACTAATTACATATGATTTAGCAAATTTTGATTATCCAAAAAATATAGAAACTGAATACGAAAATAAATTCAAATCATTAGGAATAAAAATAAAATTCTTAATAGCAAAAAAGAAATAGTTAATAACAAAAGACAACAATAATAATTGTTGTCTTTTTAATTATATTTATCCTATAAAGATTTTAATTTTTCTATTAAATCTTTAAAACTTCCTCTTTCACAATTAATTTCATATTCTGGAGCTGGATTTAAATTATCTGTAACTAAATAACAGTTCATTCCAACACTACTTGCTGCATGAATATCTTCTCTTTCATCATTACCTATCATTAAACAGTCCTTAGGTTCAACCCCAAATTTTTCGCATAAATGTAGATAATATTTTGGATTAGGTTTTGAAAAAGAACTATTACTATAATGAGTAATATAGTCGAAGTCATCTACATCTAAACCTGTCCATTTTAATCTAACTAAAGCATTTTCAGGAAAAACGGGATTAGTTGCTAGAACAACCTTTCTTCCATCCTTCTTTGCAAGCTCAACTGCTAACTTTGCAAGATTATTTTCAGTTGAAGCTTCTTTTACTAAAGTAAAAAATTCATTAGCATAAAACTTTTCAAGAACATCTTTAACATCAGATAAATCAGTATCCACTTCACTCTTAAACTTTTCCCAAAAAATTTCCTCATTTGTTCTCCTACCATCATTTTTAATCATCTCATGAGTAGCAGCCCAAATAGTTTCAACAAGTTTTTTTGGATCAATATTATATTCTAAAAACACCTTAGACAATTCTCTAAAATAAATATCAACAAACAATTTTTCATCTAAAGGAAGCAAAGTTCCATCTAAATCAAATAATATTACTTTCATTTTTCCTCCTTATTTACATTAGTTTTTACTAATTTAATAATAACTATATTATAACCTATTTTAAAAATTTTAACAAATTAAATTAATTTTAGTATTCTTTAGGTTCATAAATTTTATAATATGTTCCTTTGTATTTTATTATATTTTCTGATTTTTCAAACTCATTTGTTTCAATATTTTTAACTTCTGCTTCATACAATTCTGATTCAATCAGTAACTTTCCTTTTTGGTCATAAAACTCTATTTTATTATCTTCTATTTTAGATATATTCTTTATATTTTCGTTAGGTATTTTCTCTAGATACGAATTTTCTGGAAGTTCTTTAAAATCACTTAACCCATTTTCGTATACAATTATATACGAAACATTATAAAGATCTCTTGCTGGTTCTCCATTTAAAGTTAATTTAAAATAACTAATTTGAATAACTATTATAAAAATAATGCTTATTATATATTTGAATTTTTCTTGTTTTTTAGATATTATTAATAAAAATAAATTATCTAAAATCATTAATCCAAAAGGTAATAGTAAAACTAATTCTACATTCTTTATAAAAAAGAAAATCAAGCTAAAAACAGCAATTATAATGTGAACTAATCCATAAATTTTTAAAATTTTTTCTGGATTTTTTATCTTAGAATTGTTCAACAAAATATCATAAACATTAGAAACGTAATCTTTATTTTTTAATCTATAAAATATTACGCCATAATATATGTTTACTGCTGTTAAAAAAGCAATCATTCCATAATAATATATATCTTTCATAATAACCTCCTATTAAATATCTTAATAATTTACAACTTAAGATGATTATAACAAATTAAAGTAATATATTCAACAATTTAATGAAAATATTTTCATAAAAAAATAGCGAAGTTTTCTTCGCTATTTTTTATAATTATTTATTAATTAGAATAATTCTTTTTTTATTTTGTCATATACAGCATCAACTGTAAAGCCAAATTTTTCAAATAATAGATTTGCAGGTGCCGATGTCCCAAATGTATCCAGACCTATTGAAATTCCATCTAAGCCAACATATTTGCCCCAACCAAATGTTGATAATGCTTCAATGCTAACTCTCTTTCTGATGTTATTAGGTAATACACTTTCTTTATATTCTTTACTTTGTTTTTCAAATTCTTCCATACATGGCATTGATACAAGTCTTGTTGAAATGTTTTCTTCTAAAAGTTTTTCACAAACTTTGTAAGCCAATCCAACTTCTGAACCTGATGCCATTATAATTACTTCAAAGTCTTTTCCAAAGTCTTTTAGTACATATCCACCTTTTAGTGCTTCTGATGAAGTTTCTTCTAAATTAGTTAATTTTTGTCTTGTAAGCGCTAGACAGCTTGGTGTTTTTCTATTCTTTAACGCAGAAATCCAAGCATAAGCTGTTTCTTTAGCATCACAAGGTCTATACATTGAAACATTTGGTATTGATCTAAACATTGCTAAATGTTCAATTGGTTCATGTGTAGGTCCGTCTTCTCCAACTCCAATGCTATCGTGAGTTAAAACATAAATAACACCTTGATTCATAAGTGCAGAAAGTCTTACAGCAGGTTTTAAATAGTCACTAAATACAAAGAATGTCGCACAATATGGTAAAAGTCCTCCATGTAATGAAATACCATTACAAATAGCAGCCATTGCATGTTCTCTTACTCCGAAATGAATGTTCTTTCCGTTTCTATTTTCTGGTGAATAAAATTCATATTCACTCATTGTAGATTTGTTTGAAGGTCCTAAATCGGCAGAACCACCAAAAAGATTTGGAAGTAATTTAGAAAATCTGTTAAGAACAATTCCACTTGATTCTCTTGAAGCCATATCCTTATCAAATTCAATAATTGATGGGTCATTTAAGATTTCTTCATCAATTTCTGCTTTTATAAATTTTCTGAATAAATTATATTTTTCAGGATATTTAACTTTATATTCTCCAAGTAGTTTTTCCCATTCGTCAACAAAAGTATTCTTTTTTTCAACTACTTCTTTCATATATTTTTTAACTTCTTCAGGAACGTAAAAACTTTCTTCATATTCCCAACCAATATTTTTCTTAAATGTTGGAATATTGTCTTCTCCTAAAGGTTCTCCATGTGCTGAAGCACTTCCCTCTTTAGTTGAACCATATCCGATTTTTGTCTTTATTTCAATTAATGAAGGTTTTTCAGTTAACTTTGCCCTTTCTATTGCTTCTTTAATTTCATTGATATTATTTCCATCAGCTACAAAATAAGTTTCCCAACCAAGAGCTTCATATCTTGCTCTTACATTTTCGCCAAAAGCAGTTGAAGTATCTCCTTCAATAGTTATATTATTGCTATCGTACAAAACTATAAGTTTTCCTAATTTTAATGTACCTGCTAGTGAAGATGCTTCATTGCTGATACCTTCCATTAGACATCCATCACCAACTATTGAGTATGTATAATGATCTACAAGCTTACAATCATCAGTATTAAAAATAGAAGCTAAATGACTTTCAGCTAATGCCATACCAACAGCCATAGAAATACCTTGTCCAAGTGGACCAGTAGTTGCATCTATCCCTGCAGTATGTCCATATTCAGGATGTCCTGGTGTTAAACTGTCAATTTGTCTAAAATTCTTTATATCATTAATACTAACACCGTAGTCAAATAAATGAAGTAATGAATATAAGAGCATAGAACCATGTCCTGCTGATAAAATAAATCTATCTCTGTCAAACCAATTTGGATTTTTAGGAGAAATCTTCATACAATCATTAAATAAAGTAAATGCCATTGGTGATGCTCCAAGCGGAAGTCCAGGATGTCCTGACTTTGCTTTTTGAATAGCATCAGCACTTAATGTTCTCATAGTATTAATACATAAATTCTTAATTTCCATATCATTCCCTCACTTAAATATATTAGTTATAAAATAAACTTAACAAATTTATTATAACAATAATTAGAAATTTTTTCAATTATAATATAAAAAAAGGTAGCAATTTAATTACTACCTTTTAGAATTTTTTCTATTTATTTTCGTCTTCGTCAACTACTTCATAGTCAGCATCAACTACATCATCTTTCTTTTGTTCTGCCCCTTGTCCTTGTGGGTTAGCATTTTGATATAATTTTTCTGAAAGTTTATAGAATTCTTGAGTTAAAGCATCATTTTTAGCTTTAATATCTTCTGTATTATCAGTTGTTAAAGCTGTTTTTAATTCTTCTAATTTAGCATTAACTGCAGATTTTTCATCTTCAGATAATTTACCTTCTAAATCTTTTAAAGTTTTTTCTGTTTGGTAAACTAATGATTCAGCATTATTCTTAATTTCTACAGCTTCTTTTTTCTTTTTATCTTCTTGAGCAAATTGTTCAGCTTCTCTTACTTTCTTATTAATTTCTTCTTCAGATAATTTTGTTGAAGCAGTAATTGTAATTTTTTGTTCATTTCCTGATCCTAAATCTTTAGCATGAACATTTACAATTCCGTTAGCATCTATATCAAAAGTAACCTCGATTTGAGGAACTCCTCTTGGAGCAGCAGGAATACCTGTTAATTGGAATCTTCCTAATGTTGTATTATCGTGAGCAAATTCTCTTTCACCTTGTAAAACATGGATATCTACTGCTGTTTGACCATCTGCTGCTGTTGAGAAAATTTGGCTCTTCTTAGCAGGAATAGTTGTATTTCTTTCGATTAATCTTGTCATAACTCCACCCATAGTTTCAATACCTAATGATAATGGAGTAACGTCTAATAATAATAAATCTTTAACTTCTCCAGTTAAAACACCACCTTGAATTGCAGCTCCGATAGCAACACATTCATCAGGGTTAATATCCTTTTGAGGTTCTTTACCGATTAATTTCTTAACTGCTTCTTGTACAGCTGGAATTCTTGTTGAACCACCAACTAAAAGAACTTTATCAATTTCTGATGCAGTAAGACCAGCATCATTTAAAGCTTCTCTAACTGGAACTAATGTTTTATCAATTAAGTCTGAAGCTAATTCTTCAAATTTTGCTCTCTTAATATCCATATTTAAGTGAACTGGTGCTCCATCAACTGCAGTGATAAATGGTAAGTTTACATTTGTAGTCATTGTAGTTGAAAGTTCTTTCTTAGCTTTTTCAGCAGCATCTTTCAATCTTTGCATTGCTGTTACGTCTTTGCTTAAATCAATTCCATTTTCTTTCTTAAATTCAGAAATCATGTAATTCATTAAAACTTCGTCGAAATCATCTCCACCAAGTCTATTATTTCCTCTTGTAGATAATACTTCGAAAACTCCATCTCCAATTTCCAAAATAGAAACGTCAAATGTACCACCACCAAGGTCGAATACCATTATTTTATGTTGTTCAGTGTCTTTGTCCATTCCATAAGCAAGAGCTGCTGCAGTTGGTTCGTTAATAATTCTCTTAACATCTAAACCAGCAATCTTACCAGCATCTTTAGTTGCTTGTCTTTGGCTATCTGTAAAGTATGCAGGAACTGTTATAACAGCTTCTGAAACTGTTTCTCCTAAATAACTTTCAACATCTGATTTAATTTTTTGTAAAATCATTGCAGAAATTTCTTCTGGGCTATACTCTTTATCATCAATTTTTACTTTGTAATCTGTTCCCATTTCTCTTTTAATTGATGTTATTGTTCTTGCTGCATTTGTTATTGCTTGTCTTTTAGCAGTTTCTCCAACCAATCTTTCTCCATTTTTTGTAAAAGCAACTACTGAAGGAGTTGTTCTATTTCCTTCTACGTTTGCTATAATTGTTGGTTCTCCACCTTCCATAACAGCTACTGCTGAGTTTGTTGTACCTAAATCAATACCTATAATTTTTGACATAATTTTTCCCTCCTAATTATTCACTAACTTTAACCATACTTGGTCTAATTACTTTATCTTTAATTTTATATCCTTTTTCAAAAGTTTCTAATACTATACCACTTTCTACTCCTTCTTTACTTTCAGTCATAACTGCATTATGTAAATTCGGATCAAAAGTAACTCCATCACTTTCAATTTCCTCAACCATCTCGGATTTTAAAATTGATTCAAATTGATCTTTAATCATTACAAAGCCTTTAACAGCATCATCTTCTAAATTCACATGAGCAAAAGCTCTATTAAAATTATCTAATACTGGTAACAGCTTTAAAATCAATCCTTCATTTGCAAGTATAATAGAATTTGATTTTTCTCTTTCTGTTCTGTTTTTATAATTTACAAAATCAGCTTGAAGTCTTAAAAGTTGATTTTTTAATTCTTCAATTTCAGAATTAACTTTATTTTCAACTTCTTCAGAAGAGTTTTGATCGGATTCTTTATTTTCTACTTCTTCAGTAGTCTCTTCTTTAATTTCTTTTTCTAATTCTTTATTTTCTTCTTTCAACTATTTTGCCTCCCGTCATTTTAAAATATCTCTAAATCTATCATTTAAACTTATTAAAGTAGATATTATCTTTTCATAATCCATTCTAGTAGGACCTATTACCGCAATCTTACCTTTGCTACCATCTCCAAGATCATATGACGTTGCAACAATTGTATTTTCATTTAAAAAGTCTTTATTATTTTCACGTCCTATACTTACATATATTTCATCTCCATTATAACTTAAAAACAAATCTTCTAACTCATTTTTATTCTCTAAGAAATGAATTAATTCCTTAGCCTTATTTAAGTCTCTATATTCTGGAAAATTAAATATATTTGAAATACCTTCAAGTTCTATGTTAGATTTTTCAGTTTTTGAAATTTCATTTCCTATCAAATTCGTAATATCTGTTATAAATGGAATCTTTGATACAAAAGTTAATTTCAAATACTCTAATCTATCATTTAAATCAGTTACTTTTACATTAATTAAATATTTTTTTAAGTAAAATATCAAATCTTGTAAAAGTTCATCGCTAAGTTCAGTTTTTGAATCAAATACTGTATTAATTACCTTACCATTATCAAAAACAAAAACTAGTACATAAGAATTTCCGCTTATTTTTATAACATCAATACTCTTAACAGAACAATCCATATAATCTGTAATCATTGTAGCAGTAATACATTCTGTTACTTCAGAAATTATCTTTGCAGACTCTTTGAAAATTTTACTTTTCTCTTTAATATGTCTTGATAAAATGTCAACTCCATAAGTGTTTTTAGAAATCTCATCAAAATGAGAGGACAATAGATAATTAACATAATGTCTATATGCCTTGTCTGATGGAATTCTCCCAGAAGATGAATAAGCTTTATTTAGAAAACCTAATTCTTCTAAATCACTCATCTCATTTCTAACCGTTGCTGAACTAACTCCCATATCATATTGTTTTGAGATTGTTCTAGAGCCAATCGGTTCAGATGTGCTAATATAACTATCTATTATGGCATATAAAATTTTCAATTTTCTATCATCAAGCATTTTATCACCTCTTTTTTAGCACTCAATCTATTAGACTGCTAACAATATTATATTATTATTATTCCCCTATGTCAAGTTTTAAAACATTTTTTTTAAAAAATTTTTAAAATTAAGTAATTATCACTAGTTTTTAACAGTAATAAATATATCTTAATTAGTAATAATATATTTTTATATATTTTTTTTAAAATAAATTTTAAATAGTTGACAAATTTTTATAATATTGTTATTATTATCTTGTAAAAATTATAACTTAAACTTATTTAGTTTTTAGGTTTAATTATAATTTAATATTGTATTACATATTAATACAATAAATTTTTACTTTGTTAGTTAAAATTTAAGGAGGACTTTTAAATGAAAGTAGCAGTTGTATATTGGTCAGGTACAGGAAATACAGAAAAAATGGCTGATTGTATCGCAGAAGGTATTGAAAATGTAGGTTCTGAAGTAGAAGTAATCTTCTCTGATGATTTTGGCGCTGATATGTTAAACGATTATGATTTAATCGCTTTTGGTTGTCCAGCAATGGGAGATGAAGTTCTTGAAGAAACAAGCTTTGAACCAATGTTTGAAGAAGTTGAAGAAGAACTTAATGGTAGAAAAATTGCTTTATTCGGTTCATATGAATGGAATGAAGGACAAAAATGGATGAAAGACTGGAAAGTTAGATGTGAAGGAGTTGGAGCTGTATTAGTAGCTGAACCACTTTGCGTATATGATTGTCCAACACCAGAAGATGAAGATGAATGTGTAGCATTCGGAGAAAAAATTGGTAAATAATTAATAGTAAAATAAAAAGTAGCTAATTTATTAGCTACTTTTTTTAAAATATTCATAAAATTACAGAGTAATTACATCTGCTTTTAATTTATATATTACATCTTTTCTTTCTACTATTATATTAACTTTTTTTGAAAGTTCTTCATCGCATCTTATTTTTTCTAATAGTCTTTTTGATGGATTAATAGTATATGCATTACCAAATCTTCTAAGCATTGATAAATCTCCGGTAGTATCCCCATATGCATATGATTTTTCAGTATCTATATTATATTTTTCAATTAACTCATTACATACTTTATCTTTTCCTTCACTATGCCACATAGGATCTATTTCACCAGTAAATTTTCCATTTTCATCATATAAATATTTTGTCGCTCTAAATTCTGTGACGTCATATTTACTTGCCATCTCTTCAACTAAAAAGTCCGGACTTCCTGAAACAAAAAAAATTAAATGGCCATTAGTTTTATGAAATTCTAACTCATTTCTAGAAAAAACATATACTCTTTCAAAAACTTTTTTTATTGATTGTTCTGCTATAAACTTATTGTAGTTTATATCAAAGCCTTTTAAATCACTTCTATATTTTTCAGAAAGAGCTTCAATATATGCATCATATGCTCCATATCTGTTAACATATTCCATATATAGTTGTTTTACGTCATTTACCCAAACACTCTCATCCAATATTTCATATTTAATAAGTCTTTTAAAATGTTCAATCATTAGTGATTCTCTCGCTATAGTCCCATCTATATCAAAAAAAGCAGCAATATTTCCCATATGAACACCTACTTTCTTTTAAAATTCATAAGTAATAAGGCATAAAATAGTGAAACAACTCCACTTGTTCCAATAATCATTGCATAGTATAACGAATTGATACCTCTAGATGTTAAAATATTTGTCCATCCATCTGCTAAAAAAACAGTACCAACTATAATTAAAACGAATGCTGGAATAAATTTTATAAATCTATTTTTTAATCTACCTAGTAAATATGTTACAAGCATTCCAACGAATATTGCAAGTAATACTGCAATAACTGACAATCTTTTTGCAACTAAAATTCCTAATAACTCTTTCATACTAACCCCTACTCTCTAATTCTTCTTTAAGCTCAGGTAATGATTTCAAACAAATCTTGTCTTCGCTTATATTCAGTAATTTTAAAACTTCACACAAATCTTCGTAATTCGATACCTCAATTTCTATATATGGATAAGGATATACTTCTTTATCCCAAATATCAATATCTATATGAGCATTTTTTAATTTATATGATGTCCTAAATTTTTTCTCTATATCAAGTTTATCATATCCTATAAGAGACATTATTTTTAACATTTCTCCACTATTTTCTAATGAAACATTATATTCATTAAACTCTTTCAAAAATTCATTTTTCTTATGTTCCTTATAAGTTAATTCTGAGTTAATTTCTTTTCCATTATCATCTAAAAATTTTCTAATTCTTAAAAAACTTCCCTTTGGAATGTATTCAAATTTTGAAGAAGATAATCTAATATTTTCTTGATTTTCACATCCAATAAATTCTGCTCCCAAATCTTTCAATTTATTTTTTATATCTTCAACATCTATATTTAAAATTTTTACTTCTAATTCTTTTTCCATTTTATCTCCTAATAAGTCTTGGGATAAATTGCAAGTAATCCGCAGAAATACAGTGAAATTCAATTCCTTCAACAACTTCATCAACTACATTATTTAAAGAATATGCATGAAGATGGCCATATACTGCAACTTTTATATTATGTTCCTTTAAAAATAATCCAAAATCATTTAAAGTTCTATCTTTTTCAACTGGTGGATAATGAAAAAGGCAAATAATATCTTTTTCTTTGTTTTTAACAGAATCCAAACTAAGTTTTAATCTTGAAAGTTCTCTGTTATAAATCTTTCTATCAGTATCCTCAGAAAATTCAGAAGACTTTGGAGAAAGCCAACCTCTCGTTCCAATAAAAACATAGTCTTCAGTTTCAAAACTATTATTTTGTAAAAAAAACATATTTTTTAAATTGAGTTCTTTTATTTTAGTTAAACTACTCCACCATAAATCGTGATTGCCCTTCAAAAAAATTTTCTTTCCTGGAAGACTTTCAATTCTCTTTAAATCATTATATGCTTCTTCAATTCTTAAAGCCCAAGATATATCTCCTGGAACAACAATATAATCATTTTCTTTTACAATATCTTTCCAAGCCTCAAACATTCTCTGTTCATAATTTTCCCATGCCGAGCCGAAAACTTCCATAGACTTATCTCCAGTATAATCTAAATGTAAATCAGATAAACCGTAAATCATTCTAACTCCTAAACAAAATTTTTAACCTTATCTATACTTTGACTTGCAAGTAAATATCCTTCCTTATATAAATCAATAACATCTTGAAAATTAGTTGTAAAAGATTTAAATTTTAAAGGATTTACAGGTGCAAATACCAACGCTTTATTATCTTTTTCTAACTTATCAACCAAATCCATTGTTTCATTATATATATATTTTTCATTTTCCATTACCTTAATAAACATAGGATAATCTTTATAAGCAAGTCTTACTCTATCACTAACTTCTGATTTTACTCTTCTATATCCTCTATTTTTTGCTAGTAAGATTATAAATTTTTCATAGCCTTTTTCTATCGCTCTTTCAAGAGGATTTGTATTATACATTCCACCATCAAAATATGGAATACCATCAATTATAACATATTTTGCCATATCTGGTAGAGAAGATGAAGCTATTATTTTATTAACCATATCTGAGGTGTTTTTTGCATCTTTTGATGAAAAGAATTTATAACTACCATCAATCAAAGAAGTTACCCCGGCTTCGAATTCACCTTCTAAATTTTTATCAAATTCTGGAAAATCAAAAATTCTATTAACCATTGATACTAAATCAATAGGTTCTGAAGAATTTTTTAATAATTCCATATTTTTTAAAAATTCATTAAACAATTTATTTACATCGAATTCTATTCCACTAAGGAATTCAAATCCTGTAATTGCCCCTGCAGATACACCAACAACATAAGGAAATTTAATTTTATTTTCTTTAAAGCAATCTAGGACTCCTTTTAAAAAAGCTCCTCTCATCGCTCCACCTTCAATTACTAATGCAACTTTATTATCCATAAATTACCTCACATTTACTAAGTTATATTTATTATTTTACCATAAAATAAAAAAATATACAAAAAAGCAAGTCAATATGACCTGCTTTTTTTATTTTTTAATTTAAAATTCTATTTAACAACTATATTACAAATTTTTCCTGGAACAAAGATTTCTTTTACGATAGTTTTTCCTTCTACAAACTTTTTAACACTTTCATTGTTATATAGTTCTTCTTTAAAATCTTCAAATTTAGCATCTTTTGGAATCATCAAAGTAGCTCTAACTTTACCATTAATTTGAATTGGCATTTCAACTTCGTCATCTATTGTTTTTGCTTCATCATATTTTGGCCAAGTTTGTTCAAAGATATATCCTCCAAAATTCATTTCTTGCCATATTTCTTCTGTTATATGTGGAGAAACAGGATTTAATAAAATTAAGAATACTCTTAAATCTTCTCTAGAAATTTCTTTCGCTGAATAAAATTCATTAATCAAAGTCATAAGAGCAGCTATAGCAGTATTAAATTTTAAAGATTCGAAATCTTCTGAAACTTTTTTAATTGTCTTATGGATTGATTTTTCTAAAGATTTGGACATTTCTTCGGATGAATTTGTTATTTCTTGTAATTTCCAAACTCTGTCTAAGAATTTTCTACAACCATTAATTCCACCATCAGACCAAGACGCACTTCTTTCAAAATCTCCTAAGAACATTTCATAACATCTCAACGCATCTGCCCCATATTTATCAATCATTTCATCAGGATTTACAACATTCCCTCTTGATTTAGACATTTTTTCTCCATTTTCTCCAAGAATCATTCCATGTGATGTTCTCTTTAAATATGGTTCTTTAGTATTTACTACACCTATATCATAAAGGAATTTATGCCAAAATCTTGAATACAACAAGTGCAAAGTAGTATGTTCCATACCACCATTATACCAGTCAACTTGATTGAAATATTTTAAAGCATCCTTTCCAACAAGATTTTCTTTATTATGTGGATCCATATATCTTAAATAATACCATGATGACCCTGCCCATTGTGGCATTGTATCAGTTTCTCTCTTTGCCTTTCCTCCACATTTAGGACAAGTACAATTTACGAATTCATCAATTTTTGAAAGTGGAGACTCTCCCGTTTCAGTAGGTTCAAATGATTCAAGCTCAGGAAGTCTTAATGGCAATTCTTCTTCTGGAATTGCAACCCAACCACATTTTTCACAATTTACTAGAGGTATAGGTTCTCCCCAATATCTTTGTCTAGAAAAAACCCAATCACGAAGTTTAAAGTTAGTCTTTTTATTTCCAATACCAAGTTTTGATAGATATTCAAAAATCTTTTCTTTTGCTTCTTTAACTGAAAGTCCGTTTAGAAAACCTGAATTTACCATAATACCACTATCTGTATCAGTATATGCTTTTTCTTGAACATTTTCTCCACCACTAACAACTTCAACTATTTCTAAACCAAATTTCTTAGCAAAATCAAAATCTCTAGTATCATGTGCAGGTACTGCCATAATTGCTCCACTACCATAAGTCATTAGAACATAATCAGAAATAAACACAGGTATTTCTTTTTTTGTACAAGGATTAATTGCTGTTATTCCGTCAATCTTAACTCCTGTCTTATCTTTATTCATTTCAGTTCTTTCAAATTCTGATTTCTTTTGAACTTCTAAAATGTAGTTTTCTATTTCTTCCTTATTTTTTATTCTGTCTTCATATTTTTTAAGTAATGGATGCTCACATGATATAACCATATAAGTAGCACCAAAAATTGTATCTGGTCTTGTAGTATATACTAAAATAGAATCATCAACATCTTTTATTTGGAATTTAATTTCCATACCATAACTTCTACCAATCCAATTGATTTGTTGTGTCTTAACTCTATCAATAAAATCAACTTCCTCAAGATCATCAATAAGTCTATCAGCATATTCAGTTATTTTAAGCATCCATTGGTTTTTAACTTTATGAATAACTTCACTACCACATCTTTCACAACATCCACCAACAACTTCCTCATTTGATAAACCAACTTTACAAGAAGGACAGAAGTTTATTGGCATTTCCATTTTGTATGCTAGCCCTTTTTCAAACATCTTCATAAAAATCCATTGAGTCCATTTGTAATACTCTGGATCTGTTGTGTTTATTTCTCTATCCCAATCAAAAGAAAATCCAATACTCTTTAATTGTTTTTTGAAATTTGCAATATTATTTTTTGTTACAACTTCAGGATGAATTTTATTTTTCATCGCATAATTTTCAGTAGGCAAGCCAAAAGCGTCCCAACCCATTGTAAACAATACATTTTGTCCTTCAAGTCTTCTTTTTCTACTTACAACATCCATTGCAGTATATGGTCTTGGATGTCCTACATGAAGTCCTTGACCAGAAGGATATGGAAATTCAATTAAAGGATAAAATTTCTCTTTATCATTAATTTCACATTTAAAAGGCTTCTTTTCATCCCAAATATCTTGCCATTTTTTTTCGATATTTTTTGGATCATAATTTTTCATAACATTCCTCCATTCCATAAAAAAACTTCCGCCTCACAAAGAGACGAAAGTTGAAATTTCCGTGGTACCACTCTAATTAGTATTAAACTCACTCTATGATTATAACGTAATCAACGGCATTTGCATTTTATGAACAAGTTCAATACTTCAAAATATTATTTTCCACCAAACAATAACTCTCTAAAAATTTGAATATATTTACTACTTTCAATCAAAAATTTTCTAAATCTATAGTATAAATATTCTATCATATCTTTTATTTTTTTTCAATACATCAAAGTTTAAAATCAAAGTTTTCCCTTATAAATTTTTTAAAGAAAACATAATTTAGAAATCCCTTTACAAATGTACAAAAAGATATTACAACCCATATATATGTTATATCTAATTTTAAATATAAAACCAAATAAGCTAGCGGAATTCTTAGAGCATTCGAAAAAGTACTTATTATAGTAGGTGTTTTCGTGTTTTTTAATCCATTAAACATACCAGAAATTCCTATTTCAAGAGCTAAGAATATTTCTGAAAATGCTAAAATTTTTAAATAGCTAACTCCCATTCTGATTGTTTCTAAATCGTCTTTAATAAATAATCTAATTATAAAATCTGAAGAAACAAATAAAAAGACTGAACAAAAAACTCCAATCCATAAAATTATTTTAAGTCCTTTTTTATAACCAGATTGAATATTTTCATAATTTTTTGCCCCATAATTTTGAGCAATTAAGGCACATAAGGCAATAGAAAAACCTTCAACTGTCATCCAATTTATTGCTTCAATTTGTACAGCTACATTTTCTGCTGCAACAGCATTTTCTCCCCAGTTTGCTATTATTCTAAGTAATATAGTAGAAATGAAAGCAAATATACAAGATTTAAAAGCCGTTGGAACACCGAGTCTTAAAACCTCTTTAAATATTGCTTTACTAAAATTCTTAACCAAATTAAAGCCATGTAATATTTTCCCATCCAAAAATGAAAATACTATAAAAATTCCTGTAACTATCATTTGAGATAAAGTAGTTGCAATTGCAGCTCCACTTACACCGTATTTTGGTAATCCAAAATATCCATAAATTAATATTGGATCTAATACTATATTTATAATAAGCCCTGCTGAGTTCGCTATAAATGGCACTTTACTATTTCCTGAACCATTAAACACTCCAGAAAATAATGGATTTAAAAATGTAAAAGGCAGTCCCAATATTACAATATTTAAATAACTACTCGCTAGAGAATTTACTGTTTCACTTTTTATGTTAAAAAATTTAATTATATCAACTCCGAAAATATATAATAATATCCCAAAAGTTATTGACATAAATAGATTAATTGCAACTGATGTATCAATATATTTTCTAAATTGTTTATCATCTCTTGAACCTATACTATATGCTACACCTATTTCAATACCTGTTTTTGAAACTAGGACTAATGAATTAGCAAACCACATAATAAACGAAACTATTCCAACACCAGCAATAGCTTCTGTTCCAAGCTTTCCAACCCAAAATGTATCCATCAGACTATAAGACATCTGAATAAAAGAAGTTGTCATTATAGGAAGTGAAAGCAGTATTAAATTTCTATAAATTCTGTTATCTAATAAATTAATTTTTTTCATTGTTAATTCCTACAGTTTATTTAATAAATTTTTAATATGTTCAACACTTCTCTTGTACTTCTTATCACAGAAATTACAAGAAATCTCAATTTCTTTACCTTCTTCTATTATATCATTAAGCTCTTTCTTGCCTAACCCTAATAACATATTATCAATCTTTTCATTACTACAATTACATTTATAGTGAATTATTTTTTCTTCAATAACTCTAATATTAAAAATTTTCAAAATAGAACAAATATATTCATAAAAACTCATATCATCAGTCTTTGAAGATAAATAATTTTCTAGTTCAACTTTAAACATATCTGAATATATTTTAAATTGAGATAAATCTTTTTCTGTATAGTTAGGTAAAAGTTCCATCATAAAACCAAATGAAAAATACTTATCTTCAACTTTTTTTACCTGTAAATCAATTGATGTTACAGTTTGGTTTGAAGCACTGAAATAATTACTAAAATTTTCACTAATATTAGAAGAAATTATACTTGTTTGTCCAATATATGGTGCTTTAAGGCCTAAATCTTTAATTAAAACAAGTATTCCATTATCTCCTATAAAATCTTTTGAAGATTTTCCCTTTTCGTATATTTTATCGTATTTACTTATATTTTTGTTTTCTAAATATCCTGTTATAAAAGAATTATTATATAATTTTGAAATTATAAGACCACATTCTCCATTTGTCTTTAATTTTAAATCAATAGAATCAGTATCATTTTTTAAGTCGGAATAAAGTAACGCATTCATCGTTAAAACTTTTCCCATTTCAATATTTGCACTAACAGAACTCTTTTGTAATTTTTCAAAGTCTTCAACTATATCATCAGTAAAAGCAAAGAAAAATCTAATTGAATTATGTTCGTCAATACATCTCAATATTTTAGCCATAAAATCTCCTTAATATCAATTTCATATAAAATTATATACTAAAAAATTAAAGAAATCAATTGATAAATTAATATATTATCCCGTATTTTTTCTTTGCAATTTCAGTATATTTTTTTATAAATTCTTCTTTTGATTCTGTATAAGCATCTCGATTATGTTCAAATTTTTTCCAGAGAGATAGTTTTAATTTTTCATACTCTTTTGCTATTTCAAAATTTTCTAATAAATAGTCCCTAAAATACAATTCATCATTATCTCCATCTAATCTTATATGCAAATGAAATACTCTTTTAGCAAATCCTTTTTCAGTATATCCTTTATTCATAGAAATTCTCTTTTCATCTTCACTCATACAAAGCCAATTATTTTTTAATAATATATCTTTTACAAATTTTAAATCTTCATTATTCTTAACCTCTAAAAGAATATCCACAATATTTTTTGCCCATATTGTAGGAATATATGTACTTCCTATATGCGAAATTCTGTAAATTTTTTCATTTGGAATTAAAAATAAAATATTTGCTTTTTCATCGTTATACCAAGTTTTCCATTCATCATTATGTTCAACTAGAAATATTGGAAAAATTTTCCACAATTCTTCTAAACTCATATCATATAATTTTTTACTCATAAAATGTCCTTTTAATTAAATTTAAAAAATCTCCTATAAAGGAGATTTTACTTCTTGATTAATATTAATATTAATATCATAACATACAATGTATGCTGAAATTGAATTTTTATTTAAAAAACAATCTTATAACTTAACAACACCAGAAGCTTGAGGACCTTTAGCGCCTTCTACTATTTCAAATTCGACAGCTTGTCCTTCTTCTAAAGTTCTAAATTCACCAGTTTCTTCTAATGCTGAAAAATGTACGAATACATCTTCTCCATTTTCAGTTGAAATAAATCCAAATCCTTTAGCCGCATTGAACCATTTTACAGTTCCTTTCATATCCTTTAAATCCTCCATTACTATAGGAAATTGTAGCAAAAAATTACTACCTTCATACTATAACACAATTAAACGAATAAATCAAGTATTTTTATTCATCTTCTAACATACTTAACTGATTTTCCATTTGTTTTCTGATTTTTTCTTTTTCATAATAACATTTTCTGCACAGAGGTTCATAGCTTTCAGCAGCTCCTAGTTTTATTCTCTCATCGTCATGAGTTTTTCTATAACTAACCCATGCATCAACCCCACAATTAGCGCATACAGCATGATGTTTATATAGATAATCCGCTCTTGGCATTAATTCCTTTACTAATTCAAAAGGATCTGCTTTAAAGTCCATATCTAATCCAGCAAGTACAACTGTAAACTCATTTTCTAAGAATAAATTTAAAGTTTCAACAATTTTGCTTATATCGCCTTTAATAAATTGTACTTCATCTATTCCAATTATACTTGCTGTACTAGTTTTCATATATTCAATTATATCGTCAATATTTTCAACTGGAATTGCTCTCATTTTATTATTATCATGAGTAACTATCTCTTTTTCTGCATATCTATTATCAAATTTAGGTTTGAAAACAACTGTTTCATACTTTGCAATTTCAAATCTATTTAAGTCCTTCCACAAACTTGAAGTCTTTCCCGAGAACATACTTCCAGTATGTAAAATTAATTTACCTTTATATTGATGCATGACTAGCCCTCAAATACTTTTTCTTCAATTGATAAAATTACCATATCTTCTATTGGTTTATCATCTTTTGAACAATAAGTATTTGCTATTTCATCAACTACTTCCATTCCTTTAAACACTTGTCCAAAAACTGAATGTTTAAAATCTAACCAGAAAGCTCCTCCAAGTTTTTCGTAAGTATCAACAACTTCATCAGGATATATTTTTTTATCTGAATTTCTTAAGTGATTAATATGTTCATCAGAAACTTTACTATTTTGTACAATAAAAAATTGACTACCATTTGTATTAGGACCAGAATTTGCCATTGATAATGCACCTCTATAATGTCTAAAATCACCATCAAATTCATCTTCAAATTCTTTTCCCCAGATACTTTCTCCTCCCATACCTGTTCCTTCTGGATCTCCACCTTGAATCATAAAATCTTTTATTACTCTGTGGAAAGTAACTCCATTATAATATCCTTTTTTAGCTAAAGTTATAAAATTTTCACAAGTTTTTGGAGCAATTTCATTAAATAATCTTAAATAAATATCTCCTACATTTGTTTTCATTATATAAACTTTTTCTCCAACTTTAGGCATTTCTAATTGTTTCATATTCTTTTTCTCCTTTTAAATAATTTTTTCTTAAAATTGCTCTATACACTAAGGTTATATATCTTCCTTTTAAAAATTCTACATCTTCAAAGATACCCTCTATTTCAAGTCCACATTTTTCCATTACTTTTCCTGAGGCTAAATTTTCTCTAATATGTGTTGCACTTACTCTATTAACTTTTAGAGTTTTAAATGCATAATCTAACATGAATTCAAGAGTTTCAGTCATATAACCTTTGTTCCAATATTTTTTATTTAAAACATATCCAATTAATAGTGAATTGTTTTTTAAATCAGCTCTATATTCAAAACAACCAATACATTTATTTGAAATCTTTTCAATGATTGCAAAGCATAGTTTGTTTGTCATATAGTATTCTTTAATAACTTTTTCAGTTTCTAAAATATTTTTATGTTTATCCCATGTTACAAATTTACAAGTTTCTTCATCGTTGGCAAATTCAAAAACATCATCAATATCTTCTAAATTAAAATTTCTAAAAATCAGTCTTTCGCTTTGCATAATAGCTCCTCACTAAATTCCAATCCTGTTTTGAATAGAATACTAAAGAAATATTCATCTGGTAAAACTCTAAACTGTAATTTTTCATTAGTTATTGGATGTAAAAACTCAAGATAATAAGAGTGTAACATCTGTCCTTTAGCTTTTATCTTTTCATTTTTATTTCCATATGTGTCATCACCTACAATAGGATGATTTATACTGCTAAAATGAACTCTAATTTGATGAGTTCTACCTGTATGAAGAGTTACATCAACTAAAGAATACTTTAAATTTGAGGTTAAAATATTATATTCTGTAAGTGCTTCTTTTCCAGACTTACTTTTAACACTCATTTTTTTTCTGTCTTTTTCATCCCTACCAATAGGCTTATCTATGAAACCAGATTCTTTCGAAAAACTACCATTACAAATCGCTAAATATTTTTTACTTATTTCTCTTTTAGAAAACATATCAATCAATTTTAAATGTGTTTCATCATCCTTTGCACATATAATAAGTCCTGTTGTATCTTTATCAAGTCTATGAACTATCCCAGGTCTTTCAGAATTAATCATTGATAATTTACAATGGTTTAAAAGTGCATTTACTAAAGTATGCTCTTCATTTCCTGCAGCGGGATGAACAACCATATTTCTAGGCTTATTTATTATTATAATAAAATCATCTTCATATATAATATCCAAGTCTATTTCTTCAGCAACTAATTTAGTTTCTTTTTTTTCAGGAATTGAGACTGAAATTTCATCCCCAATATCCAAAATAACATTAGGTTTTATATTCTTTCCATTTACAAAAACAAATTTCTCTTTTATCAATTTTTGAATTGAAGTTCTAGATAAATTAGAAATTTTTTCCGATAAAAAAACATCACATCTGACTTTCTTATCACAAATATAATTCAATTCTGTCAAAAATTACACTCTCCAATCTATTGGTTTAACTCCTCTACTAATCAAAAAATCATTCGCTTTAGAAAATGGCTTGCTTCCAAAAAATCCTCGATGAGCAGAAAAAGGAGACGGATGCGGACTTGTAATAATAAAGTTATTTTCATTACTTTTTATTAAACTGCTTTTTGATATAGCAAAACTTCCCCATAATATAAATACTTTTGGATAATCAAAATTTGAAATTATCTCAATAACTCTATCGGTAAAAATTTGCCAACCAATATCCTTATGAGAATTAGGTTTTGCTTGTTCTACAGTGAGTGTAGCATTTAAAAGAAAAACACCTTGTTCTACCCAAGCAGTTAAATCTCCATGCTTTGCTGGAATAATACCTAAATCTGAATTTAATTCAATGTAAATATTCCTAAGTGAAGGTGGAATTTTTTCTCCTTTATTTACAGAAAAGCTCATTCCATTTGCTTGATTTAAACCATGATAAGGATCTTGTCCTAAAATAATAACTTTAACGTCTTTAGGTGCTATTTTATCAAAAATTGTAAAAACAGCTTCATTAGGTGGAAAAATAGTTTTATGTTTATATTCTTCATCTAAAAATTTTTTCATTCTAATGAAATAATCTTTATTAAATTCATCTTTTAAATATTCGTTCCAAGCAGTATAATTTGACATTTTTAGTTCTCCTTCTTAGTAAACGAAACTACTATTAGTAGAAAACAAGCTACACATATATAAATATCTGCAAAATTAAAAACTGGAAAATCATATAGTCCACCAAATTTTGTGTGTATAAAATCTACAACAAATGAATATCTAATTCTATCAATACAATTTCCTAATGCACCACAAGCTATTAAAGTATATAATATTTGCTCTACTTTTGAGATTTTATCCTTATTTTTATAAATATAAAGCAAAATTCCAAAAAATGCTACTAAAGAAATTATAATAAATAAGAATTTATATCCTCTAAAACTACCAAAAGCTACTCCAGTATTCTCTACATAAGTAAATTCTAACCAATTCTTAATTATTACTACTGAATCTACACCTTTTAATTTTGTTATTGTAATGTATTTTGTAAACTGATCTAAAACTAGACCAATAATTAAAATTGCATAAATCATATAGAATACCTCTTAATGTTGACCACATATTTATTCTTTTTTGTTAAACCACCAAGACTATCAACTTTAAACTTACCTTCTTTTCTGATGGAAATAATATCATTCTCATTTATCTTCTTGTCAAAGTCTTTGCATTCATCGTAATTCAAATTAACATTACCAGACTTTATAAATTTTTGAGCAATTTCTCTTGAAGTTCTTGCAAGTTCTTTTACAAAACAATCTAATCTTAAACTAGAAACAATTATTCTTTCATCTTCAAATTTTCTAAAATTTGAAGGAATAAAATTCTCATTTAAAATCTCTAATTTTAAATCTTGTCCTGCAAATCTTAAGCCATTAGAAAACAAAAAGGTTCCTATTGGTTTTAAACAGTAAACATACCAACAGTCGTCAACTTTTATAATTTCTCCGACTTTTTCACGATTTATCCCCAAGTGTGTAATACTTCCTAAAATATTTCTATGTTCAATACCAGAAATATCTTTAAATCTTAAAGTTTCTAAATACTCACTTAAAGAATAATTATATCTATAAAAAATCAAAAACTTTCTCTCATAATCATCATCAGAAAATATTATATCAAAATCTAAATCAATATTTGCCAAAATTCTCTTAACATATTTAAACTCCAAAGGAGTAAAAAAATTAGAGACAAAAATATCTTTATAATTTTTTTCCATAGAAACAAGACCATCTAAAAATTTATTGATGGTCTTTTTTACTTCTATATTATTAATATTATCTAAGATTTTTAATTTATCAAATGACTTCATTTAATTATAATTGATAAAATCCATTATTTTCAATTTGATCTTTAACTTTTCCGTCAATATCAATTCCCTTAGGAGCTAAGATGAAAATATCTTTAGTAACCTTTTGGATTTTTCCGGATAGAGAATAAATACCTCCACTAACGAAATCAAAAATTTGTCTTTTCTTATCAACTTCTAACATTTCTAAATTAAGAACTACAACCTTACCTTTTAAAACATCATCTAAAACTTGAGTTCCATCATCAAAAGTAATAGGTTCTCTAATAGAAATTAAAAATCTACTAATATTTGGCATTGTAACAATATTTGATTTTTCCTTTTCTAAAGCTATTTTGCTTCCAGCGCTTCTTGCATAACTTTCTCCTACTGATTTAGGTTGTTTTTCTACAATAGCCTCTTCTTCATAATCATCATATTCATCATCCAAGTCATCACTTCCAACAAATTTTTTAATTTTGTCCATAAACCCTGCCATAATATTCCTCCTCATATTTTTATTATTTTTTATAACAAATGAAAATTCAAAAATTTTCTAATTATAATCCTTTTATATACTTTCATAGTTATGAAAGTACTCTATAATCTCTTTTTCCAAATATTGAAGTTCCAATTCTAATTAGATTTGCACCTTCTTCTATAGCAATGATAAAATCATTACTCATTCCCATAGATAATATTTTCATATCGATATTTTTTAATCCAAGACTTGAAATCTCATCAAATAAAGATTTCATCTTTTTAAAATAAATTCTAGTATCTTCAACATTTTCTCTATATGGAGCAACTGTCATAAGACCTTCGATTAAAACATTATCTCTTTTTGAAACTTCTTTAATAAAATCTATTACTTCTTCCTCAAAAAGTCCAGATTTACTATCTTCTTTCCCAATATTCACTTCAACTAAACATCTAACTTTAATTTTTTTATTTTTAGCTTCAGTTTCTAGCTTATCTAAAAGTGATATTCTATCTAAAGAATGTATTAATTCAACTTTATCAATAATTGATTTTACCTTATTTGTTTGAAGATGTCCAATCATATGAAATTTTACTTTTCCTTCAAAAAAATCATATTTTTTAAAAATCTCCTGAACTTTATTTTCTCCAAATGTATTAAATCCTAATTCTATTGCCTCTTGAATTTTTTCTACATCTACCGTCTTAGAAACAGGTAACAAAAATATTTCATCTCTATCTCTATTTGAATTATTACAAGCTAGAGCTATATTATTTTTTATTAAATCAATATTTTCTTTCATTACTTTGAAATTGCACCTTCTTTAACTTTACTAGCATCTTTTAAAATGTTAGAAAAAATTCCTACAGAACTATTTCTAGAATCTATATATACTTTAGAATTAATCTTATCAATAAAATTAACTTTAACTTTTGCTCTACTAATGTTGTCAAAAGAATCTACTACTAAAACATAATCTTCACCATCTACTGTAGATAATGCTGTTAAAGGTAATTCAAAAGAGTTAGAAACCGTCTGAATAACATTTAAATCAATAAATCTTTTATCTGCAATTTCATTAAAAGCAGAAGAAAATTGACCAATAATTAAATCATATTCTGAACCTTTTTTGAATTTTTTAACTATACCCGTAGCTACTGAATCTCCAATTTTAACTTTAATACTCTTATTTTCTTCTAAATTTTCAAATGCACCAGCTTTAACTCTTATACACAAATAATATTTTAAATTATCAACAATTTTAATACCATCAATACTAGAGATATTATTTGAACTATCAAAGTTAAAATCTTTTTCATCAATAGAATCAATAACAGAAAAGTCATATACATTCTCAAGACCGTCAATTTTATTTAATACAACTCCAGAATTCTTTGAAATAATTTTACCAGAGTTAATTGTATCGTTTAATAATGAATATCTGAAAAGTTTATCTGAGCTATATTTTTTACCAAAAGCATTTTTGTTCTGATCACTTGATAAAATTTCAAAAGTTTTGGAAAAGTTCTTTTCTCTCACAAAGTTTAAAATATTTTCTATATCAATACCTTCAACTTTAGAATCTTTATTCTCTTCTTGTGCTTTTAAAACTTCAACCTTTTCTGCTAAATAATCTTTTAAATTTTGGTCAATTTGATTTACATCAACTTCACCAATTTCTTTTTCTACTGCAACTTTTGAATTATCAGTTTCAATACTGCTTTTTCCAATAAAATATAGGTACTCATCTTTTATAACTAATGCTTTAGAAGATAAGTTTATGTCGTAACTTTTTGGATTTTCTAAAGCTATGATATCTTTATTTAAGTTTTTACTAAAAAATATATTTTTAATTAAAAATAAACTTACAAATAAAAATAAAATTACTAAACCTATATTTTCTCTAGCATTAGGTAACAATTTTTTACGTTTTTTCATATAATACCCATTAGTCTTAATTTAAATTAAAGACTACTATTCTTATAAATTATATCTTCTCTCTTTGGACCATTAGAAATCATTTTAATAGGAACTTCCAATTCTTTTTCGATAAATTCTATATATTCTCTACATTCAACTGGTAGTTCATCATAATTTTTAATTCCTCTTATATCTCTATTCCATCCCTTTAAGACTTTCCAAACTGGTTTAGCCTTTTCAAGTTTATCGGATGTTGGAAAATCTCTAGTTACTTCACAATCAATTTCATATCCGATACAAATAGGAATTTCTTCTAAATATCCTAAAGCGTCAATAACTGTTAATACAGCTTCTGTACTTCCTTGTACTCTACAACCATATCTTGAAGCAACTGCATCAAAATATCCAACACGTCTTGGTCTTCCAGTTGTAGCACCATATTCACCTTTATCTCCACCACGTTTTCTTAATTCTTCTGCTTCTTCTCCGAAAATTTCACTTACAAATGCACCAGCACCAACTGCACTTGAATATGCCTTAACAACAGTAACAATATCAGTAATTTCATAAGGTGGAATTCCAGCTCCAATAGATCCATATCCAGCTAATGTTGATGAAGAAGTTACCATTGGATAAATACCATGATCAGTATCCTTTAAAGATCCAAGTTGTCCTTCAAGCAAAATTTTCTTGCCATATTTAATGGCATCATTTAAGTATTTTGATACATCACAAACATATGGTTTAATTGCATCTCTCCATACTAACATATGGTCATATAATTCTTTTGCATCAATTTTTTCTTTTTTATATAAATTTTCTAAAATTACATTTTTTAGTTCAACAACTCTTTGAACTTTTTCAAATAAATTATCATCAAAAAGTTCATTTACTTGAAAACCAATTTTAGCATATTTATCTGAATAACATGGTGCAATTCCCGATTTAGTTGACCCAAAAGAATTTTTACCAAGTCTTTCTTCTTCATATGCATCAAAATCAATATGATAAGGCATTACAAGTTGTGCTCTGTCTGATACTAAAATATTAAGATCTGGAACATTTTTTTCCTTTAAATACTCAATTTCTTTAAGTAAATAAGGAATATTTAATGCTACACCATTTCCTATTACAGATGTTGTATGTTTATAAAAAACACCTGATGGTAATAAATGTAGGGCGAATCTTCCATACTCATTAATAATAGTATGTCCCGCATTGGAACCGCCTTGAAATCTAACAATAATATCAGCATTTTCTGCTAACATATCTGTTATTTTCCCTTTTCCTTCATCTCCCCAGTTTGCTCCTACTACTGCTTTAACCATAATTCCTCCTCATATTAAAACAAAAATTTATAATAAAAACCAATATTATACAAATAAATAGTCCAGCTAAAAAATACAAGTCCTAATAAGGAACCGAATATAACATCTGAAAACCAATGAACTCCTACAACAATTCTACTTATTGCAATACTAAGTCCAAACAAAATACCTAAAGACATCCAAATTGGAAAAGAACTATGACCATTAAATAATACATACATAACAGTCGGATAAAAACTTAAACCAATACAAGAGTGTCCACTTGGGAAACTATATCCCCAGTATTTAATATCAGAATGTGATACTGGACGTTCTCTCCTAAATAAAAATTTAAAAGAGTTTAAAAATATCATATTAAATAGTGACGAATTTAAAATAGCACTAGCTAACACATAGTTTTTTTCTGAAACAGAATAAAAGAAGATTGGAAAAATAATAATCAATGATGTAACAACATCGCCCATTGAAGTAATATGTTTCATTGAAGATTTCAAAAATCTTAAATTATTATTTTGAAAAAAGTTTTTTAACTTTAAGTCTATTAAAAAATTCTGTTTCTTTAATTTATTTCCTACTATTGAAGTAAAAATAAATACTACAACAGTAAAGATAATTAAATATACCATTAATCCCTCCAAAAATTAAGATATATCTCTTTAGATAATCTATAAGATAAATATCCTAATGTAAGTCCTACAATAACATCAGTTGGCCAATGAACACCTAAAATAACTCTACTTAAAGCGATCATTATTATTAGAACATATATAAATATATCTAAATACCTGTTCTTTTTCTTTCGATTTAATAAAAATCTAAAAGTTAAATAAAAAGCTGATATATTCATTGAATGTCCACTTGGATAACTATATCCTGCAACATTAATTATAAAAAACTCAATAGGTCTTTTTCTTAAAACTATATGCTTAATCAATTCATTTAAAATATAAGTTATTAATAATGAACAGACTAAAAATATAAAGTCTTTCTTTAAATCATTAAAATAAAAATATATTCCCATTGGAATTAATAATATAAAGCAACCTATCCCACTTCCCAATGATGTTATAAACTTTATAAAATTTAGGAGAATAGTATTCTTAGTAAAAATATTATTACTTTGAACAAAACTCATTAGTTTATAATCAAAACTATCAGTAAGTTTTACACTTTTTAAATAAAAACCAAATAAAACGCTACAAAGTACAACTATAGAAAATAAAATAATCAATTGTCTTAATTTTAATTTTTCCATTTTTCCTCCTAAACAACAATTATTATACCATAAATTGAGTTATTAATCAAAGAAATAACATAGTTTTTAACAAAAAAACTACCATTAAATTACAAAAATTTAACAGTAGTTTAAAATTATTATTAACAATATTATTTAATATCTATAAATGCTAAAAAAAGTAAATATTTTTTATTTTTTTAATAGTTAATCATAAAAAAAGGTTCAGTTAAAAACTGAACCTCTTATTTATTATATTAATATTATAATCCTAATGCTTTTGATAATGCTGCTTTGTCAAAACCAACCATTTCAAAATCATCAACATAGATTACAGGAACACCCATATGTCCTTTTGCCATTAATTCTTTTCTAGCTTCTAAATCAGTTGAAACATTTTTTTCAACGTATTCAACATTATTTGCCTTTAAGAATTCTTTTGCTTGTTTACAATATGTACAAGACTCACTTGAATATACTACTACTTTTGCCATTTTAGTTTCCCCCTAAAAAATTTTTTTGTAATTTTAAATATTTTCAATATTTATTTCAATAAATTTATACCCTATGATTTTTTATTTAAACAAAGCATAAATTATTTTTATACAAATCAAGTATAAATTTATCTTATTTAATTATAAATTTTCATATTCTCTTGCAATATTTTTAAAATCTTCGAGTGATAGTTTTTCAGCTCTTGTTCTAGTATCAATGTTTAATTTATCTAAAACTTCAATAATCTTTTCTTTTTCAATACCAGATTTACAAAAAGAATTTAAAATAGTTTTTCTCCTATTTTCAAATCCATTTTTTATAAGTTTAAACATTGTTTTTTCATACTCAAATCTATCTTTTTTTAATTTCATATTTACAACAGCACTATCAACATTAGGTGCTGGAACAAATACATTTCTTGAAACATTAAACGCAATATTTGCATCTGCATAATATTTTACAAACAAACTAATACTCGAATTATCTTTGCTAGTTTCATCAGCAACAAGTCTTTGAGCAACTTCTTTTTGAACCATAATAGTTATAGATTCTAAGTCTAAATCACTCTCAAGAAGCTTTGTTATAATAGGTGTAGTTACATAATAAGGTAAATTCGCCACAACTACAATTTTCTTTTGAGTAAATTTTTCTTCGATAAGTTTTTTAAGATCAATTTTTAGAGCATCTGATTGAACAAATTCAAAATTATCATAACCACTAAGTGTATAATCTAAAACTTCTTTTAATCTTGTATCAATTTCAATTGATACAACTTTTCCAGCTTTTTCAAGCAAAAACTTAGTAAGAACACCAAATCCAGGTCCAATTTCTATTACACCATAGTCCTTATCAATAGCTGAAACTTCTACAATCTTTTCCAAGATATTTCTATCTGTCAAAAAGTTCTGTCCAAAATTTTTAGAAAAAGAAAATCCGAATTTATCACAAATTTCTTTTATTACTGATAATTTATATAAATCCATATTAAACTTCCTTTCCTAAAATATTTTCAACAGCTAAAATTAACTCCTCTTCAGTAATTCCAAAACTATTCAATCTATTTACAAATTGTTTTGAGTTACAATATCCTATTTTAAAATACTCACAAAGTTGTTCTCTAAGTTCTTTGCTATTACCCATACCACTAATTCCTAAGGATGTTAAAAGACTTAAATCTATTTCATCTTTTCTATCTAAAACAGTTACTTTAGCATTCTCAATAGCCTCTATAATATCTTCAACTTTAGCATTTTCTACTCCAATATTATCTCCTTTTAAAGCAAGCCTTCTACTCAAAAATGCATTTTTACAATTAGGAACAACTTTGTTTATATTTTTTCTAATCTTTTCTCCTGCGTAGTCAGGGTCAGTAAAAACTATTACTCCACATTTTTCATTTGCTTCTTTAATTTTTTTTAGCAAGTTTTTTGAAAAATGCGTTCCATTTGTTGCAATAACATCACAATCAAAAGCAGCTTTTACTTTAGAAATATCATCTTTTCCCTCAACTACTATTATTTCTTTAATTTTTTTCATACTAATCCTCTATTGAAAAAAGATTTCTAACATTGCTATTAGTATTGTAAATTAAGTCATTCAATTCCATTTCTTTTAGTTCAGCAACTTTTTCAGCTGTAAACTTTACGTATTTTGGTTCATTTCTTTTTCCACGATGAGGTTCTGGAGTTAGATATGGACTATCTGTTTCCACAAGCAAATTATCTAGCGGAATAGTTTTTACCATTTCTCTAATATTAACTGCATTTTTAAATGTTACAGCACCAGAAATTGATATATAATAACCCAAATTCATAAATCTTTTAGCCATCTCACTAGAACCAGTATAGCAATGCATTACTCCTATTACTTTACCTTTAAATTCAGATAAAATATCATAAGTATCTCCCATAGCATCTCGCGTATGAATTATAACTGGAAGTTTTCTCTTTTCAGCAATTTCAAGTTGTTTTCTAAAAACTTCTTTTTGCTTTTCTCTAGGAGAGTTATCATAATAATAATCTAGTCCAATTTCTCCAATAGCAACTATTTTATCACTAAAAGATATCTGATAAATTTTTTCTAAATCTTCATCAGTAATTCCTTCAACTTCATGTGGATGAATACCAACCGCACCATAAACTTTATCATATTTCTTTACTATTTCAATAATTTTTTCACTTGATGCAATATCTGAGGCTGGATCAACTATAAAATCAATTCCATCATTTTCAAAGTTAGAAATAACCTCTTCTCTATCATAGTCGAATTTTTCATCATCAATATGACAGTGACTATCTACTATTCTCATTATGATACCTTTGATCCTTCTTTAATATCATTTAAAACAGTTAATACACTTAAGTTTTCTTCATCAGAAGCAGCAAGTATCATACCATTACTTTCAACACCTCTTAGATTAACTGGTTTTAAATTTGTAACAACAATGACTTTTTTACCTATAAGGTCTTTTTCGTTATAGAATTTTCTGATTCCTGAAACGATAGTTCTTACTTCATCCCCAATATCTATTTTAGAAACTAAAAGTCTATCAGCTTTAGGATGTGGTTGGCAATCTATAATTTTTCCAACCTTAAGTTCTACTTTTGCAAAGTCATCTATTGTAATTAATTCTCTTTCTTCATCAACTACTTCTTTTTCTTCATTAGATCCCGAATTTTTCTTCTTTCTTAGTTCAATTAATTCAGAATTCTTTTCTACAATTATTTCTAATTCCTTATCTACATCAAGTCTATCAAATAAATTTTTACCTTTACATACTTTTGTTCCAACTTTAAGTAGTCCAAATTTAGTTAAGTCTTCATAAGAATAATCTGAATATCCTATTTGTTCATTAATCTTAGATGAAGTTTCTTTCATGAAAGGCTTAATTAATCCAGAAATAATTCTTATGCTTTCAAGTAAATTATAAATAACTGTTTTAAGTCTATCTTCTTGTCCTTCTTTAATCAAAGTCCAAGGAGTTGTTTCGTCAATATACTTATTTGTTCTTCTCACTAACTTCCAAATTTCTTCAAGCGCCATTGAGAAGTTAAGTTTATCCATTAATTCAGCGACTCTATCTCTAGTTGTAACAGCTGTTTCAATTAAATCATTATCAATTTCTGTTAATTCAGTTTGAGCAGGTACTATTCCACCGAAATACTTTTCGCACATTGCAACAGTTCTTGAAACTAAATTTCCTAAGTCATTTACAAGATCTGAGTTTATTCTATTTAACATTTTTGTATAAGTAAAATTACCATCTTGCCCAAAAGTAAATTCTCTAAGCATGAAGTATCTTAATGCATCCATACCATATCTTTCTATAATCGGTTCTGCATAAACAATATTTCCTTTACTTTTACTCATCTTATCATCATCAAACAAAATCCAACCATGACCAAAAATTTTCTTTGGAAGTGGTAAATCTAAAGCCATTAGAATTGAAGGCCAAATAATTGCATGGAAACGCATAATTTCTTTTCCTATTAAATGAACATCACATGGCCAGTATTTATTGAATTTTTCTTCATCTGTACCATATCCAACTCCAGTTAAATAACAACTTAGAGCATCTATCCAAACATAAACAATATGTTTTTCATCAAATGGTACTCTAACACCCCAGTCAAAACTTGAACGTGTAACTGATAAGTCAGTTAAACCTTCATTAATGAAGCTAATCATTTCATTTTTTCTTGATTCTGGTTGAATAAAATCAGGGTTTTCTTCATATAATTTTAAAAGTTTATCTTGATATTTTGAAAGTCTAAAGAAATATGTTTCTTCTTCACTCTGAGAAACTTCTCTACCACAGTCTGGACATTTATTTCCCTCTACTAATTGACTCTCAGTCCAAAAAGCTTCGCAAGGAACACAATACATTCCTTTGTAACTACCTTTGTATATTTCTCCCTTTTCATATAACTTTGTAAAAATATCACTTACATTTTTTTCGTGAATTTTATCTGTACTTCTAACAAAAGCATCAAAATCAATATCTAAAGTCTTCCACAACTCTTTTGCACTATCAACAATTGGATCAATATATTCTAAAGGTTCTTTTCCAGCTTTAATTGCTGATTCTTGTAATTTTTGACCATGTTCGTCAGTTCCAGTTGTTAAAAATACATCATAACCTTGAGCTTGCTTGTATTTTTTTAATACATCTGCAACTATTGTAGTGTAAGTATGACCCAAATGTAAATTACTATTTGGATAATAAATAGGTGTTGTTAAATAAAAGTTTTTCTTTTCCAAAATAATCCTCCTAAAATTTATATCTTTATTTTACTTGCTAATCCAAAAATTTCTTCCCCTTCAACAGAAACTCCATTACAATAGACAACTTTATTTTTCATGTTTTCATTATAAGGGGCTGAAAATCTTATATAATTTCTTGTATATCCTACAAGTCTATTTCCATTAACATTTTCTTCAAATAAAACCTCATGTTTTTCTGAAAGTTGTTTTTTCAAAAATTCCGTTGTCATTTCCTTAGCTAATAATATTAATTCATTACTTCTTAACTTCTTAATATTTCCATCAACTTGTTCTTTAAAATCATAAGCAGGAGTCCCTTTTCTCTTAGAATATTTAAAAACATGAATTTTAGAAAAACCAATTTCTTTTACAAAATTTACCGTTTCCCTAAAATCTTCATCATTTTCTCCTGGAAATCCTACGATTATATCAGTTGTAAGAGCAACATTTGGAAAAATCTCCTTAATCATAGTAACTTTTTTTCTATACATATCAGTTGTATATCTTCTATTCATAAGTTTTAAAATTTTATCGCATCCACTTTGTAAAGACAAATGGAAATGTTCACAGACTTTTTTACAATTTTTTAATCTAACTAAGAAATCTTTAGAAATTATTCCAGCTTCAATTGAGCTAAGTCTAATTCTATCCAAGTTTTCTATTGTAGATAATTTTTCTATAACATCAATAAGTCTAGTATTATTATCTAAATCCAATCCATACGAACCAACATGAATACCTGTAATAATTACTTCTTTATATCCATTATTCGCAAGTTTAACAGCTTCATCATAAATATCATCAATTGGTCTTGATTTAATAGGACCTCTTGCATAAGGTATAATACAATATGTACAAAACATATTACAACCTTCTTGTATTTTTATATATGCTCTAGTTTTACTTTCCTGATTTTCAATTGATAATACATCGAAGCCACAATCCTTTGTAAGTTCCGAAACTATATTAAACTTTAAATTAGATTTCTTTGATTCTTCGCACAATTCAACTATTCTAGCTCTATTTTTTGTTCCAATAATAACATCAACATCTTCAATTGCTGATATTTCATCTGGAGCAACTTGCGAATAACAACCTACAACCGCTAAAATAGCTTCTTCATTTAATTTTTTTGCTCTAGAAATAAATTGTCTTGACTTTCTATCGCTTAAATTCGTAACAGTACAAGTATTTATAACATATACATCACATATATCTTCTTCATTACAAATCTCATACCCTCGTTTCTTAAATAACTCTTGCATAGCCTCAGTTTCATACTGATTTACTTTACATCCCAGAGTTAAAAAACTAACTTTGTTCATAAACCTCCTACATAAATTCATATTGTAGAATTGAAAGCAAATTAATACCAGCAGTTTCAGTTCTCAATATTCTTGCACCAAGTCCAATACTATATGCACCATTATCCTTTAAGAAATCTACTTCTTCTCTTTCAAATCCACCTTCTGAACCTATTAATATATAAATATCTTTGCAGGAATTCTCTTTTTTTATTTTACTAATTACTTCTCTTAATGAAATATTTTTATCTTCTTCATAAGCTACGAGTAAATAGTTATCTCCTACAATATTTATAATATCCTTAAATTGTATTACTTCATTTATCTTTGGAACAATTAATCTCTTAGATTGCTTTGATGCTTCATAAGCAATTTTTTGCAATCTTTCAATTTTTTTATTCTCCTTTTTCTCATCAATCTTTACGATACATCTTTTTGAATTAACCAAAGTTATATCATAAACTCCTAGCTCAACTGATTTTTGAACTATTAAATCCATTTTTTCACCTTTTGCTAAACATTGCAATAGATGAATTCTAATATTTGATTCAGTATTTTCAGAAATTTTTTCTAAATTATAAACAGAAATATATTTGTCACAAATCTCTATATTCCCAATATAAAGCTCTCCTAAAACAACGACTTCAATTTTTTCATCTTCTGTAATTCTAAGAACTTTTTTTATATGATTATAATCATCTCCGTATATTTTAACTTTTCCTTCTATGATTGACTCATCAGTAAAAAATCTATGCATTCTTTCTCCTTGCAATCACACAAACCCAATCTTTATTTTTATTTACTTCTAAAATTTCAAAATTATTTTTTATTAAAGCATTTTCAACATCAATATACTTTTCTTCAATTATTCCAGAGCCAATAAAAATTCCATCAGTTTTTATAAATTTACTTATATCATCTAATAGTTTTACTAAAATATGCGCAAGGATATTAGCTACAATTACATCAGCTTTTGAAGTTAATTTTTCACACAAATCACCATGATGAACTATAATTCTATCTTCAACTTTATTTAATTTTGCATTATCTATTGTTGCTTCAACTCCTAAAATATCAATGTCAACAGCTTCAACTTGTTTCGCGCCCAGTTTCAATGCACCAACAGATAAAATTCCACTACCTGAACCGATATCAAAAACTGTTTTATCTTTTAAATCAATTTTTTCTAAAGCTTCTAAACATAGAGCTGTAGTTTCATGAGTTCCAGTTCCAAAAGCCATTCCAGGATCTAATTCAATCATAACTTCATTCTCACTTAAATTATAATCTTCCCAAGTTGGTTTTATTATAAAATTTTTACCAACTTTTGTAGGCTTATAATATTTTTTCCACTCATTTGCCCAATCTTCTGTTTTTATTTTAGAGTCTATTTTTAAAATTACTTTTTCATTATATTCTTTTTCAAATTCAGAAATTCTATCTTGTAAAACTTTAAGATTATCTTCAAGCTCATCATCATTTTTCAAATAAGTTTTTACAGTAATATATTCACTCTTTTCAAAATCATCCTCATCTAAAACTACCCAGTAAGGCTTATCTTTTGCAAACTCTTCATAGTCTCTTGAATCCTTTATATTTATCCCGTCTATGTCAAATAAATAAAGTATACCAACTATATTATCTTCAAATTGATTTTTTACTACAACCTCAATTTCAGTCCAATCCATTAGTCAAATAGCTCCTTTACTTTTTCAAAAAAGTTCTTTTTATGTTCTGTCAAATGCTCTTCTCTTTCATTAGAAAATTCTCTTAGTAATTCTTTTTGCTTATCAGTTAGATTTTTTGGAGTTATAATCTTTACTTTAAATTTTAAATTCCCAGTTCCGTAACCATTAACATCTGAAATTCCTTTGCCTTTTAAAACAAACTCAGTTCCTGTTTCTGTTCCTTCTGGAATTGTATATTTTTCTTTTCCATCTAAAGTAGGAATTTCAACTTCAGCTCCTAAAGTAGCCTCTGTGAAAGAAATAGGCAATTCATAAGATACATCATTTCCATTTCTAACAAATAACTCATGAGATTTTACTTTGAAAATTACATAAACATCTCCATTAGGTCCACCATTTTCACCACAATTTCCTTGACCTTTCAATGTCATAATATTATTTGTATTTACCCCTTTAGGAGCTTTAATAGTAAATTTCTTTTTTACTAAAACGTACTTTTTACCTTTACAATTTTCACATTTTTCTTCTATCATTTCTCCAGAACCATTACATTCATCACATAATTCTTCAGAAACAACAGTTCCAAAGAAGCTTTGTCTTTGAATTCTAATACTTCCTCTACCATTACATTTTGAACATGTAACTTTCTTTGTACCTGGTTTTGCGCCACTTCCAGAACAAGTATTACAAACTGTCTTTACATTTATAAAAATTTCTTTTTCAACACCATTAACAGCTTCAAAGAAATCTAAATCTAAATAAACTTCAGTATCTTCTCCTTTTCTTGGACGATTTGAATTTCTATAATTAGATCCAAATCCACCAAAGCCTCCAAAGTTACCAAAAATACTTTCGAAAATATCTTCCATATCAGAGAAGCCACCAAATCCACTACCTCCAGAAGCATTAGCATTAAAACTAGCCTCTCCATAAGTATCATATTTTTGTCTTCTATCTTCATCACTTAGTATTTCATAAGCGAAATTTACCTCTTTAAAATTTTCTTCTGCCTCTTTATTATCAGGATTAACATCTGGATGATACTTTTTTGCAAGTTTCCTATATGCAGATTTTAATTCTGCCTTATTACAATTTTTATCCACCCCTAAAATTTCATATAAATCTCTCATACTCTCTCCTAAAAACATATAATTTATAATTACTCAATATATTATTTTACCATAAAATGAACTTTCTTTCTACTATTTTTATAATAAATAATGTAATGCACAAATTTCAAAATTAACAAAAATAAAAAGGAGCTTTCGCTCCTTAAAAATAAAATTTACAATTTTGACCTAATCCTCTCAATCTCTTCTTTAATTTCTTTTTGATTTTTTAGAACTTTATCTAATTTATATGAAAGTAGATATAACATCAAAAATAAACAAAATACTATAACTGTATCCATAAAATCACCTCGAATATCCTAATTTACTTAAATCTGGAGCTGTATTACCTTCATAAGTCATGTACCCATTATAATTAAAAATATAATATTTACTTCCTATCTTACAAAGACATCCTGCTAAAGCTTCATAATCTCCCGGAACATGATACATCCATTCATCTCCATATCTTTCCCAACCATTTAACTCTTTTAACTTTCCTCCAATATTAAACCAGTACCATTTATTATTTATTGATAACCATTCTGAATTATTATACCTTGGGTCAAACATAAAATTATGTTCTGGAGAAAAATAGTACCAACCTTCATAGTAATTATCATAATGCCAACCTGTTTTAAATTGACCATATGTTTTATAGTACCACATAGTTAATCCATTCTTAGTTATATCTATCCATCCATTAGCTGTGGCTTGTAACTTTATTTTATGTTCTCTTTCTAAGTCAAAATGAGGTTTCATCTCTTCAGCAAAAATCGTTTTCTCTTTACAAAAAATCGGCAAGAATATCGAAGATAACATGCTAACTAATAACATAAAACTTACAATTTTCTTAAATTTTTTCATGATAAAAAACCTCCTAAACTATTATTTTTACCATTATATCACAGCGTTATAAGTATGTCAAGTAAAATTCTTTTTTTCTATTTTTGTTTATGTTATGATACAATTTAATTGAAATTTAAACAATCTAAATATACAAAAAAAGATTGGGAAATCCCCAATCTAAATGTTAAAAACATAATTATTATTTAAAAATTTTCTAAAATCAATCTTGCAAGTCTATCTTCGTTATGCCTTGAATATCCAGATGACTTACTAATCAAGTTGTCTTCTAAAACTCTTATGTTTAACTTTTTCAAATTTTCTCTTTCTTCATCACTTAATAATAATTGACTTGCATTTTTTCTCTTATATTTCAAATCAACTTCTTCAGGAATTATTTCATTATTTACTATAATTGTATCAATTTTAATCCCTTCACAATGCTTATAAATTGCGTTCAAATGATCAGTAACCTTATAATCAAAGGTTTCTGTTGATTGATTAACAACATTTAAAATAAAGCAAATTTTTGCTTTGGTATTAGTTAATGCTTCACTTATTTCAGAAATTAATAGATTTGGAATTACAGAAGTATATAAACTTCCCGGACCTATTAAAATTACATCAGAATTGTAGATTTCGTGAACAACTTCATTAAGCGGTTTTGCATATTTTGGAGAAATAAAAACTCTATTTATTCTACTACTATTTTCATCTTCTAAATTCAAAGCAGTAATATTACTTTCTCCCTCAATTATTTCTCCATTTTCAAGTTCTGCAAATAATTTTATATTATCTAAAGTAACTGGTAAAACTTTCCCAGTTATTGCTAAAATATTTGAAGTTTCTTGTATTCCAAGCATAAAATCCTTATATATATCAGCCATTGCAACTAGAAATAAATTTCCAAAACTTTGACCTTTTAAATTTCCTTCTTTAAATCTATATTTCATCAACTTTTCCATAGATTTTTCAGTATTAGCAAGAGAAATCAAACAAGCTCTAATATCTCCAGGTGGTATAACTCCTAAATCATCTCTAAGCATTCCAGAACTTCCACCATCATCAGCAACAGTTACAATTGCGGTAATATCTTTAAAATATTTTTTTAATCCTTTTAGAAGAGTAGAACTACCTGTTCCTCCTCCAATCGTCACAATTTTTAAATCCTCTACCATAATCTATCGTCTCTATGTGCAATATTAACATTAGAATGTCTTTTTTTAAGTTCAGCAAATAATTCTTCAGCTAGGCAAACTGAACGGTGCTTTCCTCCGGTACATCCTACACCTATTGTCAACATAGTTTTCCCTTCAGTTTTATACTTTGGAATTAAAAATTCCAACAAATCTACAATTTTATTTAAAAATATTTTTGAGTCTTCAAAACTCATTACAAAGTTCTTTATTTCTTCATTTGTTCCATTAAAATCTTTAAGATCTTCAAGGTAATATGGATTAGGTAAAAATCTAACATCAAAAACTAAATCCGCTTCAACAAGTATACCATTTTTGAATCCAAAAGATTCTATATTTATAACTAAATCTTTTTTATTCCCATTAAAAAATAGAGTATTTAATTTGTTTCTAAAACTACTAGCGGTTAATCTTGTGGTATCAATAATTATATCTGATTTATCTTTTATATCACTTAACATTTCTCTTTCTAATTGTATAGACTCAGAAAGATTACCCTTTGGATTTACCGGATGTGGTCGTCTTAATTCTTTATATCTGTTAATAAGCGTTCTATCACTAGAATCTAAAAATAGAACTTTTAACTCACAATCCATTTTCTTTAAGTTTTGAATTGTTTCTGATAAATCTTCAAAAAATCTAGCTCTTACATCAACAACTATTGCTAAATTTTCAATTCCTTTTGTAGAATTATTTATAAGTTCTACAAAATCTACAATAAATTTTGGAGGAAGATTTTCCATACAATAATATCCCATATCTTCAAAATGGTTTAATGCTAATGTCTTTCCTGCTCCACTCATTCCTGTAATAATAACTGCTTCCATAATCTAATCCTTTAATATTCTTACCTCAGTCTCTAATTTGACTTCAAATTTTTCAAAAACAACTTTTTGAACATACTCAATAAGTTCCATAACTTCTTTATAACTTGCATTGCCTTTATTTACAATGAATCCGGAATGTTTTTCAGAAACCCATGCATCATTTATATGATATCCTTTAAGTCCAGCATCTTCAATCAATTTTGAAGCAAAATGTCCCTCAGGTCTTTTAAAAGTACTTCCGGCAGAACCAAAGTTTAAAGGTTGTTTTGAATTTCTTTTTTCCCTTAAATCTTCATAAACAGCTTTTATTTCTTCTTTATTTCCTTTTTTTAATTTTAATTTTATAGTTAAAACTATATAATTTTTTCTTTGAATTATACTTTTTCTATAAGAGAAATCTAATTCTTCATTTTTTAATTCTTTTACTTCATAATTATCAAGATCTAGCACTTCAACAGATTCAACTATATCTTTCATTTCTCCACCATAGGCTCCAGCATTCATAAAAATCGCTCCACCTATTGTTCCTGGAATCCCAGAAGCAAATTCAAATCCAGTTAAAGAGTTTTCATATGCAACTGTGTAAACTTCTGATAGTTTCGCTCCAGAATGAGCAATTAAACATTCTCCTTCAACTTGTATATTTGAAAATTCACTTTTTATTTTAATTATAACTCCGTTATAGCCATCATCTGGAACTAATAAATTAGATCCATTACCTATAACGAAAAATTTTAGATTATTTTCTCTACAAATTTTTATTGCTTCAATTATATCTTCTACCTTTTTTGGTTCGATAAGAGCAATACATTTACCACCAATTTGAAATGTTGTATGATTTTTTAATGGCTCATCATATTTTACAACACAATTCAATTTACTAAATAACATAATTACCACCTAATTCGATTTATTATTAATTTCTTCCATTATTCTTTTAGTTAGTTCCTCAGCAGCATTATAACCATACATCTTTTGGCGTATATTTCTTGCTGCAACCTCTACTATTAAGGCTATATTCCTACCCGGTTTAACTGGAATAACAATATGAGGAATTTCTATTCCTAATATATTTTTATATTTATCATCAAGACCTAATCTATCATATTCTTTATCCTCAACCCAGTTTTCGAGTTCAATAACAAAATCAATATCAGTAGATCTTTTTATCGCTCCTGAACCGTATAATCTTTCAATATCTAAAATTCCTAAACCTCTAATTTCCAGAAAATGTCGAATGTTTTCAGGAGACTGTCCATATAGTTTATTGTCAATTTTTTTTATATCAACAGCATCATCTGCTACCAATCTATGACCACGAGCAATAAGTTCTAATGCCGTTTCACTCTTTCCAATACTACTTTTACCTATTATTAATATGCCCATACCAAAAACTTCTAGTAATCCCCCATGAATTCTAATTTCTTCACTTAAAGCATATTCTAAGAAATCACTCATTTTAGAAATTAATTTTGTTGTTCCATAGTCAACTCTTAAAATAGTTCTATTATGTTTTTTTGCTAATGAATAAACTTCATAAGGTACATTAATATTATAACTATAAATTAAAGCGGGTATTGGATAAGAAAAGTATTTATCAAAAACATTTCTTCTTTCATCAAATGGTAAATGTTTATCATAGTATTCATGTTCTGGTTGTCCAATTATTTGAATTCTTTGATATGGAAATGTATCAAAAAAGCCATTTAGTTGAAGACCAGGTCTATTAAATTCATTAAATTTTATTTCAATATTATCATAATCATCACTTTTATATACAATTTCAAGCTCTAGTTTTTCAACTAAATCTTTTAATAGAACACTTTTTTCCATACTATCCCTCATTATTAAAAAATTCAAATATATTTTTTGCCGTTCTTTTATCCATTTTATCAACAGTCATAAGTTCATCTATACTTGCCTTTTTAATCGCAGAAACATTTCCAAAATGAGATAAAAGTTTTATCTTCTTAATTTCTCCAACACCTTTAATTTCATCAAGAATTGAATTTTGTAATTTTTTATTCTGCAAACTTCTATGATAATTAATAGCAAATCTATGAACCTCTTCTTGAATATCAAATAAAAATCTATATATATTTGTATTTATATCTAGCTCGATATAATTATCTTCAAAAATTATTCCTTTTGTTCTATGCTTATCATTTTTAACAAGTCCTATAACAGGAACATTTAGGTTTTTCTCCAAAAGAACTTCTTTTGCTACATTAACATGCCCCTTACCACCATCCATTAAAATAAGATCTGGCATTTCAGAAAAACTACTTCCAATAGAATTTATTTTTTCATCTAAAAACCTGTTAAATCTTCTTGTAAGCATCTCTTTATGACTAGAATAGTCATCTTGACCTACAACAGTTTTTATTTTAAACTTTCTATAATCTTTTGAACTCTTAAATCCATTTTTATAAACTACCATACTTCCAACATTAAAATCACCAGAAATATTTGAAATATCATAGCATTCTATTCTGTTAAGAGTTTCAATATCTAAAATATTCTTTAAATAGTTAATTGCCTCTAAATATTTTATATTAATATTTTTACTATCAAAAATATGTTTAGTTAAAATTTCTTTTGCATTCTTTTGTAAAATCTTAATTTGTTCAAATTTTACACCTTTTTTAGGATTTTTAACCGAAATTGAATTTTCATCAAAAATTTTTGATAAAAATAAAGATATCTCATTTAAAAATCTATCATCTGAATAATCAATATATATTTCTTTAACCTTATTATGATGACTTATGTAAAATTGTCTAATTACATTTGAAAATAATTCTTCAAACTCTAAGTCTAGATTGTTTTCAACAATAAAATGCTTTCTATCTATTACAAGACCGTCATTTACAATAAAAATTGCAACTACCAATATATTTTCAACATATGCATACGAAATCAAATGATATTCTTTAAATTTCTTTATGTTAAATATTTGTTTTGTAAATAAATAATCTAATTCACTCAAAAAATCTCTGTATTTAATCGCAAGTTCATACTCTTCTTTTACAGAGGCTTCTTTCATCTTATTAAGCAAAATTTCTTTAATTTCAGAAGTATCTCCAGAAAGAAATTTAATAACTTTTTTTACATCATTATTGTAATTTTCTCTATCTATATTTTGAGTACATGGAGCTGAACATCTTTCCAAATAATAGCTCATACAAGGTCTTTGTAAAAACTTTCCCCTGTCAAAATTTAATTTACAATCTCTAATATTATAAATTAATATAGATAATTCCATTAATTTTTCTAAGTCTGAAATTGTAGGAAAAGGCCCAAAATATTGAGCCTTATCATCCTTTACATCTCTAACTTTTAAAATTTTTGGAAATTTTTCATTTGTAATCTTTATATAAGGATACTGCTTATCGTCCTTTAAGTTAATATTATATTTTGGTCTATTTTTTTTTATCAAATTTGCTTCTAAAACTAAACTTTCAGTTTCATTATTAACAATTATATATTCAAATCTATGAATATGTTCTACCATAGCTTGAACTTTCTTATACTTATGATTAGTAGTAAAATATGACCTAACTCTATTTTTTAAAGAAACAGACTTCCCAACATATATAATATTGTCATCCTTATCATACATTATATAAACTCCAGGTAAATCTGGTAGTTTTTTTAATTCGTAATTTATATCAAATTCTCTTAAATTTCCTTGCATTGTTCTCTTAAGTATTCTAAATCATGTCCACTTAAATATGGAGATAATTTTTCATAACACATTTTATTATAATCATTTAACCAAGCAATTTCATCATCACTTAATAATGATTTATCAACTGGTCTTGTATCAATTGGAACAACTGTTAAATTATCAAATTTTAAGAATTGTCCAAATTCAGTCATTTCATCTTCAACACAAACCATTATACTTTCAATTCTAATACCATGGCTTCCACTAATGTAGATACCTGGTTCATCTGAAGTAACCATTCCAACTTCCATTGGATACTCATTTCCAGCAGTTGCTATTCTTTGTGGTCCTTCATGAACATTTAATACGTGACCAACACCATGTCCAGTACCATGATTGAAGTTAATTCTATTTTTCCATAAGCAATATCTAGTAAATGCATCTAAATATCCACCATTAGTTCCTTCTAAGAATTTAGCTTCCATTAAATTAATATGAGCTTTTAAAACAAGAGTATAGTGGTAAATTTCTTCTTCTTTTAATTTACCAACAGCAATTGTTCTTGTAATATCAGTTGTTCCATCTAAATAATGTCCACCACTATCAATTAAATATAATCCTCTAGGTTCAACCTTTACAGGGTTTTCATGACTTGGTTTATAATGTGGCATTGAAGCATTTGCACCATAAGCAGAAATTGATTCAAAACTATCTTCTATAAATAAGTCTTGTTGTTTTCTAAATTCTAATAATTTTTCAGCAGCTATCATTTCTGTTATAGTTCCTGTTGGAATTCCAGTTTCTAACCAATTTAAGAATCTTACTAAAGCAACACCATCTTTAATGTAAGCATTTTTAGTATTCTTAATTTCTATTTCATTTTTATGACATTTCATTAATGAAGTAAGATTTGTTCCTGTAACAATATTAACACCTCTTGCAATTGATGAATAAACTGCTACATTTGTTTTTCTTGGTTCTAAATATAAAGTTTTTCTTGCTTCAATATCAGAAACATCTCTTCCTATAACTTCATATGGTTTAATACTAACATTATTTTCTTTTAAGTAATTTGCAACTTCTTCAGATAATTTTGATTTATCAATATATAAATTACAAGCCTTATCAGAAACTAAAAGGTATGAAATAACAACTGGGTTACATTGAACATCATTCGCTCTAATATTTAAAACATATGCAATATCATCTAATGATCCGATGAAATGATAGTCAATTCCTCTATCTTTCATCATAGCTCTTAATCTAGCTAATCTATCAGAAGTTGACTCTCCAGCATATTTTTCATCAAAGATATATACTTTACTATCTGGACTTGCTGGACGACCTTCTTCATTCCAAATTTCTCCAACATAGTCAACATCTGTTATAAATTCAAAATTAGGTAATTTTTTAATTAAATTTTCATATTCAGCAACAGAAGTATTATTACCATCAAATGCAATTTTTCCTCTATTTGGAAATTCTTGTAATAAGAATTCTTCAATAGAAATTGATTCTGGTAATCCTGTTTTATATAATTCAACTTCTCCAACTGCTAATTCTTTTGCAGCTTGAATGAAATATCTTCCGTCAGTCCATAATCCTGATTTCTTTGTTGTAATAACAGCAGTACCAGCTGAACCTGTAAAGCCTGTTATAAATTCTCTTGTTTTGTAATAATCAGCTAAATATTCTGATTGATGAGGATCTGAGCTAGGTACAATATAGGCATCTATATTTCTTTTAGCCATCATTTTTCTCAACTTACTAATTCTTTCATTAATCATAATAATACCCCCTAAAATTTTTAAATTTTAACAATTATATTATATCATTGTAAACTTATTATTTCAATAATAAAAAACTTTTAAATAAAAAAGATACTATTTAAAATAGTATCTCACTTAATTTTCTTAATTATTTTTTTCCTTTTAAATCTTTTGCAATTAAAGCATCAAGAACTAATTCATATCCTTCAGCGCCAAATTGCAAAGATCTATTTACTCTACTAATTGTAGCAGTTGATGCTCCAGTTTCAAGTTCTATTTCATTGTATGTTTTTCTAATTTTTAAAAGTTTTGCAACTTCTAATCTTTGAGAAATAGAATTTAATTCACGTAAAGTACAAACATCTTCAAAGAATGCATAACAATCATCTTTGCTTTTTAACATAAGAATAGCTTCAAAAAATTCATCTAATTGTTTTGATTGTAATTTTTTTAAGTTTGACATAATAATACCTCCATTTATTTAATAATATCACGAACTAATTATACTTCATTGTACAATAATAGTCAAGTGTTAAATCACATTTTATAAAAAAAATTGGCGGGAATATGTGGGAATCGAACCCACCTAAGAAGCTACAAACTCCTTACGCTGGTTTTGAAGACCAGAGAGCACACCAGAACTCATCTACTCCCATAAAACAACATTAAGTATTATACATTATTTAGTAAAAAAAATCAACCTTTTAAGAAATCAATTCATAAAAAAGTTGATTTTATATAAAAAATTAATACTATTTATCTGAAAACTCTCCAATTTTATCTGTAATCTCATTTATTTTATTAACTCTATCAAATTTAACTCTTTTAATTGATTTAGAAAAAACTGCAGATATTAAAACTCCTATTGCTATAGAGCATGCATGAATAACAGTGCTGATACCACTATTTAAAGCTAGTAGATACTCGTTTTTTGCAAAATATTCCATAGTGCGATACATTCTATAACCTGGAACTAACATGACAATTCCTATATATAAAAATACTGTTGATGGAAGTCTAAGTCTTACAGAAAAATATTCAGCAAATAGTCCGACAACTACTGAAGCTATTAAATTGCTAACTGCATTTCCAAAATGTTTACTACAAAAATAGTAAACAATCCAACTGATTGTCCCTGTTATTGTACAATATACAATTGCTTTTTTTGGAACAATAAAAAATATCGAAAATGCTATACTTGAAACAATAGCACATATAACATTTAAAAATAAATCCATAAAAACTCCTATCCAAAAATTCTAAGAACTAAAACTACTCCAACCGCAATAGAAACCGCAGTAAATATTGCAGACATTATTCCAATTATCCCAGATAAAATATCTCCAGATAAAATATCTCTCATTGCATTTGTTATCTGAATTCCAGGAAATAAAGGCACGATTGACGCTATCATAATACTTGATATATTTGCTATACTTACAATTTTAGACATAGTCATAACAAAAAGAGCAACACCACTTGCCGATAAAAATGTTGTTAAAAATGAAGGTAATCTAGCTTTTTCTATATATACTAAGATTAACATTTCAACAAACATAGCTAAGCAAGCAGGAATAAAATCGACTATAGTACCTCCAAAAATAAATGCCAAGAACGGAGCTGATAATGTTACTAATGAAATTTTAGTAAAATTGCTATATGAACTCTTATTTTTTATATTTTTCAATTCTTTAAATCCATCATCAATATTTACTTTTCCAGAAACAATACTTCTGGAAAGTTCATTCAACATGGATATCTTCTCTAAATTTTTAGCGGTATCATTTAATCTTCTCATACTAGTATAATTCGTTTCATTATACACAAAGGAAATCATAACCATATTACTCAAAGCAAAAGTATTAACTGCTTTAATATTTTTAAAAGATTTACAAATTCTATTAATACTATCTTCTACTCTATAAACTTCTGCACCATTATAAAGTAAAGAATATGAGAATTTAATGCTAAAATTTAGTAGCTTTTTAGCTTCTACATCACTATTTATTGTATTATTCTGATTCATCATCGTCGTATTCATCAAAACGATCTTCCATTTCTTTTTTAAATTTATTTCTTGAACGAACAACATATATTATTAATAACATTAAAACTCCTGGAACAATTAACATTACAGGGTTACTAATAAAATTTGAAATTGTCTCCATTCTTTGTTTATAATCTTTTTCTGACTTTTCATTAACAGCTTTTATTCTTTCCTTCTTTTCTTCTTCAGTTAATTCATCATAGTTCTTAGTAAAATCATCCTTAGGTTTTGTATACTTATTTGCTTCCAATCTTTTATTTTTTTCAATTTCATCAAGATTAGGGACATACTCTCCCTTATTTATCATATTCTGGAATAATTTAACTTCTGCATTATTAGGATCTTTATCGTTTGCTAAATATAGAGTTTCATAATTACCAGATGTGGCTTTAAAAATCCATGTTAAATCTAATGTATTATCTTTCTTTAGTATCCCAACAAAATAATCTCCTTTTGCAGGAACTAATCTACTATAGCTATATTCAGTAAATTTAGGAACTTCAATTTCATCAATATTTTCTCCAAGAAAAATTGTAGTCGCTTTAACTTTAAACTTACCATCTGAGTCTTCTATAATATTTCCTATAAAGAAAGATTTATAGTCCATATCATAAATTCTATTTGCTCTATCAAAATTATCGTCTGCAAAAGAAATTTTTGAAACAAAATTTAAACTTAAAATAGATATTAATAATATAACAAATATCTTATCTAGATAAGTTCTTATATTAATAAATTTATTTTTCATAAAAATCACCTCTATTAATATTTTACCATAAAAAAATAATAAAAAATAGAGAAGAAAAGATTCTTCTCTATAATTTCTAATTTTAATATCTTATTTATTACTTACTTTCTTTTCTAGTTTTAGAATAAATAAACATAATAGCTGGTAAAACAACATATCCAACTATCATTGATACAATAGCTTTAACATTAGTTACTACAGCACCTGTGCTATCTTTAACTGAAAATTGTCCTTTCCAGTCAAATTTAACAAGAAGTAAGATAGTAAGTAATAATGCTATTATAGGAATAATAACGTCTGCTACCATATTCTTCTTTGAATCTAAAACAGGTTCTTTTGATTTTCCATAGAAGAAAATTACAACTGCTATAGGTACGATTAAGAATTGAACAAAACGTGAAATTGAACTTATAATCGTAATACTTGTTGAATCATATCTAAAGCTTAATGGTATAATTATAGCAAATATAGCTGTAAATAAGAATGCAGGTAATGGTAAATCATTTGATAATCTTTTTGCAAAAATTTCAGGAACTTGTTTTTCTTTAGCCATAGCTTCTAATACACGTGGTGTACTGAATGAAGCAGCAACATTAATACCAAACATAGAAACTAATGCTCCAATAATAACAACTTTTTCTAATATAGGATTTGTAAAGATTGAAGCTAGAACAACAACTTCATTTGATTGTACTAATGCAACTGGATTAAGATGCATACCAACTAATATAATTCCGAAATAAATAGCAGCTATAATACCAATAGCTAAAGGAATAGCCTTTGGTAAATTCTTTTCAGGTTCTTCCATATCTTGTGAACCACTTGCAACAGATTCAAATCCTGTAAATGCATAGAATGCTGCGATTACAGCTGTTACAAAAGTAGTAGCTGTCATTTCTTTAATTAATGGAGTTCCATCTTTAGCTTTTAATAAACTTAATTCTGAAATATGAGAAGTTCCAGTATAAGCTAAAATAGCAACACCGGCTATAATAGTAACAACTAAAGCTAAAACTTTTCCTATTGTTGAAATATCACTAATTATAGTTAATAATTTTGTTCCAAAAATATTAATTAATAATAAAATAATCATCAAAACTAAAAATCCAATAGTAACATAAGTTAAATTAGCAGAATCAAAACCAAATATTTTTAATGTAGTTCTAACAACAAATGTTCCCATTGTTCCCCAAGCTATACTTGCAGCAATAACTCTAGTAACACCAACATATTGTCCTAGAGAATCTCCAAAAGCTGCCTTTGAATATGCATAAGCCGCTCCACCTTTTGATACATACTTAGCAGCAGAAGCAAAAGTAATAGCAAGCATAGATGTAAAAATAGCAGCTACAATATAAATCAGTGGTGCTTTAGTACCTGCTGATTTAGCAACACTACCAGGTGATAAAAATATACCTGTACCAATAATTGAATTTATAGTCAAAAGTACTATTGACCAAAATCCTAATTTTTTCTTATCCATTGAAATAATTCCCCTTTCATAGTTAAAAAACTAAAAACTATTTACTTTTTCTTTTTTCAACTTCTTTTACAAATTCGTCAAAAACTTTTTGAGAATCTTCATATTTTACTGACAACATTTCTGGATGCCATTGAACACCAACTACAAAACAATCTTCTGTAATTTTTTGAATAGATTCTACAACCCCATCTGGACTCTTAGCAACAACCTTAAATCCAGGTGCAACATCCTTTAATATTTGATGATGGAAACTATTAACTTTATTTTCTTCACCCAAAATTTCTCTTAAGAATGCTCCTTCTTCAAAACTAACAGAATGAGTTGCTTGACTTGGATTATCTTGTTGATCATGTTTTAATTTAACAAAATCAGCATAAGATAAATCTTGATATAAAGATCCTCCATTAACAACGTTAATAATTTGGAAACCTCTACAAATACCAAACACAGGCTTATTAAATTTAACAGCTGTTTTATAAATTTCCATATCAAAAACATCTCTTTCATGGAAAACTTCCCCTATTTTTAATAATGGATCTTCTCCATAATTATATGGATTAACATCATGTCCACCTGATAAAATTACTCCATCTACATGTTCTACCATTTCTCTTATACTTTCTAAATCTTCATTAAATGGTATAATGAAAGGAATACCACCTGCTCTTAATATAGCTTCAACATAATCTTGATTGACATAAGATCTTCTATATCCAGAAAAAGTATTACCTTTACTAATTAAAATATTACCTGAAATTCCAATAACTGGTTTCATCTTACTCGCCTCCTTAAATAGTATCCTAACAATTATATCAAAAAAGTGTAATAATTACAATATAAATAGACTAAAATACATAAAATATTATACTAAAAAAACATAAAAATGATCTTATTTAAATATTATATAAATAATATTTTCAATATAATATATATTATTATCTAATTAAAGTAATTGTTTTACTTTTTAGTAAATAAAGTAGCAATATTAATATACCCAAAAATAAAAATAAAAAAAGAGTCAACATAATATTTGACTCTTTTTTTATCTGGTAATTCATACTTGGCGTGCCATAGAGGATTCGAACCCCTGGCCTTTTGGTCCGTAGCCAAACGCTCTATCCAGCTGAGCTAATGGCACATATTAGAAAACTCAGAATAAATTCTGAGTTCTTGGAGCGGAAGACGAGATTCGAACTCGCGACCCTCGCCTTGGCAAGGCGATGCTCTACCACTGAGCCACTCCCGCAAATATGGAGCTGGTGGGAGGACTTGAACCCCTAACCTACTGATTACAAGTCAGTTGCTCTACCAATTGAGCTACACCAGCAAAAAAATTTATTGGCGACCTGGATGGGACTCGAACCCACGACCTCTAGCGTGACAGGCTAGCATTCTAACCAACTGAACTACCAGGCCTTATTTGGTGGGCACAATAGGGCTCGAACCTATGACCCCCTGCTTGTAAGGCAGATGCTCTCCCAACTGAGCTATGCGCCCAAATACAACCTAATAAAAAAATGGTAGCGGAGAAGGGATTTGAACCCCTGACACTGCGGGTATGAACCGCATGCTCTAGCCAACTGAGCTACTCCGCCACAAAAGAATATAATGGTGACCCCACCGGGATTCGAACCCGGGTTACCGCCGTGAAAGGGCGATGTCTTAACCGCTTGACCATGGGGCCTAAAAAACTGGTGCCGAGGACCGGAATCGAACCGGTACGATGAGTTAACATCGCAGGATTTTAAGTCCTGTGCGTCTGCCAGTTCCGCCACCCCGGCACATTGGCTCCCAGGGTGGGGCTCGAACCCACAACCTACCGGTTAACAGCCGGGTGCTCCACCATTGAGCTACCTAGGAGTTTGGCTGTTTTCTATTCTCCCAGTACGAGATGTACTAGTACCTTCGACGTTTAGGAACTTAACTTCTGTGTTCGAGATGGGAACAGGTGTATCCTCCTAGCCATCACAGCCATACTGTAATTTAATTTTTGCTGTTAAGCTCCGAGCTTTCACTGTCGAAACTTACCATTTGTTTCACAAATGGAGTTTCTTAGTATCTGACCTACGACGCAATCATAGATTGCTGTTAGGTCATGAACTTCTGTGTTCGAGATGGGTACAGGTGTATCCTCCTAGCTATCACAGCCATACTAAATATTTTAATGTCAAAAAAATAAATAACATTAAATAAACAAAAAACCATTCTTTCGAGTGGTTTGTTTGGCTGTTTTCTATTCTTCCAGTACGAGATGTACTAGTACCTTCGACGTTTAGGAGCTTAACTTCTGTGTTCGAGATGGGAACAGGTGTATCCTCCTAGCCATCACAGCCATACTTATTTGTTTGTTTTTTTAAAATATATTTCTGTTTGATACCCTCCAATTAAAGAGTATATATTTCTGGTCAAGCTTTCGATTTATTAGTATCAGTTAGCTTTGATGTTGCCACCTTTACACCTCTGACCTATCTACGACATTTTCTGTATCGAATCTCTCTTGCATTGCTGCAACAGGAAATCTCATCTTGAGGGGGGCTTCGTGCTTAGATGCCTTCAGCACTTATCCCTTCCAGACTTAGCTATTCAGCATTACCATTGGCATGATAACTGATACACCAGCGGTCTGTCCATCCCGGTCCTCTCGTACTAAGGACAGCTCCTCTCAAATTTCCTACGCCCACGATGGATAGGGACCGAACTGTCTCACGACGTTCTGAACCCAGCTCGCGTGCCTCTTTAATGGGCGAACAGCCCAACCCTTGGGACCTACTCCAGCCCCAGGATGAGACGAGCCGACATCGAGGTGCCAAACCTCCCCGTCGATGTGAACTCTTGGGGGAGATAAGCCTGTTATCCCCGGGGTAGCTTTTATCCGTTGAGCGATGGCCCTTCCACTCGGTACCACCGGATCACTAAGTCCTAGTTTCCTATCTGCTCCACTTGTTGGTGTCGCAGTTAAGCTCCCTTTTGCCTTTGCACTCTTAGAATGATTTCCATCCATTCTGAGGGAACCTTTGAACGCCTCCGTTACTCTTTAGGAGGCGACCGCCCCAGTCAAACTGCCCAACTGACAGTGTCCTTATACTCGTTTCAGAGTATCAAGTTAGAAATTTAGTATCAAAAGAGTGGTATCCCAACGTCGACTCCACGAAAACTGGCGCTCTCGCTTCATAGTCTCCCACCTATCCTGTACATTTAATACCAAATTCCAATGCCAGCCTACAGTAAAGCTCCACGGGGTCTTTCCGTCCTATCGTGGGTAAGTCGCATCTTCACGACTACTACAATTTCACCGGATCCTTTGTTGAGACAGTGCCCAAATCATTACACCTTTCGTGCGGGTCGGAACTTACCCGACAAGGAATTTCGCTACCTTAGGACCGTTATAGTTACGGCCGCCGTTTACTGGGGCTTAAGTTCTATGCTTCGATTGCTCTAACATTTCCCCTTAACCTTCCAGCACCGGGCAGGTGTCAGCCCCTATACTTCATCTTTCGATTTAGCAGAGACTTGTGTTTTTGGTAAACAGTTGCTTGGGCCTATTCTCTGCGACCACTCTATGCTCCATACGAAAGTATCTCACATCTAATGGTACCCCTTCTCCCGAAGTTACGGGGTCATTTTGCCGAGTTCCTTAACAAAGGTTCTTCCGCGCGTCTTAGGATTCTCTCCTTGCCTACCTGTGTCGGTTTTGGTACGGGTATCTTCTCACTCAATAGTACCTTTTCTTGGCAGTTTGGAATCTGTTGCTTCACTACTTATTTTTCGCTCCCCATCGCATCTCGATATTAAAAATAGGGATTTGCCTCTATTCTCTACCTACTTGCTTAGACGTGCTCTACCATTCACACGCTCAACATATCCTCCTGCGTCAGTACATCTCTCAAACATTCAAAGATAGTACAGGAATCTCAACCTGTTGTCCATCGCTTACGCTTTTCAGCCTGGGCTTAGGTCCCGACTTACCCTGAGAGGACGAGCCTTCCTCAGGAATCCTTAGGCTTTCGACGGGAGGGATTCTCACCCTCCTTTTCGCTACTCATGCCAGCATTCTCTCTTCTGTAAAGTCCACTTCGTCTTCCAACTTAGCTTCGCCCCTTACACAATGCTCCTCTACCACTAATTAAATTAGTCCACAGCTTCGGTATTAGATTTTAGCCCCGTTCATTTTCGGCGCTCTACCACTTGACCAGTGAGCTATTACGCACTCTTTAAATGTATGGCTGCTTCTAAGCCAACATCCTGGTTGTCTAAGTAGTAAAACATCCTTTACCACTTAATCTATATTTAGGGACCTTAGCTGGTGGTCTGGGCTCTTTCCCTTTTGACTATGAAGCTTATCCCACATAGTCTGACTCCCAATCATCATTTATCAGGTATTCGCAGTTTGATAACTTTCGGTAATGTCTAACACCCCTACGGTATTCAGTGCTCTACCCCCTGTAAACTAAATTGAGGCTAGCCCTAAAGCTATTTCGAGGAGAACCAGCTATCTCCAAGTTCGATTGGCTTTTCACCCCTATCCACAAGTCATCCGATAGCTTTTAAACGCTACCCGGTTCGGTCCTCCATGAAATTTTACTTTCACTTCAACCTGCTCATGGATAGATCACCTGGTTTCGGGTCTATGGCATACGACTTATCCGCCCTATTCAGACTCGGTTTCCCTACGGCTCCGTAACTTCATTACTTAACCTTGCCGCACACCATAACTCGCTGGCCCGTTCTACAAAAAGTACGATATCATCTCTCTTAAGACTCTATCTGCTTGTAGGCATAAGGTTTCAGGTTCTATTTCACTCCCCTCCCGGGGTTCTTTTCACCTTTCCCTCACGGTACTATTCTCTATCGGTCACTGAGTAGTATTTAGCCTTAGGGGGTGGTCCCCCTATATTCACACAGGATTTCTCGTGTCCCATGCTACTCTTTCTAAGCCAGAATCAGTTAGATTTCGTTTACAAGACTTTCACTTTCTTCGGTTGGTCTTCCCATACCATTCTACTATCCTTCTTCTTCATTGACTTAATTTGGGCTCTTTCCATTTCGCTCGCCGCTACTTTGAAAATCGAATTTTTTCTTTCTTTTCGTCTGGCTACTTAGATGTTTCAGTTCACCAACTATTCCCTCTTGTTGCTATGTATTCACAACAAGATACTTGAGGTTTGCTCAAGTGGGTTTCCCCATTCGGACATTCACGGATCACAGGATATTTGCTCCTCCCCGAGACTTTTCGCAGCTTATCACGTCCTTCTTCGGCTCTCAGTGCCAAGGCATTCACCTTATGCCCTTGGTCGCTTGACCAGAAATATATTTCTCTTTAATTGTCAGGTTTCT